>NZ_JBZYAO010000002.1:0-377286 GCF_059820445.1 Paenibacillus sp. sgz302190
AGCTCAATTTCAAAGCTGACGAGATTTTGCAATCTCTTGTTTTGGTTGATTGCTCAACCTTGCTTCTTCACTCGTTGTTCAGTTTTCAAAGAGCAATTTCTTTCGTTCGCATCGCCGTCTTTCGAAGGCGACCTAATCAATATATCACATTCGCCTACTCGATTGCAAGTATTTTTTTTAAATTCTTTTTTTGCAATCTCGCTGTCTCAAAAGCGACAAGGAGTAATATATCAAAGATAGATTGCGAATGCAAGCTTTTTTTGAAAAATTGCTTTCCAATTGAAAAAAGCCCTATCAGCGATAAGGCTCTCACATCTATTATTTTATATTGCACCGAGTACGTCCTGAATAAACAGACTTCTTTCCGTAGCCAGGTTGACGATGGTGCCATTGATGTTCACCCATGGCCGGGTCGGATGGGCACGATCGGAAAACACGATTTCGCCCACACGATTGTCACTGAGCTTTACAAGCGTTCCGTTGCTAATTTGAGTGGACTTATTGATGAACACTTGAACAAGCGTCGGATCTACTTTGCCGAACGATTCAGTAAAAAGCTGCTCCAAAACCAAATAGGGAGACAAGGCGATTTTGTAGAAGCGATCGTTTGTCATAGCGTGAAAAATGTCTGCGATAGCGACTATTTTGGCATAGATGTGAATTTTGTCGCCTTTGACGCCTAAGGGGTAGCCTGACCCGTCTTCACGTTCGTGGTGCTGAAGTGCGCTAAGCTTTACGCCCTCGTTGATGGCCGTCATATTTTTGAGCACATTATAGCCGATCAGCGTATGCTGCTTGATTTCGTCCATTTCGGAACGGCTCAAGGCTTGTCTTTTTTCTAAAATGGAATAATCGATTTTCGCGTTGCCGATATCGTGCAAAAGTCCGGCAAGGGCGACTTGCATCAATTCTTTTTGAGGTAAGCCGTGCCATTTGGCTAATGAGTACGAGGTTAAGCTGACCATAATGCTTTTATGGTACAAGTAGTCCTGAAGGTTGGGGGTTTTGGGCGCAAAAGTCAGCACCTTATAGGCATCGATATGTTGAATCAGAGCTTCCAGCCTTGTGCGGATATCAAGAATGGGAATCGTCTGCCCCCCGCTGACAAGATGAAATACGCGCCGCAGCAAAGCTAACATATTTCGATATTCGATAAAAAAAGGATGGGCGGTTGAACTTTCAACCGGTTTACCCTCTTCCGCAACCGGCTCTGGCTCGGCGCCCGCCTGAGGCTCGATCCACACCGATTGGATAAGGAACGCTTTTAAAATCTCTATGTCTTTCTCCGTAAGCACCTTACCTTTGTAAAAAAGGGTGTTGCCCAGCTTCGTTACAACGTTATCGCCAAGTTTTTCTCCATCTTTTAATTGAGTAACGGCTACTGTCGGCACAATATTCACTCACCTTACTAAAGTTGATCTACTTGATATTGTAAAGTAAAAGGGATGGGTTTGTAAGCCCCCATCCCAATAAAATTATTGTTGAGTTTCCGACGAATCGTTGTTATCCTCTTCGTCTTCATCGTTTTGTTCCTCATTTTTTTGAACGCGGGCAAGCGTTCCGACCTCATCGTCCTCGCGAATGTTGATCAAACGGACGCCCTGCGTGTAGCGGCCCATGATTGAAATGCCGGACATACTTGTCCGGATTACGGTGCCGGACGCGGTAATGATCATGAGGTCTTCATCGTCCTGAACGACTTTGAGCCCAACCACAGGGCCGTTTTTCTCCGTTACGTTCAAGGTTTTGATTCCTTTTCCGCCGCGTGTCTGAATTCGGTATTCGGCAACAGGCGTTCGCTTGCCGAACCCTTTGGAAGTTACGATTAAGACGCTGTTATTCTCATGGACGACGTCCATATCAATAACGGCATCGTCTTCATCCAAGTGAATGCCTTTCACGCCCGTAGCGGATCTGCCCATCGAACGAACGTCCTGCTCAGGGAAGTGAATGGACATGCCGAGTTTGGTGCCCATTATGATGCCCTGATTACCGTCAGTCAATTTCACGCCAATCAAATCGTCGTCTTCGCGCAGGTTGATGGCGATTAGGCCGCCTTTGCGAATATTGGAGTAATCGTTTATCGGCGTTTTCTTCACAATACCTTGCTTGGTTGCAAAGAAGATGTATTGATCCGTCTCAAAGCCTTCAACCGGGATTACGGCGTTGATCGTTTCGCCTTGCTCGATTTGAATCAAGTTGATGATCGGCGTTCCCCGCGCAGTTCTGCTGAGATCCGGGATCTCGTATGCTTTTAAACGATACACTTTGCCTTTGTCCGTGAAGAACATGAGGTAATGGTGTGTATTTGTCGCGAACAAATGTTCGACAAAATCATCGTCTTTGGTATCCATGCCGACGACTCCGCGGCCCCCGCGCTTCTGGCTGCGGTAGGTAGATACAGGCAGACGCTTGATGTAGCCGGTATGCGTAATCGTAATGACGACATCTTCGCGAGGGATGAGGTCTTCATCTTCGATGCTTTCCTCGCCGATTGTAATTTCGGAACGACGATCGTCCGCATATTTATCTTTGATTTCATTCAATTCTTCGCTAATGATTGCAAGAATAAGCTGCTCATCTGCAAGAATAGCTTTGTATTCGGCAATCTTCTGCATGAGCTCCGCGTACTCCGCTTCGATCTTATCGCGTTCCAAGCCGGTTAAGCGCTGCAAGCGCATATCAAGAATGGCTTGAGCCTGCTCGTAGCTCAGATTGAATGTGTTGATCAAGCCCTCTCTTGCTTCATCCGGCGTCTGCGACGAGCGAATCAATGCGATAACCTGATCCAGATGGTCAAGCGCAATCCGCAAACCTTCGAGAATGTGAGCACGCGCTTCCGCTTTTCGTAAATCATACTCGGTTCTGCGGCGAATCACTTCCTGCTGATGCTTGAGGTAGTAGTGAAGCATTTCGCGCAAATTCAGAACGCGAGGCTGACCGTCCACCAGCGCCAGCATAATGATGCCGAAGTTGGACTGCAGCGCCGTCTGCTTAAACAAATTGTTAAGCACGACGTTCGGATTTACATCGCGCCGGAGCTCGATGACGATCCGCATCCCGTTGCGGTCGGATTCGTCGCGCAGGTCGGTAATGCCGTCGATTTTTTTCTCACGGACGAGCTCAGCGATTTTTTCAATCAACCTGGCTTTGTTCACCTGATACGGCAGTTCGTTCACGATAATTCTGGCTTTGTTGTTGTTCTCCTCGATCAGCGTTTTGGCGCGCATAGTCACAGAGCCGCGGCCTGTGGAGTACGCCTGTCTGATGCCTTCGCGGCCAAGAATATATCCGCCCGTAGGGAAGTCCGGCCCCTTGATAACCGACATCAGCTCAAGCGGGCTGGCGCTTGGATTGTCGATCAGCATCTGAATGCCTTCGATGACTTCGCCCAAATTGTGCGGAGGAATGTTCGTAGCCATACCGACGGCGATACCCGAGCTTCCGTTGACGAGCAAATTCGGAAAGCGGGCAGGCAGAACCGCAGGCTCGCTCTCCTCGCCGTCATAGTTAGGCACAAAGTCGATCGTCTCTTTGTTGATGTCGCGGAGCAGTTCCATCGCGATTTTGGATAGACGCGCCTCCGTATAACGCATCGCTGCGGCAAAGTCTCCGTCAATGGAACCGAAGTTGCCATGGCCGTCTACCAGCATGTAGCGAAGGGAGAAGTCCTGGGCCATCCGCACCATCGTCTCGTACACGGCCGAATCCCCGTGAGGATGATATTTACCGATGACTTCGCCGACGATTCTGGCCGATTTTTTATAAGGCTTGTCGGGGGACATCCCCAGCTCGGACATTGCAAACAGGATACGGCGATGAACCGGCTTCAAACCGTCCCTGACGTCCGGCAGCGCGCGGCTGACAATAATGCTCATCGCATAATCCAGGAAAGATGTGCGCATTTCCGTACCGATATCGATTTCTTTGACTTGCGAATGTAATTCTTCGCTCATGAATGTTCCTCCTGAAAGCTTACATCATATGCAACGCCTAAGACGTCGAAATTAGAAATCCAAGTTTTTCACGTATTTCGCATGCTCTTCGATAAAATCTCTTCGAGGTTCTACATTGTCACCCATCAGCGCATCGAAAATCGCATCCGCCTCAATCGCGTCGTCGATCGTCACCTGCAACAGCGTACGGATTTCCGGGTCCATAGTCGTTTCCCACAGCTGCTCCGGATTCATTTCGCCCAAACCTTTGTAACGCTGTACGTTCACTTTTGCGCCTTCGCCAAATTCCTGCATAATGATTTCACGCTGCTTGTCGTTGTAGGCATACCGCACCGTCTTATTGCGTTCCAGCTTGTAAAGCGGCGGTTGGGCAATGTAAACATAACCGTATTCGATCAGTTTTTTCATGTATCTGTAGAAGAAGGTAAGGAGCAGTGTCCGAATGTGAGCGCCGTCGACATCGGCATCGGTCATAATAATGATTTTGTGGTAACGGGCTTTCGTAATTTCAAAATCTTCGCTGATGCCCGTTCCGAAGGCCGTAATCATCGCGCGAATTTCCGTATTGGACAAAATGCGGTCCAACCGCGCTTTTTCCACGTTCAAAATTTTACCGCGCAGCGGAAGAATAGCCTGGAAGTGGCGGTCCCGCCCTTGCTTAGCCGAACCTCCCGCGGAGTCACCTTCTACGATGTAAATTTCACTGATGGAAGCATCCTTGGATGAGCAGTCGGCGAGTTTACCCGGGAGCGAACTGACTTCCAGGGCGCTTTTACGGCGTGTAAGCTCTCTGGCTTTACGCGCGGCTTCCCGGGCTCTGGCCGCCTGGATGCCTTTTTCCACAATTTTTTTGGCGACGGCAGGGTTCTCATCCATAAATTCCTGCAATTTCTCGGCAAACAAAGACTCGACAATACCGCGAACCTCGCTGTTTCCGAGCTTGGTCTTCGTCTGTCCTTCGAATTGCGGCTCCGGAATTTTCACGGAGATGATCGCTGCCAAACCTTCGCGCACATCGTCGCCGGAAAGATTGGAATCGCTCTCTTTGATGGAGTTGCTCTTGCGCGCATACTCATTCAAAATCCGGGTTAACGCGCTTTTAAAGCCGGATTCGTGAGTTCCGCCTTCGTGCGTGTTGATATTATTCGCAAACGAGTAAATATTCTCCGTATAGCTGTCGTTATACTGCAGCGCGATCTCGATCGAAATATTATCCTTCGCCCCTTCGACATAGATCGGCGTCTGGTTGACGGCCTCGCGGTTGCGGTTCAAATACTCGACAAAGGAGATAATGCCGCCCTCGTACATGAAAGTGTTGGTTGTGTCCGTACGCTCATCCAGAAGGTTGATTTCGATCCCTTTGTTCAAAAATGCAAGCTCGCGAATTCTCGATTGGAGAATGTCGTAATCGTATTCGGTCGTTTCCTTGAAAATTTCCGGGTCCGGCTGAAACGTAACCGTAGTTCCGGTTTCTTCCGTTTCGCCGACGATTTTAACATCGTATTGCGGCGTGCCGCGGCGGTACTCCTGCTGGTGAATTTTACCTTTAAGCTTAACCTGGACGATCAGTGATTCGGACAGCGCATTGACGACAGAGATACCTACTCCGTGCAGACCGCCTGACACTTTATATCCCGAATCCTCCCCGCCGAATTTACCGCCGGCGTGAAGAACGGTGAGCACGACTTCAAGCGTCGGTCTTTTCAGCTTGGCATTCTCGCCGACCGGAATTCCCCGCCCGTTATCGATAACGGTGATGCTGTTGTTTTTGTGAACGATGACGTCGATCTTCGTACAAAATCCGGCCAAAGCCTCGTCGATACTGTTATCGACAACCTCCCACACGAGATGATGAAGACCGCGGGAGCTGGTTGACCCGATATACATACCAGGCCGTTTGCGAACCGCCTCTAAGCCTTCCAGTACCTGAATCTGATTTTCATCATACGTATTTTGATTCACAGACATGTTATGCTTCACCTGCTTTTTTATAGTCAAAACCGGTTAGTTCGTTAACAACTGATGAGCTCGTTTCTTAAGAGTGGTGGATGAAATGGGAGAATAATAAACTTTGTTCTTCGTAACGACGAGCGATTTGCATTCTTCCTCGCCGATGTGCTCTATGTGTTTATTTTTGCTCGCCTGCTGAATAAACTGCTTCGATATTTTGGAAGACTTCTCGATTGAGATGTCAAAAATAGCTATCAGTTCGGAAGCTCTAATAATCTTCTCGCCACCCAGATGAATAAACAAACTTATCAGCTCCTGCCGCTTACATTTCCTTTCAAAACATGGAACACGGAAGCATGGTCCAGCTTATCCATATGAACGCTATCCAGACCTGTCGTCGTAATAAAGGTTTGCACTTTTTGTTGAAACGTCCGGATCAATTGGGTTTGCCTGTATTCATCCAGCTCGGAGAGCACATCGTCGAGCAGCAGCAGCGGATATTCGCCTACTTCCTCGTGAATGAGCTCAATCTCAGCCAGTTTAAGCGATAGCGCCGTCGTCCGCTGCTGCCCCTGGGAACCGTATGTCTGCGCTTCTTTGCCGTTGATGAAGAAAAGAAGATCGTCGCGATGAGGACCGACAAGGGTTACGCCTCTGCGGAATTCCTGTTCTTTGACCTGTGTTAACTTTATCATAAATTGTTCTAATAAAACAGTTTCATCTTCAAACTCGTGCATTTCGAACGATGGGGAATAGCGAATTCGCAGCTCCTCATTGTTGTCGGTAATTCCCCTGTGAATCGTTTCCGCCCATTGCTGCAGCTTCTTAATAAAGTTTTGACGCTTTTTCATAATTTTAACACCATACTGCGCTAATTGTTCGTTCCAGACGTCCAGCATGGCATCGGGGGCGCCTTTGGAAGGGCCTGTTTGCTTTAAATAATTGTTGCGCTGCAGCAGTATTTTTTGATATTGCGACAAATCGTACAAATAGGAGGGCTGAACCTGGCCGATCTCCATATCCAAAAAGCGCCTTCTGACGCCGGGCGTCCCCTTGACGATTTCCAGATCTTCCGGGGCGAACATGACGACATTCAGGGCTCCGATAAAATTGCTCAACTTTTTTTGTTCGAGCCCGTTGATCCTCGCTTTTTTACCTTTGCCCGAAATCGCGAGATCCAGCGTGCAATTCCCGTAGCGCTTGGTGATCTCGGCGTGCAAATGGGTATGATCCTGATTCCAGCCGATCAGTTCTTTGTCCTGATGGGTGCGGTGCGATTTGGTCATCGCAAGGACATAGATCGATTCAAGCAGATTCGTTTTACCCTGTGCGTTGGGGCCGACAAAGATATTGACGTTGCTGTCGGTCGTCAGTTCGACCTGTTCGTAATTCCGGTAGTGACTCACATGCAGCTTGGTTAAAAACATGGCACATCCTCCTGGGTGCTCGGCGCTGTCAGGAGCCTACCACTTCAAATTGTCCGAAGCCCTCTACAAACACCGTATCATGCGGTACCAGCTTGCGTCCTCTGCGGTTTTCAGCCTGCCCGTTCACTTCGATTTTCGTCTCCTGCACAAAAAATTTGGCTTGTCCACCTGTGGATATGCAGTCGGCCAGCTTTAAAAATTGCCCGAGCGTGATGTACTCGGTGCGAATCCCGATTTGTTTCATCCTGCATCTCCTTTAGTTGGTAGTACGGTAAGGCAGAATCAGTTGAAGAATATTCGATCCGTCTTCCGGCTTGATGATAATTGGCTGCATAGCGCCGGTAAATCCGATGTGGATAAACTCCGAGTCGAGTACTTTCAGCGCGTCCAGCATGTATTTGGAGTTAAACGAGATGCGCAGCAGCTCTCCGGTAATCCGCTGCAAATTAATTTGCTCGGTAACTTTGCCCAGCTCGGAGGAAGTCGATGAAATTTCGATCGTTTCGTCCTCGCGCATGATCATTTTCACAATATTCGATTTGTCTTCTCTGGAAAGCAGGTAGGCGCGGTCGATCGCTTCCGCAAGCCCTTTGGTCGGAACGACCATTTCCGTTTGAAAAGACTGGGGAATGAGCTTGGAAGTATCAGGGTAAGTACCGTCCAAAATACGGGAATAAAAAAGAATCGAATGAATTTTGAATAAAACCTGATTGTCCGAAATAACAATATCGATAAGAGAGTTTTGATCAGGCAAAATTTTGCTTAATTCAACCAACGTTCTTCCGGAAATAACAATATTTTGAAGGTTTTGCGCCGTTTCATTGTCGATCGTTACTTCTCTGCTGGCCAATCGATGGCGGTCGCAGGCAATAAACTTCAGCTTGTCGCCGGTAATGCTCCACAATACGCCTGTAAGAATCGGCGTCGACTCGTTGGTGGATACGGCAAAAGAAGTTTGCTTGATCATCGTTTTCAACAGATCGCTTGGCAGGCGGATCATTTTGTTTTCTTCGATTTGCGGCAGCAGCGGATACTCTTCAGGATCCAGTCCCATTATCTGAATTTCGGAAGAGCCGGAGCGGATTGTCGTTTGGAAATGGTGGCCGACTTCGATTTCTATAATTTGCGAAGGCAGCTTGCGAATAATTTCCACGAAAAATTTGGCCGGCAGCACAACGCTCCCCGATCGGAAAAGCTCGATAATTTTCATCGTGCCGTTTTCGGTAGGGGTAAAGCTTTGGATCGAAATGTCGGTATCGCTTGCGGTTAAGGTGACTCCGCTTGCATTGGCATCTATTTTGATTCCCGTAAGGATCGGAATGGTCGTTCTGCTTGAAATCGCCTTGGAAACGTGACCAATGGATTCGATCAATTGATCTTTGAGTATCGTTAATTTCATAAGTTCACTCCTGCGGTTCTTTTTTTCGATGCGAAGCATATTTATACATAATAACATTTTTTAAATATTTTTAGTAATAGCAGTAGGGCGCCTGAGTATGTGGATATGTGGATCAATCGTTCAAAAATCAAGCCTATCCACATGTGAATAGATTGTGCATAGGCTTAAGGCTATTGTTTATGATTTCGGAAAACTTGTTAGGAAGACGGATTTTTAATCTTCTCGGTCAAATTGTGAATGATTTTATATAATTCCTGATCGGCTTTCAGCGATTCGGTTATTTTCTCGTGCGCGTGGATGACTGTCGTATGGTCGCGGCCGCCGAAATTTTCGCCGATTTTCGGCAAAGAGAAGTCCGTCAGCTCCCTGGCCAAGTACATGGCGACCTGCCGCGGGAAGGCAACGGCCTTGGTCCGCTTCCGCGCTTTGAAATCCTCCAGCTTTAATCCGTAAAATTCGCCGACCCGCTGCTGAATGTCCTGAATCGTGATGACCTTAGGCCGGCTGGACGGAATAATATCCTTCAACGCTTCGGCCGCCAAATGAACGCTGATATCCTGATTGATCAAAGACGAATAGGCAACTACCCGAATCAATGCGCCTTCAAGCTCGCGAATGTTCGTATCGATCTGGTTGGCTATGTAATTCATGGCCTCGTTGGGAATTTCGAGATTTTCGGCTTTCGCTTTTTTGCGCAAAATAGCGATCCGCGTCTCCAGATCCGGCGGCTGAATGTCGGTGATCAGCCCCCATTCGAAGCGCGAGCGCAGCCGGTCCTCCAGCGTAGGAATTTCCTTGGGCGGACGGTCGCTGGAAATAATAATTTGTTTGCCTTCTTCGTGAAGGGCGTTGAATGTATGGAAAAATTCCTCCTGCGTTCCTTCTTTGCCGGCGAGGAATTGAATATCGTCAATGAGCAGCACGTCGATAGATCTGTATTTATTGCGGAAATCTTCCCCGCGGTTGTGAAGAATGACCGTATTGATGAATTCGTTCGTGAACTTCTCTGATGAAATATAAAGCACGCGCGCCTTCGGATTGTGCTCCAATACATAGTGGCCGATCGCATGCATCAAATGCGTCTTGCCAAGTCCGACTCCCCCGTATAAAAAGAGGGGATTGTAAGCTTTGGCCGGCGCTTCGGCTACAGCGAGCGACGCCGCATGGGCGAAACGGTTCCCGGATCCGATGACGAACGTATCGAACGTATATCTGGCGTTCATCATATTCGTAAAAGTTTCTTCCTGCGAAGTGATCGCCGGGCCCTTGGGAGGTATGACAGTGGCGGCCGCTGCGGGCTGCGCTTTTTGCTCGTCGGTTTCGATGACGAACTTGACTTCAACGCGTTTGCCGGTGAAATCGTAGATGGTCCCCTCAATCAGCTTGGTGTAGCGGCTTTCCAGCCACTCTCTGGCAAAATTGTTGGGCGCGCAAACAACAACCGAAGCGTCATTGAACACGGTTGCTTTGGTTGATTTCAGCCAAGTGTCGAAACTTGGTTTACTCAGTTTTGTTTGTATAATAGACAAAACTTGCTGCCATAAATCGTTAGTATGGCCTTCCACAGTAATTCACTCCTTCTAAATTCAAACGTGGCATAAGGCCAGCAAGAGGAAATGGTGTCAGAAAAGGATAGGATTTGTCGTTTTATCCACAGTATTAAGAATCGGTTAAAATGACTTATTCTTTAAGAGGGAAAATTGTTCACAATTTTATCCACAGGTTGTTGATAAATCGGAGGGTAACTGGAGTATATCCACAACAGAAACATAACTATCTTATCAAAAGATGACCTGTTAATCAACGGATTGTTTGATATTATCCACAATTTCAAGAAGTTGTGCATAGCTTTTGTTCACAACACAAGATATTGTTGATACCTTGTTAATTTTCGACAAGCTTTGCTTTTTCCGCCCGGCAAATTATGCACAGGTTGTACTTTGGCGAAAAATTTTCGGAAACGGGAAGTCCTGCGGGAGCCCGCTGTGCCAGTTGACTTTTCCCGCTGAAAATGGTTTAATGGTTAGAGAAATTTTGTAGGATGGGATATCCTCATCAAGGAGGTGCTATAGATGGGTCCAACGTTTAACCCTAATACGAGAAAGCGCAAGAAAAACCATGGCTTCCGTAAAAGAATGAGCACGAAGAACGGCCGTAAAGTGCTGAGCGCTCGTCGTCTAAAAGGAAGAAAAGTTCTTAGCGCGTAAAGAGAGGCTCCGAAAGGGGCTTTTTTTTATGCTTGCAAAAAACGAACTGTTTTAATTTGCTTTTTTTCGTTAAGGCTATATGAATAGTGATTTGCAGATGCATAAACTTGGATGCTACCTGTCTGGAGTGTACTTATTTGTGGAAAAAAAATATAGATTGGCCAAAAGAGAAGACTTCGGCAAAGTGTACCGCTACGGGAAGTCGATGGCTAACCATCAGTTTGTTCTATATTATTTGGCGCAGCCGAAGCTGGAGGAGTTTCGCCTTGGCGTATCGGTCAGCAAAAAAGTGGGCAATGCGGTCGTCCGCAACCGTTTGCGCAGAATGATCAAGGAAATCGTAAGATTGAGAAAAGAGAGCATGGTGCCTCATTACGACTATGTTTTGATTGCCCGGAAGCCTGCGGCGGAGATGGATTATCACGAGATGGAGAAGAGTATCGCGCACGTAATCCGCAAAGCTTTTTCCAATAAAAGAAATGAGCCTGTAAAAAAGTAGTGTTTTATTTCCTTGCGGATGAAAGTTGTGGTATAGTTTAACTTGGAAAAGATATATAGGAGGATCTCATTTTGACTCGTCGAATCTATTTGCTTGCCGCAATGGCAGCTATGCTCGTTTTGCTTGCCGGTTGCGCGCCACATACTGCTGCTACAGCACCGATCGATCCTGCTACAGCCGGATTCTTTACCAAGTATTTCGTATATCCTTTATCTGAAACGCTTGACTGGTTCGCCGATCATTTATGGGGTCAATACGGTCTGTCCATCCTGGTTGTAACGATTATTATCCGACTTATTATTTTGCCGTTGACGCTTAAGCAATATAAAAGCTCCAAGCGGATGCAAGATTTGCAGCCTGAGATGAAAAAGCTGAAGGAAAAGTACAAGGACGACGCGAAAAAGCAGCAGGAAGAAACCATGAAGCTGTTCCAGCAAAATGGCGTGAATCCTTTGGCCGGATGCTTCCCGATCATTGTGCAAATGCCGATTCTGATAGCGCTGTATCAAGCGATTATGAGAAATGACCATATCCGTGAACATACCTTTTTATGGCTGAATTTGGGTTCGCCGGATCATCTGTATATACTTCCGTTAATTGCCGCGGCAACTACGTTCGTGCAGCAAAAATTTATGTCCTCGCAAATGAACCAGCAGATGAAAAGCTTGCTGTTTATTTTCCCGGTCATGATTTTCGTCATGTCGATGAACTTTGCGGCTGCGCTGCCGCTTTACTGGATATACGGCAACATCTTCACGATTGTTCAGTCTTACTTTATTTACGGTTCTCCTGGATCTCAAAAAAATAAGGGTGGCCTGTCCAAATGAAAAAAATCGTGGTGACTGGAAAAACCATCGAAGATGCGGTGAAAGCCGGACTCCGACAATGGAATGTATCTGAAGATCGTGTGAATATTCATGTTTTGGAGCAGCCCTCAAAAGGGCTGTTCGGTTTCATTGGTTCGAAAGAAGGTAAAGTCGAGCTGGAATTGATCCCGGATGCGCTTGAAGAAGCGACCCTTTTTTTACAGGATATTTTCAAGACGATGCAAATTTCCATCACCATAGATCAGCAAAAAGATCGAGAAGGCACCATCTTGAATATGAGCGGACCTGAATTAGGTATATTGATCGGTAAAAGAGGGCAAACTTTGGACGCACTGCAATATTTGATTAATATTGTGGCGAATCGCTATTCGACTTCGCACATTCGGATTGTTCTGGATGCGGAAAATTTCCGCGAGAGACGGAAGAAGACGCTGGAAGATCTGGCGGTCAGACTGGCTGGCCGCGTGTTGAAATCGAAGAAAGAAGTCATACTGGAGCCGATGAATGCGCAGGAACGCAAAATTATTCATTCCGAACTTCAAGATCATCCGTCCGTGAAAACTTACAGTAAAGGCGAAGAACCGAACCGAAGAGTGGTTATCGCCCTAAAATAACGATCATTGCAATGACTTGGTTCATGTCATTGCTTTTTCTTTAATTAAGAGGAATTCTTCCGAGGTGTATGATGATGTTGAAAGATACGATTGCCGCTATTTCTACTCCGCTTGGGGAAGGCGGTATTTCGGTGATTCGCGTAAGCGGCGAAGATGCTGTCCCGTTCGTGGAAAAGGTCTTTCGTTCGAAGACGAAATTGTCGGAAGCGCAAACCCATACGGTTCATTACGGTCATATCGTAGAGCCGGGCACAGCGGAGAAATTGGAGGAAGTTCTCGTTACGCTTATGAGAGCTCCCAGGTCGTTTACGATGGAAGATGTGGTCGAGGTTAACTGTCATGGCGGAATTGTCGCCGTGAAAAAAGTGCTCGACTTGCTGCTGCAGCAAGGAATACGGCTTGCCGAGCCGGGAGAGTTCACGAAGCGCGCTTTTCTGAACGGTCGTATAGATTTAACGCAGGCGGAAGCAGTGATCGATTTGATTCGCGCCAAGTCGGACCGGGCGTTCAAAGTTGCTTTGAAGCAAGTGGAAGGCAATTTGTCCAAGCAAATTAAGCTGCTGCGGCACCAGCTTGTTGAACTGATGGCGCATGTAGAAGTAAACATCGACTATCCGGAGCATGACGTCGAGGAAATGACGAATGCTTTTATCAAAACTAAATGTACGCTGGTCATGAGCGAGATTGAGAAGCTGCTTCATACCGCACAGCAGGGCAAAATTCTGCGTGAGGGTATTGAAACAGCTATTGTCGGTAGGCCGAATGTTGGAAAATCGTCGCTGCTTAACGAGCTGGCTCAGGAGAACCGGGCGATCGTTACGGACATTCCGGGTACGACGAGAGATGTGATCGAGGAATTTGTGAATGTGGGCGGTATTCCGCTGAAGCTTCTGGATACGGCGGGGATCCGCGAAACTACCGATATTGTGGAGCAAATCGGGGTGGAGCGTTCCAAGACCGCGCTCGCAGAGGCGGATCTTATTTTGCTGGTGCTGAACAGCAGCGAAGATTTGCAGGTGGATGAGCTGGCGCTTATGAAACAACTGGCGGAAAAACAGACGATTGTCATTTTGAATAAAATCGATCTGCCGAGAAAGATTGACTTGGATCAGGTTTATGCCTATTTCCCGGCAGAACGAGTGGTGGAGCTTTCGCTGTTCGAGAACCGGGGAATCGAAGACTTGGAAAAAGCGATTGCCGCCATTTTCTTTGAAGGGAAGCTGGAAGCAGGCGATTTGACATATGTCAGCAACATTCGGCATATTGCGCTGTTGAAACAGGCGAAAAGTTCCTTGCAGGATGCGCTTGACGCTAACGAGCAGTACGTGCCGATCGATATGATTCAAATCGATATTCGCGCGTCTTGGGAACAGTTAGGCGAAATTATCGGCGATTCGGTCGGGGAATCTTTGATCGATCAGATTTTTACGCAGTTTTGTTTGGGAAAATAATAAAATCAGGCTATTTTCATAATTCGTTTTCACAAAAGAGGGAGGGACATAACCCCATGGGATATCATGCTGGTGATTATGAAGTTATTGTGATCGGAGCCGGACACGCCGGCTGCGAAGCCGCGCTTGCTTCCGCTCGAATGGGCTGCAATACGCTGCTGCTTACGATTAATTTGGATATGGTTGCTTTTATGCCCTGCAACCCATCTATTGGTGGTCCTGCAAAGGGCCACGTCGTTCGGGAGATTGATGCGCTCGGCGGAGAAATGGGCAGAAACATCGATAAAACCTACATTCAAATGAGAATGTTGAATACGGGCAAAGGACCGGCTGTTCATGCGCTCCGCGCTCAAGCCGATAAGTTTTTGTACCAGCATAAGATGAAAGAAACGATCGAGGCGACGGACAACTTGACGCTGCGTCAAGGTATGGCCGAAGAACTTATCGTTGAAGACGGCGTGTGCAAAGGGGTTATTACAAAAACCGGCGCGGAATATTACGCCAAGGCGGTAGTTCTTACAACCGGAACTTATCTGCGGGGGAAAGTGATCATTGGGGAGTTGATGTATGAGAGCGGCCCTAACAACCAGCAGCCTTCTGTAAAGCTGTCCGAATCGCTGCGCAAGCTAGGCTTTGACTTGGTGCGCTTCAAAACGGGAACTCCGCCGCGCGTTCATAAAGATTCCATCGATTTTGATAAAACCGAAATTCAGCCGGGCGACGCGGAGCCGAAATTTTTCTCCTATGAAACGAAGGAGGGTGCAGGCGAGCAGATTCCTTGCTGGTTGACGTACACTTCAGAAGACACACATAAGATCATTAACGATAACCTTCACCGCGCGCCAATGTTCTCCGGTGCGATCGAAGGAACCGGCCCGCGCTATTGCCCTTCGATTGAGGATAAAATAGTTCGCTTTAGCGATAAGCCGAAGCATCAAATTTTCTTGGAGCCGGAAGGCAGAAATACATCTGAGTATTATGTGCAAGGCCTTTCTACCAGCATGCCGGAGGATGTTCAGCTTGGCATTCTGCGTTCGATCCCCGGGCTTGAGAAAGTCGAAATGATGAGAACGGGCTACGCGATCGAGTATGATGCGGTAGTTCCTACACAGCTGAAGCCGTCTTTGGAAACGAAGCTTGTGAGCGGTTTGTTTACGGCAGGTCAAATTAACGGGACTTCCGGATATGAAGAGGCGGCGGGCCAGGGAATCATGGCTGGCATTAACGCAGCGCGTAAAGTGCAGGAGAAGGATGCCGTTATTCTCGACCGTTCGGAAGGTTACATCGGCGTATTGATCGATGATTTGGTGACGAAAGGAACAAGCGAGCCTTACCGGCTGCTGACTTCCCGGGCCGAATACCGTCTACTGCTTCGTCATGACAATGCTGACTTGCGTCTGACTCCAATCGGCCATGAGATCGGGCTGATCTCGGACGAACGCTACACAGCCTTTTTGCATAAAAAAGACTTAGTGGAGCAAGAAATCGGGCGTTTGAAAACGTCGAAGGTAAGGCCTGAACCGCATGTTCAAGCGATTTTGGAAAGCCTGAACAGCGTAGTTTTGAACAATGCGGTTGATGTGCTTTCATTGCTTCGCCGGCCGGAAGTGGAGTATCGTCACATTGAGCAGATGTCGCCGTCGCCGCTGGAGCTATCGGATGAAATGAAGGAGCAAGTGGAAATCCAGGTGAAATACGCAGGCTACATCGAGAAGCAGTTGGCCCAAGTAGATCGTCTGCGCAAAATGGAGAAGAAGAAAATCCCGGACGACATCGAATACAGTGAAATTCATGGCATCGCTACGGAAGCGAAGCAAAAGCTGGCGAAAATCCGCCCGGTATCGATTGGTCAGGCATCGCGTATTTCCGGAGTTACACCTGCGGATATTTCCATTCTGCTTGTTTATTTGGAACACTATAACAAAGTCGTTGCTGCAAGAGGATAATCGATGGACGCTATTCAACAAAACTTTATTCGATTTTTAGAAGAACATAACGTTGCTTTGACTTCCGCGCAGTTGGATCAGTTTGAGCTGTACTACAAAACGCTTGTCGAGTGGAATGAAAAGATGAACTTAACTGCAATTACGGAGAGAGAACAAGTATATATGAAACATTTTTATGATTCTCTCTCTCTTTCTTTTTATTTTCCTGTTGGACAAGTTTCCACGATTGCCGATATTGGCTCGGGGGCCGGGTTTCCGAGTATTCCTTTGAAAATAGCTTTTCCGCATCTGCAAGTTACTATCGTAGACTCACTGAATAAGCGGATTACTTTTTTACGGGAACTCGTTACGCTATTAGGACTTGAGCATGCGGAGTGCGTTCACGGCAGGGCGGAGGATGTTGCCAGACTTGCTCCTTATCGCGATCATTTTGATCTTGTGACGGCTCGTGCGGTTGCCAGATTGAGCGTACTGAATGAGTTTTGTCTTCCTTTTGTGAAAAAAGGCGGATCTTTTATAGCAATGAAAGGTTCCGATGTGGAAGAGGAATTTTCCGAAGCGAAATATAGTTTGTCAGAGTTAAAAGGCAAGCTAATCAAGGTTGATCGAATGGAGCTTCCGATAGAGCAATCTGTCCGCCATTTCGTGCAAATCGAGAAAATAGGCGCAACGCCAGCCAAATATCCCCGAAAAGCGGGAGTACCTTTGAAAAGTCCGCTCGTTAAGGGTTAGTATGATGTTCCACGTGAAACATTATTGAAACGTTCATAATTTGATTGGCAGGAACTTCATCATTTGTGGAGAATTAGTAAGTACATGAGATTTCTCGTCAACCTACGTCAGTTTAGCACTACTGCTGCTGGCAGTCATATTACGGGGAAGAGTTGGTGGTAAGTTTTCCTATGAAAGAACAAATATCAAAACTATTTGGCCTTGCGGATCGAACGAATACAGATGAGGTAAAGAATATACCTGTCAATAACATCACGCCTAGCCCGTACCAGCCGAGGACGGTTTTTGATGATGATCGTATAGACGAACTATGTCAAACAATCCGCACGCACGGTGTGATTCAGCCTATTGTTGTCAGGGTAAAAAATAATACGTTCGAACTGATCGCCGGTGAACGGCGCCTCCGTGCTGTGAAAAAGCTGGGTATGGATACAATCCCGGCAATCGTTCGGGATTTCAATGATTCCCAGGCAGCTTCAATTGCTTTAATTGAAAACCTTCAAAGGGAAGGTCTTACCGCCATTGAGGAAGCTGCTGCTTACCAGCAATTAATAGAAATGCATGACTTGACACAAGAGAGTCTCGCACAGCGTCTTGGTAAAAGCCAGTCCACGATTGCAAACAAAATTCGGCTGCTCCATTTAAGCGAACCTGTAAAAGCAGCTTTAATGGAACGGAAAATATCCGAACGTCATGCACGCGCTCTGCTGTCTCTTGATCAGGAAGAAATGCAGGTCAAAGTTCTTGAGGAAATTATTGCTAAAGAGCTGAATGTAAAGCAGACCGAAGCAAAAATTAACTTTCTGAAAGAAGCTGCGAAACTGAAAAAGTCTCGGCGGGTATCTTTTACGAAAGATGTACGGCTGGCCTTAAATACAATTCGTCAATCCGTAGAAATGGTAACGAGTTCCGGCCTCAACATTAATACATCTGAAAAAGATCATGAAGACCATTACGAAATTATAATTAAAATTCCTAAACGATAACGGGAAATTGTGGTGCTTAACTAAACGGCGCAAGCCGTTTTTTTTGTTTCTTTTAAAAGATTTTGCCCTATGACTGCGCAGAGTTGGCGTTGCTTTTGCCGAATCTGTTATAATTAATTTTACCCGTTAAATTTTGCTTCATATTGATAAGGTATAAGTTCGGAAGATATGGTAAGATAGAAGTATTCTGTATTTGGCATCTGGAACATAAGCGATAGAGGTGAACAGGTTTTGTCTAAAATAATTGCAATAACGAACCAGAAGGGCGGGGTCGGCAAAACTACGACTTCCGTGAACCTGGGAGCCTCTCTGGCCTCATTGGGCAAGAGAGTGCTGTTGGTTGATATTGATCCGCAGGGAAATACAACAAGTGGAATTGGCATCAATAAAGCGGATGTCGTTAATTGTATATACGATGTGCTTATCAATGATGTTCATCCCAAAGACGCGACGGCTGATACGAATATTGAAAATCTCAAAATCATTCCGGCAACGATCCAGCTTGCGGGTGCTGAAATTGAGCTTGTTCCTACGATCTCCAGAGAAGTAAGGCTTAAGAAGTCTCTCCAACTTGTTAAGCATATGTATGACTACATTCTTATTGATTGTCCTCCTTCGCTAGGTTTGTTAACGATCAACTCTTTAACAGCCGCGGATTCAGTCATTATCCCAATTCAATGTGAATATTATGCGCTTGAGGGTCTTAGCCAGCTTTTGAATACGGTTCGTTTGGTCCAAAAGCATCTGAATACCGGTTTGCAAATAGAGGGTGTTCTATTAACTATGTTTGACGCAAGAACGAATCTTGGCATTCAAGTTATTGAGGAAGTAAAGAAGTATTTTCAACAAAAAGTGTACCAAACTATTATTCCAAGAAATGTTCGTTTAAGTGAGGCGCCGAGTCACGGGCAATCGATTATCACTTATGATCCTCGTTCCAAAGGAGCGGAAGTATATTTGGAGCTAGCGAAGGAAGTGATCTCTGTATGAGCAAAGGCTTAGGTAAGGGATTAGGTAAAGGTTTGGATGCATTACTGCCATCATTGCATATCGATGACAACGATAAGGTCATTCAAATTCCTCTCTCCCAACTTCGAGCGAATCCATATCAACCCAGAAAAAATTTCAATGAAGATGGCATAAAGGAATTAGCGGACTCTATTAAAGAACACGGTGTTATTCAACCGATTATCGTTCGTAAGGTTTTAAAAGGTTTTGAGATTATAGCCGGTGAGAGGCGTTATAGAGCTTCACAGATGTGCGGGCTGCCGACCATCCCGGCGGTAGAACGAACTTTTTCCGACCAGCAGGTCATGGAAATTGCGTTGATTGAAAATGTCCAGCGTGAGGATTTGAACGCTTTGGAGATCGCCACTGCGTATCAAGGCATCATTGATCAATTCAATCTTACTCAAGAAGAGCTCTCTGCTAAGGTAGGCAAAAGCCGGTCTCATATTGCAAACTTTTTGCGGCTGCTTCAACTGCCGGAATCAGTCAAACAATATGTTTCACGTGGAACATTATCGATGGGGCATGCAAGAGCGATTGTAGGCGTCAAAGATGATAAGGTAAAAAAAGAACTGGCGGAAACGACAATCAACAAACAGTGGAGCGTTCGTGATTTAGAAGAAGCAATCAAAATGCTCGAAGAACAAGCAGGTCAAGAAAAAGAAAAGAACAAGCAGAAGGTCAAACAAAGAGACCCATACATTCATCAGGCGGAAGATCAGCTTCGCGATTTGTATCGGACAACGGTGAAAATCAAGCATCAACAAGACAAAGGAAAAATCGAGCTTCTGTATTATTCGAAAGATGATCTGAATCGTCTTTTGGAACTGCTTCAAGGCAAAATCTCTTAAAATTAGATAGCATGCCGATGGTTTTCTTTCAAGCAGAAAGAACAAACTAAAGGTATGCTATTATTTGTGAGGTGATTGAAAGATGAAGGAAGTCATCTATTTTGATCAAGCAGCTTCTTCGTGGCCCAAGCCGCCGGCCGTATTAGAAGCGATGACGACATGTATGCACGAGTTCGCGGCAAATCCCGGAAGAGGCAGTCATCGAATGGCTGTGCAGGCAAGCAGAGTTTTGTTTGAAACGCGGAGGAATTTGGCGAAGTTGTTCGGCATCAAAAATCCGAATGATATCTCATTTGCCTTGAATACGACTCATGCATTGAATCAGGCGATTAATGGTTTTGTACGCGCAGGGGATCATGTAATCTGCACCAGCATCGAACATAATTCCGTTAGAAGACCGCTTGAACATTTGAAGGAAAAGCTCGGAATTGAACTTACATATTTAAAAAACGATGAAGCAGGGGATTTGCGGCTGGAGTATTTGGAGAATGCGTTCCAATCAAACACTTCGCTTGTAGTAGTCAATCATAGCTCAAATCTGCTCGGCTCGATTATGCCTATTGCAGAGATCGGAGAGATGTGCCGGAAGAGAGGAGTCAGGACGCTCGTAGACGCCGCTCAGAGCGCCGGAGTGCTCCCTATTCATGTGGAGAATATGAGAATCGACATGTTGGCTTTTCCGGGCCATAAAGGGCTTCTGGGGCCCCAGGGAACAGGGGGGTTATACATCCATCCCGAATTGGATATTGAGCCTCTCATGTATGGGGGGACAGGCAGTCAATCGGAATCCATCTCCCAGCCAACGGTTAGACCCGACCGCTATGAAGCAGGTACGCAAAATACGGTCGGAATTGCGGGGCTGAATGAAGGCGTCAAATTTGTACTCTCGGAAACGGTAGAAAAGATACACGAAAAAGAGTGGCGGCAGACTCAGAAATTGATGGAGGGGCTGATGGGAATTAAAGGAGTAACGATTCTGGGACCTGCAATGGGGCAAAATAAAACAGGAATCGTATCCTTTAATGTTCAAGGGGCGGACTCCTCCGAAGTTGCTTTTATACTGGATCAATCATTTCAAATTGCGGTTCGGGCAGGTTATCATTGTTCGCCGTTAGCGCATGAAGCAGCAGGAACATTAGCAACAGGAGCAGTACGGGCGAGTATCGGGTATTTTACAAAGGACGAGGAAGTGGAAGCACTTATCGACGCTGTAAAAGAGATCGGCTCGCAGTACGCATAAGCAGAAAGAGGGATATTTTCGTGGGAGATTTGTTTGGAATTCAAGGTGGACTGTTTTTTGTCATTATCGCCGCATTGCTCATTATTTTATTCGTACTCTTGATCGTATTATGGACGAAATTGTCCGCGCTTAGAAAACAATATCTGCTCATGATGAACGGTTCGAAGGCGGAAAATATGGAAGACCTGCTGGTCGAGCTGCAACATAAATTGAACGATCAAAAGGCCGAATCGACAACGACTTCAGCCAAAGTTGAAGCTATTCTGGAAACATTGAAAACCATGAAATCGAAAGTAGGCATTCATCGGTACAACGCTTTTGCGGAAGGCGGAAGCGATATGAGCTTTACGATCGCCATTTTGAACGAATATCAGGACGGCGTCATCATCACAGGTATTCATAGCCGGGAGCAAACTTATTTGTATGCCAAACCGCTGCAGAGAGGGCAATCCGCCTATACGTTAAGCCCTGAGGAAAAAGAGGCCATTAGTCAAACTTTAAAACAGCAGTAGGAGAAGGCGTGTAAGGCTGAACGCGGCGCAGAGCGGCAGAAAGAGCATCGCCAATGACATTTGCCATATTCATGACCAGGCTAAGGCGTGTGTTCTGCAGCACGAAATATTCCATAAAGCCGCCGACATTAACGATACCGGTAACATGAATATCGCCGACCGGAGGCAGGTCCTTGTTGACTCCTGCGCCCGGTTTAAGCGGTCCGTCAGCAACCTGAATGCATCCGACGCTGGATACTTGCCCGAGGCATGCATCGACTGCTACGATGAAAGGGTTCTGAAACTGTTTGTGAATCCGCTCGACGGTTTCGGACAAATTCATTGCATGCACAGGTTCGTCAATAGTGCCAAATAGATGGAGAGGACGGAGCCCTCTTTTGCTCAGATGGGAACCGACGAGCGGCCCCAAGCAGTCGCCGGTGGAACGGTCCGTTCCGACACAAATAATAACGATAGGCTGATAGGCCGGCAAACCGCTGAAAATCGTTTGAAAATGTTTGGAAAGAAGGGCAGGGGTATCGGCGTCGGTATGCTGGATTTTTATAGGTTCTAGCGCTTTATCTTTTGAACCTTCAAAGCCAAATTGAAACTTCATAGGATCCCTCCAAGTCTTGGACTTATTTTTACTAGTATATGGAGAGATAGTCTAATTTATACGTAGGTAAAGGGGGAATATCCTTGGATGCATCGGTTATGCTGCTTGCCTTTGATTCTACGCAGCAAGCGCTCAGGGCGGAGATGCTGCTAGAGTATGCCGAGATAGAGATAGATATACGGCCGACGCCGAAGGAGGTAACGGCAGGTTGTGCGTTATCTATTGAATTTCCGGGCGAATCTTTGCCGCGAGTCAAAGAAATCATAGTTTCGGAAAAGGTAGAAATACGGGGGATTTATTTTAAAAAGAACGATAAATATGTTACCATGGAATGAAGCTGGGAGGGGCAATAAATGACCTTAACGTCAGGATTCATTCAATGGTTGAGGGATATGGTCAGCAAACCCGAATGGATCGAGAATGCATTTTGGATCGTTGTCAAAATTGTGCTGATCTACATCGCAGCGAGAATCGTCGTCAAAATCGCGGATAAAGCGATCTCGCATATGATGAAGGCGCGGGAGAAATCTCCGCTGAAATTTGACCTCAGAAGGACGACCACAATCGGCAAGCTCATACACAATTTAATTTCCTATACGATTAATTTCATAGCTTTGCTCTTGATACTAGGGCAAGTAGGAGTGAATTTGGGGCCTTTGCTGGCCGGGGCCGGCGTCCTGGGTCTTGCTATCGGGTTCGGCGCGCAAAGTTTGGTGAAGGATGTTATAACGGGATTTTTTATTATTTTTGAAGATCAATTCGGGGTGGGGGATGTTATCCAGATCGACCAGTTCAAAGGGACTGTAGAGGAGATCGGCATCAGAGTCACCCGGCTCAAAAGCTGGACCGGCGAGGTTCATATCATTCCGAACGGGAATATTAAGCAAGTCACGAACTTTTCCATGTACAATTCGTTAGCTGTCGTCGATGTGGCCATTTCCTATGAATCGGATATCGACAGGGCAGTTGAGATTTTGAAAGAAACGGTCCAAAAGATCCATCAACAATCGGAAGATATTGTGAAAGAACCGGAAGTGCTGGGCGTACAAATGATCGCTAATACGGAATTGAAATTGCGTATCATTGCCGAATGCAGGCCGAATACGCATCCGGTAGTAGCCCGATTGATGAATGCGGAAATCAAAAAGCAGCTGGATGCCAATGGAATCGAGATCCCGTATCCGAAGATGGTTACGTATTTAAGATCGGAGAAGGCGGCGGAATAACTATGGAAAAAAAGCAATATCAGCTCGGAGACATCGTGCAGATGAAAAAGCCGCATCCGTGCGGCACGAATGAGATGGAGATTATCCGCATGGGGATGGATATCCGCATTAAATGCGTAGGCTGCAAGCACAGCGTCCTGGTGCCAAGAACGAAGTTCGAAAGCAAGCTGAAAAAGGTGCTGCGATCTGCGGCGGAAGGCGAGACGAAGGACGATTCAAGCAGCTGATAAATTTGTGAAATTTGATTTGAAAAAAGTACTTGCGAGAGCGTGATTTTTTTGTTACAATAAATCCTGTTCTCGCTTTTGTGGAAAGGTACCCAAGAGGCCCAAGGGGGCTGACTCGAAATCAGCTAGGCGTCGCGAGGCGTGCGTGGGTTCGAATCCCACTCTTTCCGTCATATACACGAACTCAAGTGGCTCTAGGGTGGAGCCACTTTTTTTGTCCATTTTTACGGGGAATTTAAGCGGAAAAGTACCTGACTGATTCGGGCTTCAAAAGAAGCGCTCAGCTAGGCTTATCGCGGATGAAACTCAATATCTGCAATAATGTACTATATGGCATTTCATTTAAAGATGTAGGATATGAGAAGAGCTTGAAAGGAGCATTCTCATGGATATTACATCTTTTTTGATTTACTGTATCATTGCTACTTTTACACCAGGACCTACTAATATCGTCATATTGTCCACCGTGAATAATTTTGGGGCAAAAAAAGCAATGAAATATTCGTATGGAGCAACGATTGGTTTTGGTTTATTACTTGTTATTTCCGCTGCGTTGAACACGATGCTTATAACAATCATGCCGAGAATATTAATAATGATGCAGATTATCGGTAGCGTTTATATGTTCTATCTCGCTTATCAAATTTATAAAACGGATACATCAAAACCAACAGTAAACCAAACGGCTACCTTTATGTCTGGCTTCCTTATGCAGTTCTTAAATCCAAAGGTAGTACTGTTTACAATGACAGTAATTCCAACTTTTATTATGTCACACTATAGCTCGATCCTTGTGATGACGATAAGTATCATAGCAATAACTCTGATTGGATTTTCAGCTTTTACTACGTGGATTCTTTTCGGTACAATCTTCAAGGAGTTTTTGCAGAAGCATAGTAAGACTGTTAATGTAATGATGGTCTTATTTTTAGTTTATGCTGCCATCATGATCTGGATATAGATAATCTTATGCAGAGGTGTGAAATGGACAAATTTGTTTACAAAAAATCGGCAGGCATTACTGCGTTATCAGCAAGTATGACTGAATTTAAATATAAAAAGCACGCTCACAAGGAGTATGCAATAGGTGTAACATTGAGAGGTATTCAACATTATAACTTGGATGGAAGTCTTCAATTATCCTATCAAAATGGAGTTATGCTGTTTAATCCAGAACAAGCTCATGACGGAATGGCACATGATAAGGCGGGACTTGATTATGTCATGCTGTATATTGAGCCACAATTGCTATTAGAGGCTATAGAGAAAAAGGATATCGTTCGTTTCTCAACTCCTATTGTGTATGATCATAAACTTGAACAACGAATATTAAGTCTTTCTCGTGCCATATTAAGCGAAAATGATGAGGCGTTGTGCAGCGAATTGCTCTTATCCCTCACAGATAGCCTTATTCAAACCAAACTTTCTACAGACGACAAGAAAGATAACGTATTAATTAGAAAAGCAAAGGATATGCTTCATGCCAACTTAGAACATGTACTTAAGCTTGATGAGATTTGTAAAGAGCTGCATTTATCGAAATTTCAATTTATCCGATTATTCAAGGCTTATACTGGAATTTCACCCTACCAATACTTTCTTAACTGCAAAATCGAACGTGCAAAGCAGTTAATCGAAAAAAATAGAGATATTTATTCAGCAGTAGCTGCATGCGGTTTTGTTGATTTAACCCATTTAAATAGACACTTTAAGAGCGTATATGGAACAACAGCGTTTGAATATATGTCACATATAATAAATTGAGCCTAGATCCGTTTACCGGACAGGGACAGAGGGATAAAACATGGAAAAGAGAGCGTTAATCCTCTGCCTTCAGAGGATTTTTTATTTGCCCTTTTGAGCGTTACAAATAAGGAGGTTAATTCAACAATGAAATGTTACATCGTAGATGCGTTTGCCGAGAAATTATTTGAGGGAAATCCAGCTGCTGTCTGTATTATGGAGAACTGGCTTCCAGATGAAACCATGCAAAAAATTGCAACTGAAAATAACCTTTCTGAAACAGCATTTGCTGTGAAAGAGGAAGACGGCTATCGGTTAAGATGGTTTACTCCGGGGGGAGAGATTGACCTCTGTGGACACGCTACTATGGCAACAGCGTATGTCATTGCCAACTATTACGAAAAGAATGTGAATAGAATCAAGTTTCAATCCATGAGCGGGGAACTTGTTGTATTAAAAGAAAATGAACATTACCAAATGAATTTCCCTAGCAGAATGCCCGAAGAATTTACATTAACGGAGCAAATGGTCGAAGCACTTGGTGTAAAGCCTATCGAAACCTATCTGGGCAGAGATTTAATGTTTGTACTTGAAAAGGAAGAGGATGTTCAAAATGTTTCCCCTGATTTTTCTAAGCTGGAAAAGTTACCGGATGGTTTGGGTGTTTTAATTACCGCGAAAAGTGAAAAGTACGATTTTGTTTCAAGGGCTTTTTTCCCGAAATTAGATGTGAATGAAGATCCTGTGTGCGGTTCCGCACATTGTAATTTCATCCCTTTCTGGGCAAAACGTCTGGGCAAGAATGAAATGGTGGCGAGACAGCTTTCCAAGCGCGGTGGAACATTATACTGCGGATTAGTCGGTGACAGGGTAACCATCAGCGGATCAGCAGTTTTATATTCCATTGCAGATCTTCAAATTAAGGAATAAGCCCACAACGCTTAATAGCATCGAATAGGAGAGAAGGGCAAACAGCTTCTTATGCTTGATCGAAATTTGGAATAAAATGGGCCGCGAATAAGCAAAATAGGGGCATGATCGGTTTAAGGAGGATTGGGAATATGAGGATGGTACTATTCGTCGCATTAGCGGTGCTGCTTGCGGCATCAGGATGCTCGAAAAAGGGAGGGGGAGGCACGCCCAGCCCAGGCGTTACGCCGACCGGCCAGCCTTCCGCGAGCGCTCCCGCTGCCACAGGCGGCACAGCGACAGCATCTCCAAGCGCCGGCGGGGGCACGGCTGTCGGCGGCAAGAACGAGGCGCCGCCACCGGGCATTACGAGAAAACAGTTTGACGCTATCAGCTTAACCAGCATCTATGATGATTTGGCTAAAACGGCGGGCTCCGGCGGCAAACTCGTCAAAGAGGAGAACGGCAAGAAAACGTATGAGTTCGCCATAACGGACGAGCCAGGTCATTACGCTCAGGTCATTTACGGCAGCGACGGCAAAATATCCGAGAAAAAAGTATATAAGAAGTAAAATGAAACGCCACCATCCTGCTGTCGCTGCAAGGTAGTGGCGTTTTCGTTAATATTTGCTTTTACGGCGGTAGCCGGTGGCAAGGCGGTCGATGACGTAGCCTATAACTCCCCATGAGACGATCGTAAGCGCGTAGATCAAGAGCATTCCGGCCACGGATATGTCATAAATATTCGAAACGACAGGGGCGAACCACGCCGGTATGCTCAAGGCATAAAAAATCATGTAGACGCTATCGTAGTCATGGAACAAATAATGAACCAGACATAAGGCGGCACCGATGAAAGTAAAAAGCCAGGTATAGAATCTCATGGCGCTATTCTCCTTGCTTATCGCGAGTTTATTGCTTCATATCTTTGCGTTTCCATTTTCGGTTGTGATTGCTTGTCTCGGGAAAAGGATCGCCTTTTTTTAAGGTAACGATTTTCGGATTATTCACGCCCATGTGAAAAGCATTTTCGCCAATTTCGATGTATTGCCCGTCGTTTGGCGCATGGTCTCCCGGGTTGTAATGTGTCCATTCACCCATTGTGCTCACCTCTCTTTTCATATGTCACTCGCACTTAGATTACCCTTGGGAGGTAAAATCATGTGCATTCTGAACTGCCAGCTTCATCCTGAATGAAAAGCTTGTAATAAGTTGGCGAATTTGCTATAGTATTTAGGTGCGAGTTTTGAATAAGAATTCTCGCTCCTTGCTCCAACGAGCTTTTACAGCCGGATTTGGAGCCGCTTAGTCCAAAAGGAGGTGACATACATGCGCAAATATGAAGTGATGTACATCATTCGTACAGACATTGAACAAGAACAAGTTCAAGCTACTGTAGAGAAGTTTCAAGGCATCATCACCAACGGTGGTGGCGAAATTACCAAGCATGACCTGATGGGTAAACGCCGTCTTGCGTATGAGATCAACAAGTTCCGTGACGGGCACTACGTGCTTGTACATTTCAACGCAGAACCTGCAGTTGTAGCGGAACTCGATCGCGTATTTAAGATTACGGACGAAATTATTCGTCACTTAATCGTTAACGACGTAGCCTAAGTTTATGCCAGTATTTTCGTCAGGGGGGATTGACCATGTTGAATCGTGTCATTCTAATCGGCAGGTTGACCAGAGATCCGGAGCTTCGCTATACTCCAGCCGGAGTAGCCGTTACCCAATTTACACTAGCTGTAGACCGCCCTTTCACGAATTCGCAGACGAGAGAGCGGGAAGCCGACTTTATCAATATCGTGACGTGGAGGCAGTTGGCCGAGACGTGCGCGAATTATTTGCGTAAAGGACGCCTTGCAGCAGTGGAGGGCCGTATTCAGATTCGCAACTACGACAACAACGAGGGCAAGAAAGTGTACGTAACCGAGGTTGTTGCCGATAACGTGCGGTTTCTGGAATCCAGCAACGCTGGCGGCGGCAATCGTGAAGAGGGTGCAGCAGGTCCGAATGCAGGCTTTAGCAGCGGCGGCGGTGGTGGCAGCAACCGGTACGGTGGGTCGCGCGAACAGCAGGATCCTTTTATCGATGACGGAAAGCCGATCGACATTTCCGATGATGATTTGCCATTCTAAAGTAGAAAGGACTGAAGACGAATGAGTTTCAAAAGAAACGATGGCGGTGAAGACCGCGGCGATCGCAAATTTGCTCCTCGCGGCAAAGGCGGTAAAGGCAAACGCCGTAAAGTTTGTTACTTCACAGTTAACAAAATCAAGCACATTGACTATAAAGATATCGAGACTCTCAAAAAGTTCATCTCCGAGCGTGGAAAAATTCTTCCTCGCCGTGTAACCGGTACTTCCGCGAAGTATCAACGCGCTTTGACGATCGCGATCAAACGTGCTCGTACAATCGCTTTGCTTCCTTACACAACGGAATAAGCTTACGACAAAAACAGCCGGGAAACCGGCTGTTTTTTTGTACAATGAGGCAGGCTGTGGAGAACGTTCTCCGCAGCCTGTTTTTTGTTCAAGGAATAGCGCCTTTTGGTCGGTTGACTAAAAATCAAAGTTGTCCGGGTCCGGACCCACCCGTGCATTTTGATTCAATCCATCGATGCGGTCCATATCTGCCTGGGCTAACTCGAAATCGAAAACAGCGGAATTTTCGATAATACGATGCTCTTTTGTAGATTTCGGTATGGTTATAACACCATGCTGCAAGTCCCAACGCAAAATGATTTGAGCAACCGATTTTTCATACTTTGCGGCGATCTTCATTAGCACCGGATTGTTTAACAGCCCGCCTTGCATCAGTGGAGACCAAGCCTCCAACTGAATACCTTGCTCCTTGCTGTAGCGGAGCAGCTCCTTTTGAGTCAAAAGAGGGTGATACTCAACCTGGTTCACCGCCGGTTTAATTTCGGCGCCGCTCATCAGGTCTTCAAGGTGATGGATTTGAAAATTGCTTACACCTATGGCTCTGACGCGTCCTTTCCGATACAGGTCCTCCAAAGCTCTCCATGCTTCTTTATATTTGCCTTTTACAGGCCAATGAATAAGGAATAGGTCGAGATAAGCCAAACCAAGCTTCTCCAAACTTGCTTCATAAGCTGCCAAGGTCGATTCGTACCCCAAATCGGCGTTCCATACTTTTGAAGTTACGAAGAGGCTGTCTCTGGGGATATTTGTCTCTTGTAAGGCTGCGCGGATTCCTTCCCCGACGCTTCTTTCATTCTCGTAAATGGCGGCGGTATCGATACTGCGATAACCATGCTTGACGGCGGAAGTTACGGCTTGTACCAGTGCGGGCCCTTCGTCGACTTTAAACACGCCAAGGCCGAGCCAGGGCATTTTTACACCGTTGTATAACGTTACTGTATCCTCTAAATGTTTCGCCATAATAAGGAAGCCTCCTGTTCTTAACATGATTTCATTGAGCCGCTTTCGATTGATTGTCCGGGTGTTTCGCTCATGCTTTTCTTTTCCAAAACTCTGGCCCAGCCTGCCAGGAATACGGCTCCCAAAACCATCAATGCTCCTACCCACGTTGTGTGAATCAGTCCCATCGTATCCGTAACTTCACCGCCCAAGAAGGCCCCGATTGCAATACCCGCGTTGAAAGCGGCAATATTGACGGCAGAGGCCACATCTTTCGCCTTCGGCGCAAACCGTTCCGCCAGCAATACCACGTATATTTGCAGACCGGGTACATTCATAAATGCGAACATGCCCATCATGAAAATGGTGATTAAACCGGCAATTTTGAACGGCGCAGTAAACGCCAACAGGAAAAGCACAACGGACTGTATAACAAACATATAAAACAAAGCAGTTACAGGCTTGCTGTTGGCAGCCTTGCCTCCGATTACATTGCCGATGGCAATGGCTATTCCGTACAGAAAAAGGATGATGGCCGCCGTTTTTTCGCTAAAACCGGATACGTCGTGAAGTAGAGGGGATAAATAAGTAAAGACGACAAACGTACCACCATAACCGAGAGCAGTAATGGAGAAAGCGAGCAGCAATCGTCCGTTAGTGACAAGTTTGAGCTGGTCGCGAAGCGGCGTTTGCGTGCCTTTGCGCAAATTGGCAGAAATAAGAACCATGTTGGCTATGAAAGCCAGGATGCCGACTGCAGCAATGGCGATAAAAGCAGCCCGCCAACCCATTTGCTGGCCGATCAAGGTCCCCAAAGGCACTCCGGTAACCGTCGCAACTGTAAGACCGGAGAACATAGTAGATATAGCGCTGGCTCTGCGGTCTTCCGGCACGAGATCGGCTGCGATGGTGGAACCAATCGACATGAATACACCGTGCGCCAACGCCGAGATAACGCGCGCAGCCAGCAGTACAACGATTCCATTCGCAGCCGCGGCAAGGGCATTGCCGGCGATGAAAACAACCATAATCCACAACAGCAATGATTTGCGCGGGACGCCGGCGGTCAAAGACGTTAAAACGGGTGCCCCAAAAGTTACTCCCAAAGCATATAAAGTAACGGTTAACCCGCTTGTTGTAATAGATATGTTCAGGTCCTCAGCAATAAGAGGCAGCAGCCCTACACTGATAAACTCGGTTGTACCAATCGCAAAAGCGCTAACGGCTAACGCCAACAGTGCCAAGGTGCTCCGCTTTTTCTCTAGTACCATTCCTTCCACTCCTACTGGTATTGTAAAATCCGGCCGGTAAATGTTATTATCAATGATTAGGATGAAAATGAATAGTACGTACTTTAAAGTAATATAGGTACCTACAAGTACCTGTAGAACAATTGGAGGCAAAAATCAGTGACAAATAAAAAATTCAACATATCAGTAGAAGCAACACTGGAAGTGATTGGCGGAAAATGGAAATGCGTTATTCTATGCCATTTAACTCACGGAAAAAAAAGGACGAGCGATTTGAAACGACTTATGCCCGCGATCACTCAAAAAATGCTGACACAGCAATTGAGAGAACTGGAGGAGGACGGTATCGTGAATCGAATTAGCTACAATCAGGTCCCTCCAAAAGTGGAATATGAGCTCAGCGAATACGGGTGGGGCTTGAAACCGATATTGGATTCTTTATGCGCTTGGGGAGAACAGCATATTATTAAAGAGTACGGAGATAAGTTTACTGTCTTGGAAGATAACGTGTTAAACCACTAGCCAGCGGACATAGCTGCAAAGATAAGGGCAATATGATTTAAGGCGATCTCATCAAGAAAATCGATTGCCATGCCAAATTCTTCTCTCTTAGGCATCGCCAAATCTCTTTATAGAGATTATACTTCCAATAGATTCACATCCTCTATCTGCTTATCCCCGTATGATCAATTTACGACCTTTTTTTTATCAATTAGAGACGTTTTTCTTGAGGGTCATACTCTTTTATAATTATGAGATTGAATGGAACATTGGTGTTGAGTAGCATCTCGGTCACGAGGTGCTTTCTTGGCTTTGGAATCAATCGACAATAACATTTCCCCTCGCAATCATTTACAATAACAAGAGAAGGAGGGGGCATAATGAAAATGAAGAGTATACACAGCCGCCTATTATTATTGCTTGTGGCATTTATCATTGTCCCCTACTTTATTTCAGTCATTCTAATTTATTGGCAAACCAAAGCGAATGTCGAAAAGTTGGAATTGAATAACAGCAGGGTGCAATTGCAAAAAACGAGCGAAGATTTGATGAATTATGTTCAAGATATGGTCGATCTACCTTTAATTTTATATAGGAATCCCGATTTGTTCCGAGTGTTTGAAAGAGGTTTCGAGGATTCGATTTATTCCAATCAGTTTGAAATTGACAAGGGCATGAAGACGTTCTACCTGATGCGCAAAGAAATCCGTCAGGTGCGCGTGTATATCGCCAAGGGTGGAGATTCCTTTACGGTATACGATGCCATGGTAAGCGTTCGTAAGCAGATGCCGGAGATCATCGAAAAGCCTTTCATTCAAGCACTTTTAAATTCGAAGAACACTTATTTGATTGAACGGCCTCATCAAATCGAAAATTATAATCGAGTCCCCAATATACCGCAATCGGACAAAACCATGGTGCTTACCTTTCATCATAAGATCGTGGATGTGTTGAATAATCGCTTCCTTGGTCTGGTCACGGTGGATATCGATTTGGAACAGATTTCCCGAATTTGCAATCGCTTTATTCGAGAAGGAAATGAGTCCATAATGCTTACGGATGCGGAAGGTAATGTTGTTTACTCCTCCAACTCTGAGTGGATAGGGAAACCGCTTGCTTCTATTCAGAATTTAGAAGATGGTAAAAAGACAGGCGACATTCAATTCTCGGAAAAGCTCTCGGGGATATTGGATGGATGGAGCTTGGTCAAGACTTCGACCAGCGACTATTTGTTCAGCGGAGTTCGAAAAACCGCCTATATCAACATTGTTGTGGGTATTGGCGTCGTCATTCTCGGCTTACTCATGATCAATATCATTTCGTACAAGGTGACACGTCCGATAACGCTGCTTAGCCGCAAAGTACGGAAAATAGAAGGCGAGCATCTGCATATTCAATTTGATGATACGAGAGAAGATGAGATCGGACATCTGGAGAAGCATATTAAGGATATGATGAGCCGAATCAATCTTCATATCGAACGGGAATATCGCTTGGAACTTGAGAATAGAACGAATCAATTTCGTGCGCTCAAATCCCAAATCAATCCTCATTTTTTGAATAATGCCTTGCAGTCCGTTGGAGCGGTTGCTGTTCGTTCCGGCTCTCCGGAAGTGTACAAGCTTATCACCTCTTTGTCAAAAATGATGAGATACACGATCCGTCCGGATAATTGGGCAACCATACGCAGTGAAGTTGATTATGTAAATGCGTATTTAAATCTTCAGAAGGAACGCTTCCGTACAACGTTTAATTGCAACATCGATATAGAGGAGTCGGTCATGGATGTTTCGGTTCCTGCTATGATCCTGCAGCCATTGGTGGAAAACTATTTTAAGCATTGCTTTGAGGAAGGTTGGCACGAAACAACACTCGGCATCCGCGGCAGAGCGGACGGAGATCAAATGGTCATTGAGGTCGAGAACGATGGTCCCGGCTTATCAGTGGATGGGCTGGAAGCGCTTAGATCCAAAATTGTTCATTCGGACTATGAAAGCCGATCTTCCCATGATCATATCGGTTTGAAAAACATACATGAACGGCTAGTTCTCAATTACGGATTTGATGCAGGTCTCGAAATATATTCGGAGGGCGCCCGCGGCTTTAAAGTACGTTTGGTCATTCCCCGAAAAACCAAGGAGGAAGAAGAAATTGAACATCTTGCTCGTGGATGATGAAGCTAACGCTCGGGACATTATTCGCTATTTCGGGAGATGGGAAGAGCTCGGTATTAGGGATATAAGCGAAGCTGCAAACGGAGAAGAAGCAAAAGCATTAATCGCTCAACTGCCGCCAGAGATTTTAATTACCGACATTAAAATGCCGAAGGTTGACGGCATCAAGTTGTTGGAATGGTTGACTGAAATCGAATATTTGGGGAAAGTCATTATTCTCACTGGTCATGATGACTATGTTTACATGCGGAAAGCGATCCATTATGGCACATACGATTATCTAATGAAACCGGTTGAACCCGAAGCACTCAACACTGTTCTGGCGGGTGCGATCCAGGCTTGGAAAAACGAAAGTGAGATACGGGGTGACAAAGCGTCAGGGATCTACGATGAGGTAAAAAGAGAACGCTTAAACCGTAATTTTACCTCTGCATGCGAAGGCCAGCCTTTTGACCGGGACGAACTTGAGGCCAGCATTCCACAAGCGGAAGCTTATGATTTGACCTTATTGTATTTTTACCAGGCCCATCACCCGGACCGTTACATTAAGCTTCTATCGGATAATTTGATGGAACGCGGGTGGGGCAACGTCTTCTCCGTTCCGTCTGATCGCCATATCAGCGTAATGATTAGCACAAGAGGAAAACTCCAAGAAATCGAAAAATTAATAACGAATCTCTTTGACATTCCTGTACGTCTTGCCAGCGGATATGGGTTTAGTCAGCTGGAGGACTTGGCCTATTCGTTTGAAGAGGCAAAAAGAGCTTTTCAGTTCAATGATTTTAGAACGATACATCAGCTAAGCGAATCTGACGACAGCAGAAGAATGCAGGATATGATCGCTTATGTGAACAATCATTTCACCGAGGAAGTAGGACTTGACGTTCTGGCCCGGCGCTTTTTTCTAAGCCGCGAGCACATTTCCCGTCGGTTCAAGCAAGAAAGGGGAATGACTCTTTCTGATTATCTGATCCATTTAAGAGTGGAACAGGCGAAAAAATGGCTTTGCGAGACGGATGAGAACATGTTCTCCATTTCTACCAAGCTGGGTTATCAAGATCAAAAATACTTCTCGAAACTATTTAAGCGCATGGTAGGAGTAACTCCGATGGAGTATCGGAAGGGAGGATATAAGGCATGATCCGAAAGGGGCATGTTGTAATGTTATTGTTGGTAACCTTGCTATCCATTATGCTTACTTCTTGCATTAGTAGGAAAGATCCCTATGAAGATATTGAAGGAAGCAAATTACAAACATCCGGGAGAGATAAAGACATTGAACTCGAGATATTGAACCCCAAAGTGGAAATATCCTCTCAGTTGGAGCAAATGGTAAAAGAATTCATGAAGGAAAATCCGCATGTTCGAATGAAATTGCGAACGGTTGGAGGAGGGTCGGATGATCGAGCTGACCTGCGAGCCAGTTTTGCAGCCGGCAAAGGCCCTGACATTTTTGCTAACGGAGGTTATAGCGAGGCAAGGCTTTATAGAGCATATTTGGAGGATTTATCCGACCAACCCTGGGTTCAGAGTGCTAAGGCAGGCACATTGATGCCAATAACGATAGATGGTAAAATTTTCGGCATGCCCTTTAACATCGAAGGATACGGGTTCATATACAACAAGGGTTTATTTGCAAAAGCAGGGATCGAGAGATTGCCGAAGACCCTGTCCGAATTAACGGAAACGGTAAAAAAACTAAATTCAGCCGGGATCAAGCCGTTTGCTAATGCTTATGCGGAGAGATGGGTATTGGGTGTTCACCTGCTTAATATTGCATTCGCTCATCAGAAAGATCCTGATGCTTTTATTCAATCGCTGTATCAGGGTTCGCAAAGTATTGAGGGGAATCCGGTATTCCTCGATTTAATAAAACTGTTGGACTTAACTATTAAATATGGAGACGATAAACCACTGACAATCGACTACAATACGCAAATAACTGAATTCGCACAGGGGAAAGCTGCGATGATCCAACAGGGGAACTGGATTCAACCGATATTGGATCAAATCACGCCCGAGATGAATGTCGGCATCCTTCCCATCCCGATTAATGATGATCCGGGTAATGACGTTCTTGCAATTTCTGTTCCGAATTATTGGGTCATTAACAAGCAAAGTTCCAACGAAAAGAAAGAAGCGGCTAAAAGATTTTTAAACTGGATGGTCTCATCCGATACCGGAAAATATTACTTTGCCAAGCTTAAATTTATCCCGGCATTCGAAAATATCCCTTCCAATAACTTAGGACCACTGGCGGATGATATTCTTACTTATATGGGTAAAAATAGAACGTTAACATGGAATTGGTTTAAGTATCCGGCCGGCACTCAGGATGAATTCGGAGTTGCCATGCAAGCTTATGTCGGCAAGCAGCTGACTAAGGATCAATTGTTGCAAGAATTTCAAAAATCCTGGGTGAAGGCGATGAGGAAATAATCAAAAGTGCTCTGACCGTAGCATTCGGTCAGAGTTTTTTTATCAAGTTACGACTATTTTTCCGATCAATCCACGACGTTTTCTGAAATTAGGTCCCCTCCTATAATGAAGAAGCAGGGGATGTGAGCGCTCTCAACTTAAAGTGAAAGCATTTACACGCCGTTGCTGGCGCCAGAATTAGTCAAGTACAACAAACAACTTGGAGGGGTTTAGATTGAGAAAAACGTTAGTGTCTAGTCTTGCGGTATTACTTGCTGTCACGCTTGCGGCTTGCGGAGGAACAAAAACCAATCATTCTGCAACTGATTCACCGGCCGCGACGAAGAACAATACCACATCCGATTCAAAAGAAGAAAAAGTGACGGTCATCATGACGAACGGCAAGGGTGAAATCGCTTCTCAATGGGAGCAAGCGGCGAAAGACTTCATGGCAGCGAATCCGAACATAACTGTCAAAGCTTACTCGCAAGCAGTAGGTGACTCGCTCAGTGTGTTGGATAAACTGACGACGTCAGGCGAAGTCGTAACGATCGCTATGATGGGGCCTGACCAATTACTGGGCAAACACAAGGACTTTGGCATCGATCTGACGAACGAGAAATGGAGCGGGGAAACAAGCTATGGAATTAAAGACGAAAGTGGAAAAGTGGTTGGCTTTCCGTTCGCTATCGAAGGATTCGGTCTCGTCTATAACAAGAAAGTTGTTGAGAAAGCAGTAGGCGGTTCTTTCGATCCGTTCTCCATCAACACGCGGGACAAATTGAAGGACCTGTTGGATAAGATTAAAGCTTCCGGGGTCAAATACCCGGTAGCTTATCAAACGGAAGCCTGGTCTGTCGGTAATCACTACAGCTCCCAATTCCTGAACCAGGCAGCCGATCCGAACTCCGTCGTAGCACAATTGAAAGAGGGGAAGCTGGATCTGGCAAGCAATGCGGTTTGGAACGGTTATTACGACACGATGGATTTATTGATATCGAAAGAGTACAACAAATACGGAGATCGCCCTTTGGACAAGGTCTATGATGACTCGCATTTATCGGTAGGGAAAGGCGAGGCAGCCATCCTGTTCAATGGAAACTGGGCATTCGATTCGTTGAAGGCAACTGCCGGAGATTCTTTTGGATTCCTGCCGGTTCCAGTCGACAACAATCCTGACAATCCGTTAAACAATAAAATCCAAGCCGGCCCGACTCAAAGCCTGGTCATCAATAAAAAAGCGACTCCGGCCCAGCAGGAAGCGGCCAAAAAGTTTCTGAACTGGATCGTATACGATAAAGCAGGGCAAGACTTCGTGGTAAACAAATCTCAGATTATTTCCGCCTTCAAGAACAACCCGAATAAGGTGACCAATCCGCTTGGCTCGGCAATTGCGGATGCAATCAGACAAGGCAAAACATTGTCGTTCACCAACAACTATATCAACGGGGATGACTACTCCAAACTTATTGGACCGGAAGTTCAAAAGTATATCGTCAAAAAAGAAAGCCGCGCAGATCTTGTTAAGTTTATTCAAAACTACTACACAAGCAAGAAATAATCGAACACTTGAATGTTGATCAAATGGGTGAGGATCACGCTCACCCATTTGATCGTTAATTACATTTTGGGATGTGAAGAGAGCTTATGATGAAAGAAAAAAGTGCAATCAAACGATTCGGCAACCAGATATTTTTCACAGGCCCCACGATGATTGCGTTTTCCATTGCGTTATTGATTCCATTCGCTTATGGATTTTACCTCACCTTGATGCACATGGCGACTCCGGTAAGTCCTATGCAGTTTTCCGGAATCGATAATTACGTATTAGCCTTCAAAGATTCCCGGTTCTGGGCATCGCTGTGGCTCACTCTTAAGTTCGTAGCGGCAACGATCGTTTTTGTCAATGTGGCTGGGTTTGCTCTTGCCTATCTGGTTACTTCCGGAGTAAGAGGCCAAAATTTCTTTAGAACTTCGATCTTCACGCCGAACCTGATCGGAGGGTTGGTATTAGGGTACATCTGGAAATTCATCTTTGTTCAGTCGTTACCTATTATTGGGGAAAAATGGGGTATCGGGTTATTGCATTCAGGCTGGCTAGGCGATGAACATTTGGCTTTCTGGGCATTGGTTATTGTAACCATCTGGCAATCGGCCGGATACATGATGATAATTTTTATTGCAGGGTTAATCAGCGTACCGAAAGATATTATTGAAGCGTCCACGATAGATGGCGCTAATGCTTGGCAGCGATTAGTGAAAATGACTTTGCCGATGATGGTCCCTTCCTTCGTTGTTACTGTATTCCTGACATTGAAAAGCGCCTTTATGGTTTACGATATCAACTTCTCTTTAACGGAAGGCGGGCCTTTCAACAGCACGATGATGGTTTCCATGCAGGTCGTGCAAAAAGCGTTTATGGAAACTAATTACGGAGTTGGACAAGCGGAAGCGATTATTCTCTTTGTTGTTGTAACCGTTGTGACAGGGTTGCAGGTTTATTTCAGCAAGAAAATGGAGGTTGAGGCATAATGAACACTCGCAGAATCACTTCCATAACCTTGACTTATTTATTTCTGATCATAGCGTTTGTAGCCTTTGTTTTCCCCTTTTTTCTCGTTATCGTGAATTCGTTCAAAAATAATGGAGAGATTCTGGAAAATCCTTTTTCCTTACCGAATAGCTTGAATTTTGCTCATTTTGGCGAAGTCATCGAGAAAATGAATTTCCTGGTCTCATTTAAAAACACTTTATGGATTACAGCAGCAAGCGTTATTTTTATATTAATATTTTCAGCGATGGCGGCTTATTACATGGTGAGAAATGCTTCTAAATTCAATCAAACTTTGTTTGCGATGATGGTTGCTTCTATGATCATTCCGTTCCAATCCATCATGATTCCGCTGATGTATATCTATGGGGCCAAATTGAAGCTGATCCAAATGGCGCCGACAACCTTATTGATCATTTTGTACATCGGATTTGGTAGCGCGTTATCGGTATTCATTTATCATGGATTTATGAAGTCGATTCCCCTCGAATTGGAAGAAGCTTCATTCATCGACGGCTGCTCCCGCAGAAAAACGTTCTTCAAAGTCGTCCTGCCCATGCTCGCTCCGACTTCCATGACCATTGCCATATTGAATGTTTTATGGATCTGGAATGATTATTTGCTGCCGTCTCTCATTTTAACGGATGAAGAGCATTTTACGATGCCAGTCAAAATGAAGGTCTTTAACGGAACTTACATGAACAACTGGGAACTTCTGATTCCCGCAGTCCTGCTCACCATTTTGCCCATTCTGATTGCTTATTTGTTCGGACAACGGTATATCATCAAGGGAGTTATGCAAGGAGCGATCAAATAATATGATACATCCAACAAAGGTCGAAAAAGCAACTCGATCGAACAAGGAAGGGAAAGGACAGGAACCAATCAGGATACCAATCTAAAGCAGGTACAATGTCTGGCTATCAGCATAGATAGCATTACGTTTTATAAATGGTCGTTCAATCCGGTGATCGACAAGGCGCCTTGACTTTTATACTCTGCAGACGATGGAAGACGGTCACGGTATAGTCGGAGTTTTAATTTGATAAAAGGGAGCGATTGGAATGAAAGTAAACAAAGCCAATGCGGACCACTACATCTGGGGAGAAGCTTGCGATGGATGGTTCCTGGAGCAGGGTGCGGAACGCACCATTATTCAGGAGCGGATGCCGGCAGGAACAAGCGAAAAGAAGCATGTGCATCACAAGGCTAAACAATTCTTTTTCATGCTCAGTGGCGAAGCGGTGATGTGGATAGATGGGCAGGAGATAAAGCTGCAGAAGCATGACGGCTGCACGATAAACCCCGGTACGCCGCATCAAATCCGAAATGATTCACATGTGGATAACGAATTTATTGTGATATCCACACCTTCAACCAAAGGTGATCGTACGGAGCTGTAGAGGTTTCTGGTTTCATCTCCAGAAGTTCCTATAAGGGTTGACCAAACCGAGCGTGGAATGCTGCAAGATAAATACCTCTCTTAAAAAGCTCGAGAAATCGGGCTTTTTCCGTTTCCACGTATTGACAGGGAAATTGAATGATATATAATAACAATTAGATATTAACAAAATGATAATAACAAATTAAATATAACAGATGGTAAGGATGCCGGGCATCGCTCCCAGAACTTTATCGCTTTAACCCTAGTTGGGAGAACAATTAACTAAGTGAGGGCAGATTGAATATGGAAAAGTTATACCGGACAGATAATAATAGAGAAATTAGATCGCAAATCGCCAAATCAACGTTAGACATATTAGATAAAGGCTTCTATCTTGACGCAGATGGGAACGAAATCTCGATCAAACATGAAGTAGAGGCAGCCATTCGAAACTCGAAGCTATATACGCCTCACGGATTGCAGGAAATTAGGCAAGGGGCGGCATCAAGAATAGAACATGAACGGAGAGCACTTCCAAAGATCGAAGTGACGGATGAATCCACTTTAGCCGCCGCGAAGAGACTCGTGCAGATGGAAGGAATGTAAAACACGTTGTGTCTTAATTTTGCTTCCGCGAAGAACCCTGGCGGGGGGTTCCTCGGAGGTAGTCAAGCTCAGGAAGAAAGTCTGGCGCGATCCTCCGCATTGTACCCCTGCATCTCACAAATGGATGAGATGTACAGCTATAACCGGAATCTGAAAACGTGTCTCTATTCGGATTATATGGTTTATTCCCCTAACGTTCCCGTGTTCCGAGACGACGATGGAAAACTGCTGAATAGCCCATATCTTGTTTCTATGATTACAGCACCGGCAGTTAATGCTGGAGTTGTACGGGAGCGGGAACCGCAGCAAGTGAAGATGATCGGACCCATCATGCTCGAGAGAATACGGTATATCCTTTCTGTGGCGGCCAATCATAGAGAGAAAGCATTAATCCTAGGAGCTTTTGGATGCGGCGTTTTTAAAAATAACCCTAGCGATGTTGCCGGAATGTTTAAGCATGTATTGGTCGATGAAGGTTATGGGACATTATTTGATCATATTGTTTTTGCGGTTTTGGATAAGTCCAATGAAAAGAGAACCTTTAACCTATTCAAAAGAGAGATTTTATGAATTTGATTCGTAATAATTTGATTCTTGGAACAATCGGGGGTTGTTCCAGATCGGTTGCCGCAGCGATAGGTCACGTACTTCAGCTTGCTCCTGCAGTTGAACAATTACGCGATTAACGCCGGAACGCCGCATCAAATCCGAAATGATTCACATGTGGATAACGAATTTATTGTTATATCCACACCTTCAACCAAAGGCGATCGTATGGAAATGTAGAGGTTTTCGTTTTGAAAACACGATCTTTTCGGAGGTGGGGGAGAGTTGTCAAAATCGATGTAAGACTTAGTTCCTAAACGAGCCGCTGGAAGAATTCCCGGACGTTGGAACAGTACATCGGAGAAGCGCATCTCTACAAACGTATAGAAAACTTGCAGAATCAGATTGTTGATAGAGCAACGGGTAGAGGAACTGGAGAGGGCGCACCCCAACCGCACCTCCTTTGCACGGGTTGGGGAGCTGAAGTGGGGGCGCAAGGCAGACTAATAGGGGAAAACCTGCGAAAGTGCAGGTTTTTTCCCTGGAAATGGTTCATTTTGATGAAAAGCCTGCGAAAGTGCAGGAATTTTTGATGATAATGAACCTGAGCTCATGTTCGCGGCGAAAAGCATGTACAATTGCAGGAATTTTTCGCTACCAGCACATTAACGAGCAAAAAGATGTATTTTTGCAGGTTTTTTCGAGCAACCAGGCAGATTGTGTGAGACTAACTCTGGTGTGTAGGTTTTTGGGCAGGCTGCGGAGAACGTTCCGCAGCCTGCTTTTGCAAAGAATAGCGCGTTTTTTTGGTCGCGATTGACTGCAAATCAAAGTGTCGGGCCCGGACGCCGCCCGTGTCCATATCGCTAAGCCGCACCATGCGCTGATATCCCAGAGCGCGGTGCGGCTTTTATGCCGTGCGCCGCTTTCGTTCCCTGCGCAGCAGGTAGATGAAGTAAGGGGTGCCGATGATCGCGGTCATGATGCCTACGGGAACTTCCTGCGGGATGATGATTATCCGGCCGAGGCAATCGCCCAGCAGCATGAGATCCGCCCCGATCGCCGCGGCGAGCGGAAGGAGCCATTGATTGCGGCTTCCGACGAGGCTCCGTGCCATATGCGGAGCGAGGAGGCCGACGAACCCGATGGCTCCGACCGCCGACACGGAGACGCCGGCCAGCGTCACCGCGAGCAAGATCAGCCCAAAGCGCTCGCGCACTATTCGCAAGCCGAGAGAGGCGCCGATTTCGTCGCCGAGTTGGAACACGTTCAGCTTGGCGAAGTTTCCCCAAGCAAGAGCAAGCAGTACCGCCGCAGCCGGCAGAAGGTACTGCACCTGACCCCACCCGCGGCTCCACAAGCTGCCCGACAGCCACAGCAGCGCCATGTTGACGTTGGTCGGATTCGTCACGATCAAATATTGCGTGCCCGCCTGAAACAGAGCGCCGATGGCAACGCCGGTCAGGGCAAGGGCGGACGCCGACAGCGACAGCCTGCGGCTCAAAGCCAGCAGCGCGAAGAAGGTGGCGACAGCCCCGGCAAACGCGGCAAGCGGAAGCACGTACACGGGCGACTTCGGGAACAGGAAGATGACGGCCGCCGCAGCGAATCCGGCTCCCTTCGTAATGCCGATAACATCGGGGCTGGCCAGCGGATTGCGGATCAGGCTTTGCAGGATGGCCCCGGCCACGGCGAGTCCGAATCCTGCCAAAATGCCGACGATCACCCTGGGCAGTCGAATCTCGTGAACGATGAAATAGGACGGGCTGGAGCTGTCCAGCAGGCCGCTTCCCACATCGCGCAATGGTACGGGGACAGCTCCGACGCTGATGGAGATCAGGACCAGACCGAGCATCGCCAGGCAAGCCAGGAGGAGGATGACAGCTTTTTTCACTTCCTGGCACCCCCTTGCCGGCGGGACAAATAAATAAAGAACGGCGCGCCAATCGCCGATGTCACAATGCCTACGGGCGATCATGGCGGTTGCAGTCCTTTCTTCAGCCGTAAAGCCCGGTCTCTTCATGCGGCGCAGTGATTACTTGCTATGAAACACTTTGGCATGCAGCACATCCAGAGCACGCTCGATTTCGTTCAGCTCTTCTTCGGAATAATCCTTGATCCGCTGCCAAAAACGGGCTTCTATCCGTTGAAAAGCTTGGCCCATCAGGGCCTCGCCTTCTTCGGAAAGGCGGATATATTGCTTGCGCCGGTCTTCGGCATCGGCAAATTTTTCGCACAGATGCTTTTCGCTCAATTTTTTCAGCTCGCGGCTCGTATTCGGCATGGACATTTGCATGCAATCGCTGATTTGACTGAGCGTAACGGGCTGGCTGACCGCAATATATTCGAGAATACTATACTGAACGGGGGTAATGGCGTCGGATTTAACATCTTTTGTCATCTCATATGTCACTTGATGAACGGCTGTCGTAAAAGCTACAAATTTATGAAAAAAAACTTTTTGGTCCACAGGGATCACCTCTTACTTGACACGATAACAAAATAATTATCAAAAAACAATTATCATTTGACAACTAAAAAACAAGTGTGCTACGATTTACTTATCAAATGATAACTAAAGAGGTGGTTCGATGAAAACGCTCGTTATTTATACGCATCCTAATCATCAAAGCCTGAACTATGCATTTTTGCAAAAAGTCATTCAGGGGAGCAGCGAGAATCCTAATATAGAAGAAGTAAAAGTGCTGGATTTATATGAGGAGGGATTTAACCCGGTGCTTGTTTTCAACGAGCACAAACGCAGAAGGGATATGCATGCCGATCCCAATCTGGCCAAGTACCGGGAACAAATCATTTGGGCCGACAAAATTGTATTTGTGTATCCGATCTGGTGGGGGCGGCCTCCCGCGATGCTGCTCGGGTACATCGATCAAATGTTCGCTTCGGGCTTCGCCTACAAAGAGAAGGGCGGGCTTTTGCCGGAGGGGCTTTTGAAAGGGAAGTCGGTCGTTTGCATTTCCACGATGCAAGGGCCCGCCCATTATCCGTTGTTCTGGTTAAATAACGCTCACAAAGTATTAATGAAGAGGGCTCTGTTTCAATACGTGGGTATGAAGAACGTGAAGTTTTTCGAGTTTGGAAGTATGGAAAGTCCGAAAGGAAAGCATGCTGAGAAATTAAATAAAATTTATCGCTATTTCAAGACGGTAGCCAGATAAAAGAAGCCTGCGAATGTTCTCCGCGCGGTTTTGACAAAACCGCCATTGATGCGAATCGTTTGCCCGGTCATCGACCGGGCTTTTCCGTCGTTGACTGCGGCTCATAGTCCGCTTTTTAGTTAGAAATTCATCAGCCGGGGGCGAATGTGGTAGGATATGAAGGAGAAGAATGTTCCGAGGGGAGAGAGCTCCGACCCGTTGTGACCGGACGGCCCGGGGATTTTCTGTACTTGCCGCAATTTGTGATATAATGGAGTACATCATAGAAAAAATGTAAAAGCATCGGCAAGAGGGTCACCAGCTTGAAGATTGGTATGGGGACATCTCATCCTTGGAAGAACATTTACGTAAGAGGTGATCCCGGTTGGGAAAGCGAAGTTGGCAGGGTCTGCTATGGAGTGCGGTAACAGTCCTGTTCCTGTTGTCATTAATGACTCCTTTTATTATTTTTACGATTAGTTTTCTTATGATTCCCGTCGTGATGCTGTACGTGAAATTAAGCACCAGGCAGTTCGTTCTCGCGTATGCGGCAAGTTTGCTCGTCGTGTATTTGCTATCCGGCTGGCATGGGCTGTTTCTCATATCGGTATCCCTGTTCTTCCTGCCGCCGGTCCTGGTTATGGGCAGCTTATACAAGCGCAAAGCGGCGGCGCGAACGGTGCTGACGGCGGGGACGGTCACGCTGCTGGCCGAAGGGCTTTTGAGCCTGGTCATCACTTATGCCTTCGGGATGAATCCCATTGCCAAGTTCAAGCAGATGATGGCCGAATATGTGACTACCATGCCGCCGGCTTTCCGGGGAATGCTCCCCAAAGACCAGGATTGGTACGTCAATCTGATGGTTCAGGTGATCCCGCTTGATTTGATTTTGTTTGCTTTGTTTTATGCATTTTTGACGCACGGTTTGAGCCGGCTGCTGCTGAACAAAACAGGAGAGGCGATTCCGGGGCTGCGCCCGCTGCGGGAGAGAATGCTGCCGAGATCGTTCGTATGGATCTACCTGCTTGCTTTTGTGATGGATTTGTTCGTGAGTCCGACTTCGAACTCGCTTATCGCCACGTTGCTGATGAATTTGCTGCCGCTTCTCGTGCTGGCGTTCGCCCTGCAGGCGCTGGGTTTTTTATTTTTCATCGCGCACGTAAAAAAATGGAGGTTTTTCACGCCGATCGCGGTCATTGTGCTGGTTTGTTTCATGTCTCCGCTTTTATTTGTATATAGCTTATTAGGGGTATTTGATGTTGCGTTTCCAATCCGAGAACAGTTTAAGAAAAATTTATAGGATTAGGAGATAGGACGAATGCCGAAATTCCTTTTAAAGCGGTGGCATGGTCTTCACATCGTATGGATTTTCGTTCTGCTGCTGGTGCTGACTACGATCGTATTTGCGTATCAGTGGATGCTGGGCGTCGTTTCGTTCATCGTCTGCGGCGTGCTGGCTTACTTTACGCTGCAAGCGGAAACGGCGTTTCGCAGAGACTTGAACGCTTATGTCGGAACGATTACGTACCGGGTGAAGAAAGCCGGCAACGAAGTCATGGGCGGCCTTCCGATAGGCGTCATTTTATATAATGAAGACAAGCGCATCGAATGGCACAATTCTTTTGTGGCGAAAATGCTGGACCAGGAATCCGTTATCGGAGAGTCGATATTCGAGCTGTTCCCGGATTTGAAGAACAGGAAGGACAAAAGCGACAGGATCGAACTGACGGTAGGGAAGAACGTTTATCAAGTGCTGATTCGTCCGGAGGAGCGGCTGCTCTTTTGGCGCGAAATTACCGAACATGCCAACCTTGTCAAAAAATACGAGGACGAGAAAATCGCCATCGGGATCGTCATGCTGGACAATCTGGATGAAGCGACGCAAGGCATGGACGACCAGACGCGAAGCATCATGCTTGCCAAGGTCACCGGCGAAATTACGGAATGGGCGCAAAAAAGCAGCCTGTATCTGCGTCGTACCGCCTCCGACCGTTTTCTGATTCTTATGGATCAAAGAGGGCTGCGTAATCTGGAGCAGACGCGTTTTGAGATTTTGGACGATGTTCGGGATTTGACTATCGAGAACAAGCTGCCGCTTACGCTGAGCATGGGGATCGCCTCCGGCGCGGAGCACTTGATCGAGCTCGGCCAAATGGCGCAGATGAGTCTGGACATGTCGCTCGGCCGCGGCGGAGATCAGGTTACGGTCAAAATGGGACAGCGCCTGTCCTTCTACGGTGGCCGGACGAACGCCGTCGAGAAGCGGACCCGCGTACGGGCTAGGGTCATTTCCCATGCGCTTCGCGATTTGATGAAAGAAAGCGATAAAGTGATTATTATGGGGCACCGCTTTCCCGACATGGATTCGATCGGCGCGGCCGTAGGGGTGCTCAAGGCGGTTCAGGTTATCGGCAAGGAAGGCTATATCGTGCTGGAAGGCAACAATCCGTCAATCCAACGGCTGATGGAAACGATCTCCGCGGACGAGCGTCTGAACCGCTGGTTCATTACGCCGGAGCAGGCGATGCAGATCACGACGCATCGCACGCTGGCCGTAGTGGTGGACACGCACAAGGCATCGATGGTTGCCGAGCCGAAGCTGCTGCAGCTGACCCACAGGGTCGTGGTCGTCGATCACCACCGCCGCAGCGAGGAGTTCATTCAAGATGCGACGCTCGTGTATATGGAGCCGTACGCTTCCTCCACCTGCGAGCTGGTGACGGAGCTGCTGCAATACATTCACGACAAACTGACGATGGAAGTGCTTGAGGCTACCGTACTGCTGGCGGGGATCGTCGTCGATACGAAAAGCTTCAGCCTGCGCACCGGGGCGAGAACGTTCGAGGCGGCTTCGTATTTGCGCCGGAATGGAGCCGATTCCGGCCTGATTCAACAGCTGCTCAAGGAAGACCTCGATTCGTACATCGATAAAGCGGAGATCATCAAGCATACGGAAATCATTTACGAGCATATCGCTTTGGCGATCGCCGAGCCCAAACGTAAATATTCTCAGTTGATGATTGCGCAGGTTGCTGATACATTGTTGAATATGACGAATATTATGGCTTCCTTCGTTATCAGCGAGCGGCCGGACGGTCTCATCGGCATCAGCGCGCGGTCGCTGGGCCAGATGAACGTCCAGGTCGTGATGGAGCGGCTCGGCGGTGGCGGGCATTTGACGAATGCCGCGACCCAGATCGAGTGCACCTTGGAGGAAGCGACGAAACGGCTCAAGCAAGTACTTCATGATATGGAAGAAGAGGAGGGACTTTTCGAATGAAGGTCGTATTGTTGAAAGACGTGAAAGGTCAAGGAAAAAAAGGTGAGATCAAGGAAGTTTCGGAAGGATACGCAAATAACTTCTTGATTGCCCAAGGATTGGCGGCGCCGGCTACGCAAGGCGCGGTCAAACAGCTGGACAATCAGAAAAAAGCGGAGCAGCGCCGCAAGGATCAGGAAAAAGGGGACGCGCAGGAGCTTGGCGCGAAGCTGGACGAAATGACGGTGCAAATCAAGGCGAAAGCCGGCGAGGGCGGACGTCTGTTCGGCGCGATTACAAGCAAGCAAATCGCAGAGGCGCTCGAAAAGCATAAAATCGCCATCGACAAGCGCAAAATCGTGCTTGACGATCCGATTCGGACACTGGGCGTTACGAAAGTTCCCGTAAAGCTGCACAGCGAAGTAACCGCTACGCTGAGCGTACAGGTAACGGAAGAGCAGTAAGTGGTCAAGCAGCACCTGAGAGCGTTAAACCATAAGGAGATGTGAGTGCCATGAGCATGGGCGGGGAAAATATGTTTATGGATCGTGTGCCTCCACAAAATATAGAAGCCGAGCAGGCCGTGCTCGGCGCTATTTTGCTTAACGGCGATGCGCTGATTACCGCCATGGAGCGGGTAACGAGCGACGATTTCTACCGCGGCGCGCATCAGCGGATTTTTGAGGCGATCGTCGAGATCGCCGAGGATCAGGAGCCCGTCGACCTGATCACGCTGACTGCGCGGCTGCAGGACAAGCAGCAGCTTGAAGAAGTCGGCGGCGTGACGTACCTCTCCGAGCTCGCGAATGCGGTGCCGACGGCGGCGAACGTCGACTACTACGCGGCCATCGTCGAGGAGAAGTCGATGCTTCGCCGCCTCATCCGCGCGGCCACCCAGATCGTCTCGAACGGCTACGCCAATTCGGAGGACGTGGGGGCCCTGCTCAGCGAGGCGGAGGCGCGCATCCTCGAGATCTCGCAGCGCCGCACTTCCAGCGGCTTCGTCTCGATTCGCGACGTGCTCATGGAAGTGTTCGAGCGAGTCGAGCATCTCTACTCGAACAAGGGCGGATCCACGGGAATCCCTTCGGGCTTCGTGGATCTGGACAAAATGACGTCCGGCTTCCAGCGCTCGGACCTCATTATCCTGGCCGCCCGGCCTTCGGTCGGTAAAACCGCGTTCGCGCTGAACGTCGCGCAGAACGTCGGCGTCCGGGCGAAGGAAACCGTCGCCATCTTCTCACTGGAGATGGGCGCGGCCCAGCTCGTGCAGCGGATGATCTGCGCGGAGGCCAACGTCGACGCGAACCGCATGCGCACGGGCTTTCTCGAAGGCGACGACTGGGAGAAGCTGACGATGGCGATCGGTTCGCTGTCGGAAGCGAACATTTTCATCGACGATACGCCGTCGATCACCGTCGCCGATATCCGCGCGAAGTGCCGCCGCCTGCAGCAGGAGAAGGGGCTCGGGATGATCCTGATCGACTACCTGCAGCTCATTGCCGGCCGCGGCAAGGGCGACAACCGTCAGCAGGAAGTTTCCGAGATCTCCCGTACGCTGAAGCAGATCGCGCGTGAGCTGAACGTGCCGGTCATCGCGCTCTCGCAGCTCAGCCGGGGCGTCGAGCAGCGGCAGGACAAGCGCCCGATGATGTCCGACCTTCGGGAATCGGGCTCCATCGAGCAGGACGCCGATATCGTAGCGTTCCTGTACCGGGACGATTACTATGACAAGGAATCCGAGAAGAAAAACATCATCGAAATCATCATCGCCAAGCAGCGTAACGGTCCTGTCGGAACGGTGGAGCTGGCGTTTCTCAAGCAATTTAATAAATTCGTAAATATGGATCGGACTCATCAAGAGGTGGCGGCCGGACATTAATTATTTTTGCCGCAGCATAGAGGTTAACTTCATAGATTTTGCAAATATCCGAACAATTATACAGGGCCCTGTGTAATTGTTCGTTTTTCATTGACTTTGCTTAGGGGGACTGCTACACTTAAGACGTTGAAAAAACCTTTATCGTCAATCTGCGGAAATCGGGCAGGCATTGGCTGGAGGTCTTTTCCGACTTTTCGGGGTTCCCCCCATACACATCAGGAATGTTCAAGGTCCCACTTCGTTGTGTGGGGTTATTGACATGCCGGGAGACAGGTTCCTCGAAGAGGCAGCCCGCGTTGTCTGCGCGGATCGGACGAAGTCGCGGTCTTGCGTGGGAGAATGCTGCATCGCCAGGCGGAAAGTTGCAATGGCGCTTTAGCGCTTTAATGAAGTCCAACTTTCCTGCGGGGCACAAAAAGCCTTAGCGGCTCATTATGGGTGACTTGTCACCGTACGGAGGTAAGTGCATATGTCAACGGTTGTTGTTGTCGGTACACAATGGGGAGATGAAGGTAAAGGGAAGATCACGGATTTTTTGGCGGAGTCGGCAGAGGTTGTTGCCCGTTATCAAGGCGGTAACAACGCAGGCCATACGATCCTGATCGGCGGCAAGAAGTATAAGCTGACCATGATTCCTTCCGGTATTTTTTACCAAAATAAAGCTTGTGTGATCGGCAACGGAATGGTTATTAATCCCGCCGCGCTTATTGAAGAAATCAATTATATTCACGATAACGGCTTTACTACGACAAATCTCAAAATCAGTGACCGCGCGCATGTCATTATGCCGTATCATATTGTTCTGGACGGTTTGGAAGAAGACCGCAAAGGCGACAGTAAAATCGGAACGACCCGCAAAGGGATCGGTCCTTGCTATATGGATAAAGCAGCCCGCAACGGTATCCGCATCGCCGACCTGATGGACGCGGAGGAGTTCGAGACGAAGCTTCGCCGCATTGTGGCCGAGAAGAACGTGCTCATCGAGCAGGTGTACGGCTCCAAAGGTCTGGATGTGGAACCGATTCTTAAAGAATACTTGGAATATGCCGAATTTATTCGCAAATATGTGACGGATACTTCGGTCGTATTGAACGAATATATCGATCAAGGCCGCCGAGTGCTGTTCGAAGGCGCGCAAGGTGTTATGCTGGATATCGACCAGGGCACTTACCCGTACGTGACTTCGTCCAATCCGACGGCAGGCGGTGTCTGCATCGGCTCGGGCGTAGGCCCGACGAAGATTCACAACATTATCGGCGTTGCCAAAGCGTACACGACCCGTGTCGGCGACGGTCCGTTCCCGACGGAGTTGAACAATGAGATCGGGGACTGGATTCGCGAAAAAGGCTTTGAGTACGGAACGGTCACAGGCCGTCCGCGCCGCGTCGGCTGGTTCGACAGCGTCGTCGTGCGCCACGCAAGACGCGTGAGCGGCATCACGGGCTTGTCCTTGAACTCGATCGACGTGCTGACAGGGCTGGAAACGGTCAAAATTTGCACAGGCTACATGTACCGCGGCCAGTTGATCGAGCATTATCCGTCGAGCCTCAAGGCGATTTCGGAGTGCGAGGCTGTGTACGAGGAGCTTCCGGGCTGGACGGAAGATGTTTCGAATGCCCGTTCGCTAAGCGACCTGCCTGAAAATGCAAGACATTACGTAGAGCGCGTGTCCCAACTGACCGGCATTCCGATCGCGATTTTCTCGGTTGGCCGCAACCGTGAGCAAACGAATCTGGTTCGCCCGATTTACTCCTAAAACCGCAAGCAAAATCCTCCCGGCCGTTTTTTTCGGCTTGGAGGATTTCTTTTTTGAATGGGATTTAATGGAACGGAAACCGTCAATACTGAAAGGAGGTAATGAAAACGCGGCAGAGGTGAAGCAAGGGCATGAAAATGTTGAAATGGCTTAGCAAACTGATGATCGGCACGGTGCTGATTTCATCGATATCGATTTTTACGACGTGGTATATAGTGAACTTGTATGTAGAGGAAGTATTCCGGCAGTTGCAAATCCCCGCTTTGGGCAAAAAGGTGTCGCTATCGGACTTCGCCTCCAAACTGGCGGGAGACCTGAATTTGGGGAAGCCGAAGGACGGGGGGAGCGTCTCCGTTCCGCAGCCTGGCCCGAGCCCGTCCGCCGGCGGTGCTGCAACGCCTGGAACCGGTCAGCCGGATGCGGCTGCAAGCGGGAAGGGCGCACAGGGCGGCTCGAGCGCCAAGGACGACTCCGTAGCGGTCATGGGCCGTGGGCAAAGCGAGTCGGACTCGCTTAAAAAGGACCTCGTCCTGTCCACGGAAGAGTTCGCCAAGAAAAAGGAACAGATGTCCGGCGAAGACAAAATGAAGCTGTTCTCCCTCGTCATCGCCAAGCTCCCGCAGCCCGAGGTCCAGCGTTTGTCCGGCATGCTGGAGGAAGGCATCACGGCTGAGGAGATGAAGGAGATCGACCGGATGCTCAAAACTTATTTGAACGACGACGAGTACAAGCAGCTTATGGCGATTATCAATAAGTACTAGGGGCTCCGTACAGCATGCCGCCGTGCTTGACGATGGTGTCTTCGGCTTGCCGGTAGCGGGATTTTTCGACGCTCACTTCCAGGGTATAAACGTGCGGGGACGGGTAAGCTTCCAGGCTCTGCACCAAAGAGTTCGCCTGATACTCGACCTTGAGCGCGTGGCCATGGTCGAAATTCAGATGCAGCACATCCTGGCGTCTGAGTTCGTCAACCGCATGTTCGAGGCTTTCCACGCTGTGAAATGTAGCGGTTAAATTTTTTTCCATAATGGACCCTCCTGAGCGCTTTCCGTGTGGAAAGCTTTTTTTGTCTAGCAACTGCCAAAGCGTAGCTTCTTGTTCGTCGATACGCCGGGAGCGGAACATTCCCTGCAAAAACTTCACTACGCCGAGGACGTCACTCCATAGAATGAAAATAATTAAGGTCTGCTGAGTTCTCGAATTCATCGGCTCAGACTCATGTTCATCAAAAGTTCCTTCACAATCGCAGACCTTTCGCCAAAACCAACTAGATTCATGAAAAAGCCTGCACTTTCCAGGCTGCCAGAAACCCACAATGCCAGAGTGGGCCATACAATCTGTCTGATTGCGTGAAGAAAACCTGCAAAAGTACAGTTTTTGCTCGGTCGATACGCTGGAGATGCAAAATTCCTGCAAAAGTGCAGGCTTTTCGCCGCGAACATGGATTCAGGTTTAATTTCACCGAAAATTCCTGTACAATCGCAGGCTTTTCGCCGAAATGAACCACTTTTGCGAAAAAAGCCTGCACTTTTGCAGGTTTTCTCCCTGCCAAGCTACCTCGTGCCCCCACCTCAGCTCCGCAACCCGTGCAGGAGAGGGAGAGACGTAGGGTGGAGAAGAGCGGCCGTGCTCGTCGTCATGCAGCGCAACACCCTGCGCTGGGAGCTGCGTGCGGTGCGGCTTGCCAAGGCCGCTTCGTGAAAGGTTGCGTGCCCAAGTTAGCCCCTCTCCGGCCGCACGAACAAAGTGTCTTGACTTTCTCAGTAGCCTGACGTATGGTTTTCGATGAAAAAGGCACGTTTCAGGTAAAAGCCTGCGATACTGCGATAATACAGGAGTTATTGGTCATGGTGGGTTAGAACCCGAATTCCAGTTGTAAATTCGTATATTTGCAGGAGTAATCGGAAGCAAGCCCATTGCTTTCGATTATCCAATTGGAAACATTACCCAACGACAACAAAATTTTTTGCCCTTTGCAGTGCGCTAACACCATTCTGATCAGTGAATACACCTGCCTCCGAACGCAGTCGTTCATCATTGAACGACTATGATCAAGGTTTATTTCATTTTCCGGGAAATAATGTTCGCCGCAAGCGGCTCAAACTTGCAACCGCAATGCGCCAAAGCGCAGCTTGGAGCACGCTCTGAGTGAAGTTTTTGCGGTATGGTCACACGGCTAACCAGGCCCCCGAACAGCGCATAAAACGAGCCTTTGCGGCATGATTTCCCGGCCGTTTGCACGTCTCGACACGCATCTACGGGACGGATGTCGAGGTACGTGTTGAAATAGGCGGATAAAGTGTGGTAAATTTAACAAAAGGAAAGCACATCTTCATTGGATATTATGTCTAATCAAAGTTAATTTATGTATCTGCGGATGCAAAACCGTCTAAAGGGAGAAGATCATGACAGGTTTCAGGGGTATGCGCTTTGTCAAGGATCTCATCGAGAGATTCAAGGCTAAGCGAGAGAGCTTGACCGGAAATGAATCAGACAGACAGCAGGAAGACACGACGACGACAACTACGACGCTGGCGGTAATGAAGCGGCATAAATGGCCTTTTGTTCTTGGAGCGGGCACCATTGCTTTGGCAGGGGCAATCACAATTGTGGGACATCAATACGTACAGGCGGGCATGGTCGAGGTTTACCATGTTAAGCTGGACGGCGAAGAAATAGGAGTAGTAAGCAACAGCAAGCTTATTGATGATTATAAGAAGAACAGACCTGAGGAAGTACAGCAAAATTTTCCGAACGTACACGTTGTGTTAGATACGAGTGGGATCGTCCCGGAGCCTGAAAGTGCTTTCAGGGAAAAAACGGATGATGCCGGCGTTATCGCCAAATTGAACGAGCTTTTGATCCCGCAGCCGACGGGCGTCGAGCTGAAGGTGGATGACAAGACGGTCGCGATTGTGAAGGACCAGCAGACGGCCGATCAAATTTTGGAGCGGGTAAAAGCGCCTTTTGCCCCGAAAGCCAAAGATTCCGCGAAAGTGGCCGTGTTGTCCGCCAGTGCGGGCGAGGATATCACAACGGCGCCTTCGGAGCTTGAGAAGGTTGAATTTATTCAAAATGTCCAGCTCGCGGAAATTTCGATCGATCCGAAAGACCTGGCGAACCCGGACGATGTCGTCAAAAAACTGCAAACTGGCGATATGCAGCCTACGCAGTACACGGTCGTCGAAGGCGATTGCGTCGGGTGCATCGCCAAAAAATTCGGCATTACGAAGCAATTCATTTATGAGAAGAATCCATGGATTCACGACGATAAAATCAAGATCGGCGACAAGCTGGATCTGACGGTGCTGCAGCCTACGCTGTCGGTAAAAACGACGGAGAAAATCGTGCAGAACCAGGAAATTCAATACGATACGGAATACGTCAAGGACGATTCGATGCGCGCCGAAGTGACGGTGCCGATCTCGCCCGGCAAAAACGGGCTGAAGAAAGTGACGATTCAGGTCACGAAGGTGGACGGCAAGCTGCGGGAAGAGAAGCTGGTTGACGAAGAAATCATCGACAAGCCTGTGACGGCCAAAGTGCGCAAGGGGACGAAAGTTATTCAAGGCGAAGGGTCCGGCAAGTTCGCGTGGCCTGTCTTGTCGCCAAGCATCTCAAGCACGTTCGGCATGCGCTGGGGCAAATTACATAAAGGAATCGACATTACCGGCAACAAGAGCATTATGGCTGCGGATAACGGAAAGGTCGTTGAAACCGGCTATAAATCGGATTACGGCAATTATGTCATCATTAATCATTTGAATGGCTACGAGACGTTATACGGGCACATGAGCAAGGTTACCACCACGGAAGGAACGATTGTGGAGAAGGGCGACAAGATTGGCATCATGGGCAGCACAGGCGATTCTACAGGCGTGCATTTGCATTTCGAAATTCACAAAAGCGGCGAGCTGCAAAATCCATTGAAATATTTGAATCGCTAATAGATCAAGAGACGAGGTCAAACCGATTGAAACGGAGGCCTTGTCTCTTTTTGCATGAAGATATGGTAAAATGAATGAAAGCAGGCAAGACATGGGCTTGGGCTGATTTTCAAGAGTAGGCGGTGGTACGTTTGTTTGGCAAAATTCTCGTTGTAGATGACGAACAACCGATTGCAGATATTTTAAAATTCAATTTGGAAAAAGAGGGCTATCAGGTCATCTGCGCTTATGATGGCGGGAGCGCCGTGGAGCTGGCATTTTCGGAAAAGCCCGATCTTATTTTGCTCGATCTGATGCTGCCGGTGAAAGACGGCATGGATGTATGCCGGGAGGTCCGCACAAGGCTGAATACGCCTATCATTATGCTGACGGCCAAGGATACCGAGCTCGATAAAGTGCTTGGCCTGGAGATGGGGGCGGACGATTATGTGACGAAGCCTTTCGGCACGCGCGAGCTGCTGGCCCGGGTGAAGGCGCATCTGCGGCGGCAGACGAAAGCGCAAGCGGCTCCTCCGGAACTGGATACGCAGCGCAACGGGATGAAGATTCACGGGCTTTTTATCGACAACGACATGTATATGGTCTATAAGGATGGGGCTCCCCTGGATTTGACGCACCGGGAGTTTGAGCTTATTCAATATTTGGCGAAAAATTCGGGCAAAGTGATGACGCGCGAGCATTTGCTGCAGGCGGTCTGGGGCTTTGAATATTTCGGCGATGTGCGGACCGTCGATGTGACGATCAGACGTTTGCGCGAGAAGCTGGAGACGGACCCAAGCAGGCCGGAGTACATTATGACCCGCAGAGGGCTTGGATATATGATGCGGAGTCCGAAAGCCGGTGGCTTCTGAGCATGAAAGGCATCCGCTTCTTTCAATCGATTCAAATGAAGCTGATTATTATTTACGTCCTGCTGATTCTTATTGCGATGCAGCTGATCGGCGTGTATTTTTACAAGACGGTGGAGACGTATTTCAAAAATGATTTTCTGGCCTCCCGCAATAGTCAGGTCACTCTGTTGTCCGGCTTTGTGGGGCCTTATTTGTCAGGGGATCAGGAAAGCAAGGATGCGGAAGGCAAAAAAACGTACACGGATTTGAACGAATTCGTAAGCAATCTGTTCACGATCAGCAATGCGGAGATTCAAATTATTGACGCCAACGGTCAAGTCGTCGGTACGACGGTGCCGAGCCATTTGAAGCAAAAGAACACGCAGCCTGAGGTGATAAGGGCGCTTCAAGGGATCAAGGACAACCAGCGGATTTTTACCGATGAGGACGGCGTCCGCAAGGTCGTCATTGCCAAGCCCGTGGGCAGCGGGGTGCGGGTTCTGGGCGCGGTGTATATTATCGCTTCGATGGAAGAGGTATACAAGACGATCAGCTCGATCAACCGCATCCTCATTTCGGGAACTTTCATCGCGCTGGGCCTAACGGCTTTTCTCGGGGTTATACTGTCTAGTACGATCACGAATCCGATCAAGGAGATTACGAGGCAGGCTACGGCTGTCGCGGAAGGCAATTTCGATCAGCAGGTTCTCGTGCATGGCCATGATGAAATCGGCCAACTGGGGCATACGTTCAATTTCATGATGGACCGGCTCAAGGAAGCGCTATCCCTCAATGAAGAGGAGAAGGAGAAGCTGGCGTCCATTTTGACCAATATGAATGACGGCGTCATCGCGACGGACGATCTGGGCCGGATCATCGTCCTGAACCGCAGGGCGAAGCAGATTTTGCAGGTAGAGGAAGAAGCGACTCTCGGCAAGGAGATTTCCGATATTTTACACATCCCGATGGATACGATCAATGCATTTATCCGGGGCGAAGTGAATACGACGCTGCTCAATATCGAGCTTCCGGACGATGAGGAGCAGTTGTCTGTACGGATTACGTTTACTCCTATTCACCGCAGGGGCGAGAAGCTGAACGGAATCATCGCCGTGCTGCAGGATGTCACCGACCAGGAGAAGCTGGAGCAGGCCAGACGAGAGTTCGTCGCGAACGTCTCGCACGAGCTGCGCACGCCGCTGACGACGATCAAGAGCTACCTGGAAGCGCTGGATGACGGAGCGATCGAAGAGCCTCAGCTGGCTTCGCGTTTTATTAGCGTAACCCGCAGCGAAACGGAGCGGATGATCCGGCTGGTGACGGATTTGCTGCATTTATCCAGGCTAGATTCCAAGCAATCGATGATGAGCAAAGAGCCGACGATGGTGTCGGAGATGCTGGACGAGGTCGCCGACCGGTTCTCCTTTCAACTGCGCCAGCGCAAAATCCGCATCGCTATTCAGGTGGAGCCGGATGTTACCGGCCTGCTGCTGGACCGCGACAAGATTGACCAGGTGCTCGACAATCTGATGTCGAACGCGATCAAATATACGGGAGATGAAGGCGCGATTCGCTTAAGCGCAAGGCGGGCGAGTAAAGACGTGCTGGAAATTACGATTCAGGATACCGGGATCGGCATTCCGAAAAAGGATCTGGCCCGCATTTTCGAGCGGTTTTACCGCGTGGATAAAGCGAGGTCGCGCAATATGGGCGGCACCGGATTAGGGCTGTCGATTGCCCGGGAAATAATCAAAGCGCACGGAGGAACGATCAATCTCGAATCGGAGCTTGGACAAGGAACCAAAGTCGTGTTCACACTGCCGATTCAGCCGGAGGAGGGTGAAGCGGTATGATGGAAAGGGCAAAGTCGATCGTGCTCGTCGTGCTGATCGGGCTTAGCTTGTATCAAAGCTTTCTGCTTGCCTCTTACAATCCGCCGAAGATCGAGCCGATTCAGCAGAGCGATTACGTGCAAACGGAGACGCTCGGCAAGCAGGCGGAGCTTCAGGATATGCTGTTTCCGGACCAAATTATCGTTCACATGGGCAATCAGCAGCATTCAGTGCTATTTCCGAACAGCTATTACTATACGAAGCTGCTGGACAATATCAAGCAGCGGAGATTCAACGGATTCCGCAAAACAACGATGTACTTGGCGAACATCAATTGGGAGGACGTGCGTTCCAAGCAGCAGGGCGTCGAGATCCGTTTTAGAGACGGCATGCCCTTCAGTGTGCTGCAAACGATGCTTCGCATAGAGGGCGAAGTACCCGCCGAGAATGATTTGATCACGAAGATTTGGATTTTTTCCAAAGGCGCTAACGAGGAAGTGCGGGCTTTTTTCTTCACCGATTCCCCGAGTGTGGGATACGAGGTGGTCAGTGCCGATTTTACGAGCAAGGATATCGAAAATTTCACGGCTTACGGCGATCAGACGAACTTGTACAAAACGACCAACGGCGATTATTATCTCCCGGTCAAATCTTTGCGGGTGCCGAGCTACACGATGAATTACAGCCTGCTGACCGCGGAACAGCTGAAGCAAAGCTTCTTCGTCGACCCGGGCATTTCGCGGAACCTCAAGGAGCGGGACGGCTCGGAGATTTACACGGACAGCAAGCGGGGCTTCCAAATCAACCGCGATAAGCGCTGGATTACGTATTCGGACCCGATAGCTCCGGTGGAAAGCAAAAGCACGGTGCGCGAAGAGTTGCTCTCCGGCATCAAATTCGTCAACCAGCATATCGGCTGGGACGGCAAATATGTCGTGGCCCGCACGCCGCAGCTGCAGCCTTTTGACAACCAGACGTTTCTGTTTCGAGAGTATTACGAGGCTTTTCCCATCATTACAAGCAAGCAGGAAGGCTTCGGCCTGATGAAACTTCAGGTGCAAAAAGGGGTCGTATCCGGCTTCGAACGATCGATGATTGTGCCCGATCTGAAAACGGCTCAGCGCCGGGATGCGGAGCTGATCGCGGGAGACGCTTTGGAGGCCAAGCTTCAGTATTATCAACGCCGGACGAGCATCGTCTCTATTTTCCCGGCCTATCGGCCGACGGTTTTGGAAAAGACGCTCACGATTTCGCCGGTTTGGGTGCTTGAGCTGCGTGACGGGACGTACGATTTTATCGAATAGAAAGAACGGCGACGACAAGGGAAGGCAGGTGGAGCCATGGAATGGAGCCGGGCCAAAACCATATTGATACTCACTTTTTTGACGCTGAATATGATTCTCGGCTTCCAGCTGTGGGCAACCAATATTTACAAGCAGATTGAGACGGCCTCCGACGCCTCGGGAACGGTGGAAGAGCTGAACCGGGTGCTGCGCAGCAAAAATATTCGCCTGACGGAAAATCTTCCGACAGACGTTCCGCAGATCAGGGTCATCACGGTGAAATTCGATGAGAATATGAAGCCGAACGAGAAAAAGCCGGTCAAAACGCCTTTGACCAGAGCCAACATCCTCGGCAAAGGAATCACCAAGGAAGTTCAGGCGAGCTTAGGGATTCCGCATTTTGAGATGTACCAGCTCGATTCGGTCACGAGCAAGAACGGCGTGTACAGCTTCAATCAGACCTACGGGCAGCTGCCGATGTTCGACGTGAATGTGAAGCTGAACGAAGAAAATGGAGAAATTACCAGTTACCAACAAGCGTACGTTGAAGTAGAATCAGGGGTAGAACAAAAAGAGCAGAAGCTGATCTCGGCGCTGCAGGCCGTGCGCAGCCTGGTCGAGAACTATTTGAGCGAAGGCTCGATCATTACGGAAGTCCGGCTCGGCTACCACAGCCAGCCCTACAATTCGCAGACTCAGCCGATGTTCCCGCATTGGCGGGTGACGATCGATAATGGCGATATTTATTACTTGCAGGCGTTTAACGGCGCCGTAGAGCCTCCGCAAAAAGGCGCGGAAACGATGCCGTTCGGCCCGCAGGACGCGTCCGGCGGCAAGGATAGCAAGCAAGCCGGGGATAAGTCCGGGGAATAATTTTAACAAAGAGGTAATATAGAGGAGCAGAATCATGGGAGTAAGGTTTACGGTGCTGTCGAGCGGTTCGACGGGCAATGCGACGGTGGTGGATAACGGGGAAACCAAGCTGCTGATCGACGTAGGGTTCAGCGCCAAGAAGATGGAGCAGCTGATGAAAGAACGCGATTTGGCCGCGGGCGCAATCGATGCGATTCTCGTAACCCACGAGCATTCGGATCATATCAAAGGCTTGGGCGCGCTGGCCCGCAAATACGACCTGCCTATCTATGCCAACGAGAAAACTTGGGAAGAGCTGGACCGCCAAATCGGCGAAATCGCGGAAAACAACAAGCGGGTTATGGAGACGGGCGCCATGCTGGACTTTGGGACGCTGAAAGTGGAATCGTTCGGTATTTCCCACGATGCGGCCGAGCCGGTGGGCTACTGCTTCCATGAGGGCGAGCAGAAGCTGAGCGTGGTCACGGATTTGGGCTACATGAGCTCCAAGGTGAAGGAAAAGATTACGGATTCGGACGCGATGGTGCTGGAAACGAATCATGACGTGGAAATGCTGCGCATGGGCCACTATCCATGGAGCATCAAGCGGCGGATTCTTGGCGACAAAGGGCATTTATCCAACGAAGCCGCAGGGGAAGCGCTCTGTGACGTCATGTCGGGCAAAACCAAATCCGTATACATGGCGCACCTCAGCCGCGATCATAACTTAATGGATTTAGCCAGGCTGACGGTGAATAACATATTACAAGAGCGGGCTCCGGAGTCGCAGCTGCGGCTGATGGATACATATTTTGACCGGCCTACGAAATGGGAGTCCCTGGATTCGGAGTAGGCGCGAGCGCGGCGTCGAGCTCTATGGTTTTTTGCTGCAGTTCCTGCGCGGTAATGATGCCTTTGTCGATCAACACCTGAATAAGGGAGGAGAGCACGAGCGATTGGTGGTAATGGCTTTCCTTGAGATCAGCCAGCTTGCCGATCCAATTGATTTCATCTAAATGGGAATGAATTCGGTTCATGGGGCATTCTCCTTTTTCAGCTACTTTTTTCCCTAGCATTTGATTGAAAGATTTGATTTACTAATATTGTAGGCAGCATTTGATCGAAACATTCCTGTTTTTTGTAAAAAAGAGCATCGCCGTCAGCGGGGAGGGATCCGGTAATGAGTTTGTTTGATGATGATTTTTTTTCGACCAAAACCAAAAGGGAGCGCATCTCAAGGCCCAGGGGGTCGAATGTTTTTGCCGGGTTGACGGATCGAAAGCTGAATATCGTTCTCTTGGCCGGGCTGGGCGGTGCGCTGTTGATGCTTGTGGTGCTGTGGCTTGGAGGCTTTACTAGAGGCGAACAGGCGAGTCCGGCTGTGGCCGTCCCTGCGGCTGCGCAGGTAGAAACTCAACCTCAGGCGGTTAAGACCGAACCGGCGGTTGCGGCGATGGAAAAGGTGAAACCGGCTGTCGTCAGCGTAATCAGCATGAAGAAGGAAGACAAGGGTAGTACGGAAAGCGGTGTAGGGATCGGCTCGGGGGTTATTTTTGGACGGAACGGCGACAAGGTTCGCATTGTAACGAATCATCACGTCGTAGATAACGGCACGCAGTTCGAAATCGTCAACTCTCAGGGAGAGCACCGTAAAGCGACGCTGGTCGGCAAAGATCGAATCACCGATTTGGCTGTTCTGGAAGCGGATGGAAAGGATATCAAAGTCATTGCCGAATTCGGTGACTCTGATAAACTGCAGGCGGGAGAAACGGCGATTGCCGTCGGCAATCCGTTAGGGCTCGGTTTCTCGCCGACGGTGACGCAGGGCATTATTTCTTCCCCCAAACGGACGATTCCGGTATCGCTTTCGCGTGAAGGCGATTACGATTGGGAGATGGATGTCATCCAGACGGATGCGGCGATCAACCAGGGGAACAGCGGCGGCCCGCTCGTGAATATGGAAGGCAAAGTGATCGGCATCAACAGCATGAAGATCGCGGATATGGGTGTGGAAGGGCTCGGCTTCGCGATTCCGATCAACGCGGCGAAGCCGGTGCTGGACAGCTTGATTACCGAGCATAAGGTGAAGCGTCCGCTGCTGGGGGTTTCCACACAGGAGCTGCAGTCTTTTAGCGGAACGGATGTATTAAAGCTGCCGGCAGAGGTGAAAACTGGAGTTATCGTCTTCGAAGTGTCCGGACCTGCGAAGGATGCCGGGCTCAAAGCGCAGGATGTCATTGTGCAGCTGGACGACCGCAAAATTGACAGCACGATCACACTGCGCAAATATTTATATGGCGAGAAACACATTGGCGATAAAATCAACGTCACCTTTTACCGCGGCGGCAAGAAGCAGAACGTGACCCTCACGCTGGCTGAAGCGGGCGACAAATAGCAGGGAGCGGGCACTGTCCGTGATGGGCATTGGGTATGCACAAAAGCAACTCCGTCGGATAGACTCCTTGCGGGCCGGTTTCGACAGCAACTGCACGAAATAAGAAGTTTGTCCGATAAAGAGAGTGGAAGACTATAATAATCAGAATGACGGAGTCACACGCAGAAGCCATCGTCGGCAGAAATGCGACGAAAGGCAGCTCCGCCCGACAGATTTCGAGGATGAAAGAGGTACTTGCATGTATGTAGTTTGTAAAGATCATTTGGAAATCGCGATCGATCAATTCGTGGATGAGTATGAAGAAGCGCCGGACATCGTCGATCTGCAGAAAACGCAATTCGCCCAGTGGGAGGCCCCGGAGCATTGCGAGCATTGCAAGGAAAAAGCGCGGTTTCTGGTTGTATGAGGAGGGCGAAAGCCCTCCTTTTTTCCATGTGAGGCGCGGGAAGTCGGCCCCAGTTCCTGAGGGAACTGGAAATTCATTCAAAACCCCGATTGTGAACTACTATACGAGGGAGGAACGGGCATGCATATACAAGTACTTGCCGTAGGGAAGTTGAAAGAACGCTATCTCACGGACGGGATCGCGGAATACGTAAAGCGCCTTGGCCCTTATGCCAAGGTGCAATTGGTGGAGGTGCCTGACGAGAAGGCACCGGAGAATATGAGCCCTGCTGAGGAACAGCAGGTGCGGGTGAAAGAGGGCGAGCGGCTGCTGGCCAAGCTCGGCCCGGATGTGTACGTCGTGGCGCTGGCCATCGACGGCGAGATGTGGACGAGCGAGCAGCTGGCAAGCTCGCTCGACAAGCTGGCCACCTACGGGCGCAGCCAGGTGGCCTTCGTCATCGGCGGCTCCCTCGGCCTCTCGGACGAGGTGATCCGCCGGGCGGACATGCGGCTGTCCTTCGGCCGCATGACGCTCCCGCACCAGCTGATGCGGCTGGTGCTGGTGGAACAGATTTATCGCGCCATGCGGATAAATCGGGGGGAACCGTATCATAAATGACGCAAATGTTCGTGAATGCTTTAGAGCAGCCCCAACCAACTTATAACCTGGATTCAATACTACGTTTATTTTTCGTGTCGCTCACAGGATATGTGCTAATATGGGATTGTAATGGAATTCGGGTATAAAGTGAGGTGAGGAAGTGCATGATCCAAGCAGTTAAGAACATAAGAAATAGCTCCCTGTCATGGAAGCTACTTTTCGGCTTAAAGCTCATTTTTGATTTAGCTTTAACCGGTGTTTTTTATTTTGAACATTCTTTTACGATTTTTTGGAAACTTGGCATTGTTGTGATTTCACTGTTGATGTTCCTTTGGATTAATTTATTTTATTTCAATAGGAAGAGACGGCAGAATTGGCTTCTTCACGTTCTCCTCATCGATTTCCTGGTATCGGCTGCTTATGGCTATGTTTATATAAGTAGCGAATTCCCGAATCATTTATTCATAGGGATTACCGCCCTGGCGATTCAAATGGTAATCAAGAGCACTCGGATGCTGGTCATTACCTGTGTCTTGCTGCTTGCTGTGTATGTTTTAACGATGGGCAGTATGGATTGGTATTTATACCATCAGCTCGATAAAAGCGGCTATTTTGTTTCCTGTTCGTTTATTATATTCGCGGGTATCGTAAGTGCTGTTATCCAGTATTATCAACGCGCTCGGGAGAGTGCAATGCAGCTGCATGCCATGTTGATGCAGTCTCATGAGCAGCTGCAGGAGTATGCGCTTCAAACGGAAGAGTGGGCAGCGACCAGGGAAAGAGTGCGCATTGCACGGGATATCCACGATACGGTAGGCCATAAATTAACGTCATTATTGGTTCAAATGCAGTTGGGCCGCAAGCTGAGCGGGTTGGATTCCACACGTAGTCAGCAAATTTACCTAGATTGTGAAGAGTTAATCAAATCGTCCCTTCAGGAGATCCGGCTGTCGGTAAGGGCCATCAGAGATGAACCTGCGGGGGGCATATCCCTGCATGACAGCCTCGAAAAGTTGAGTACCGAGTTTACAAAATTGACCGGCGTACAAACCACTTTTGAAAAAAAGGGAGTTCCCGTGGATCTGCCCCGCAACCTCCAGTTAATGGCTTATCGCATGGTTCAGGAATCCCTTACAAATGCGCAGAAGCACGGGCATGCCAAAAATGTGAACGTGTCATTGGTCTATTCGGAGAGCGGATTTTCGCTGAGCATACGTAATGACGGGGTGGTTCCTGATGAACTGAAGCCGGGTTTTGGTTTAATCGGATTGCAGGAAAGGGCGAGGGAGTGGAATGGGGAGGTACGATTTAACCTGGATCGGAACGAAGGATTTGCTGTCGAAGGGGCATTTCCCTATTCTGCAGTGGAAAGGGAGCGTGTCCAGTATTGAAAATTTTGATCGTAGATGACCAGCGGCTCATGAGAGAGGGTCTGGCTGCTCTAATCGCTCTTGAACCGGGTATGGAAGTGGTTGGAACGGCAGTTGACGGGAGAGATGCCTATGCCAAAGCGCTGGAATGGCGGCCGGACGTGGTGCTGATGGATATCCGAATGCCGGGAATGGACGGCATCGAAGGAACCCAGTTGATCTTAAAGCATTTACCTGAGACAAAGATCCTAATTCTGACAACCTTCGATGACGTGGAGTTAATTATGCGGGTTTTGGAAAAAGGCGTCCATGGCTATTTGTTGAAGGATATGCCATCCGAGGCGATCGTCAGTGCCATTCAAACAGTTTATAACGGAGGAACGGTGCTTCAATCCGATTTAACGTCCATGCTACTGAATGAGTTTAAAAAAATGTCGAAATCGAACATGGATAAACGAGATTCCCTCAGCACAGAATCTGTCACTTTAGCGGCTCTGACCGAACGTGAGAATGAGATCCTCGCTTTATTGGGTCAGGGGTTAAATAATAAAGAGATTGCAGGAATACTTGTCATCACGGAAGGCACAGTGAAAAACCACGTTTCAAACCTCATAGCCAAGCTTGGTCTGCGAGACAGAACACAGGCTGCACTCTTTGCAGTCCGTCATCAAGCATTCATCCAATAAGGGCATGACTTTTGGCATAGAGCATGAGATCCATCATGCTTTAGCGCACAAACGTTCTGCCCTTTTCTTTGTAAATTCATGACTTTTCACAGCTTTGCCCATTTCCAATTCCAGCTAGAATTAAATTACAAGAAGGAAATCAAAAAAACTAAAAGAGGAGTTTACCAAGATGAAAAAAATTAAAATCACTTACTGGATCATTACGGCTTGCACGCTAATAGGATTCGTAATCAGTGCCTTCAATGAGATTAGTCATTCGCCTAAAACTTTCATGGAAACTACGCAACTTCTTGGCTACCCGGCTTACTTCCTGACTCTTCTTGGAGTGGCAAAAATTATTGGCATCATTGTTCTGCTGGTCCCTAAATATTACAGGGTGAAAGAGTGGGCGTATGCCGGCCTGACTATAGATTGTATTTCTGCTTTTTGGTCCGAGATGGCTGTCGGCAATCCCATGGGAAGTATAAAGTCAGTCGTGGTCTTTACATTCGTTATGTTGTCATATTTTCTGCTGCTGAAAATGGAGAGAAGCATGAACGAAAGCCGTGAGAAAGGGGTAATGGCGACCAACATTCAACCCAAAGTCTTCTGAAGAACGTTGGGGACCGCCATGATATTAAACAACGGGAGTGTGAAACATATAAGCCTCTATTCCAAATGACGGAATAGAGGCTTTATATGTTTGCTTGCTCCCTCCAGGCTACGAATTAAAATGCGGCAATCGGTGAAGGATCTGCAATGTGGACATCCAGTAACACCGTTTGATGATCTGAATACATTTCGCGCAAGGCATCCGGTAAAGCCTGGAGTTGTTGAACTTTGATGCCTTTGATACCGTATGCGTTGGCCAACATGGAAAAGTCGGGGTTGGTGAGTTCCACTCCATAGGGGTTTAAACCCGCCGCGATCATTTTGTTTTTTTCAGAAGCAAGCGTGCCATTATTCGCAACGATGGGTTGATGTCGAGGATACATAAGGAAAACGCTCCCCATCCCAGGTCCGCACTATTTTCGGAATGAAGACGTACAGCGCAAGGAAGCCCTGGTATTACCGAAAAATGTTATGTACACGACAGCTGTGGAACCCAAATTTACTGAGCATTTGACCCAACACATTGGGTTAATGATTGTCATCACGACAACTGTCGGCAAATTAGTAGGTACTTTGAATGATGTTTTCATGGATCACGTAGCTCTTGTAGTTCATGGAAAAATGCATCACATTCGATTAAGTGTAATCGTTTATTTTGAAAAAGCAGATGAGAACTAAGCAATGACGAGAGCCGGAATACCCTGAAGTGACCCCAAGTTCGGTATTTCACAGGGCTCATGCCGTTTAATTTTTGCTTTTATCCGTTTGTAAATGGCTTCCGATGGGCCGTTTTATCAATTCCCACGCTTATCAGCATTTATCCATCGCAAGCTTCGTGGACCTGACATTTATATGTATATGGAAGCTTTTCGGCGAGAGGTGATATTGCTTAGTGTATCCCAAAAAATTAGCTTCCTTGTGAAAATCAATCCTAGATTAGGGAGCTGAGAGAATGACCAGTGGATTAAAAGTTACAACTTCAAGAAGAGTATCTGCCACTACACAAAGAAGGGTAAGGAGATTGGCTCGAGTCTTGGCAGGTAGCGTAGTTGTAGTTCGCACATTAATTGGATCATTTACAGGCTGTTTGTTGAGCGTAGGGCCAAATGGGGTACGTTTGCGGATTTATAGCGGAGTTGATCGGACATTTAACACGATTGAAATTCCGTTTGCTCTCATTACAGATGTTTTCAGCTTTCCTTGCTCTCAAAATCGCCGGTAATGCTTCTCATTACGAATGAATGGTTCGATAATCATTGTCGAATCGGCGGAGAATTGAAAGGAGTGCGGAGCAAAAAAGCAGTGTTACATTAATCAACTGGATTTCTAGGAGCTTGTCGCGGCGCGACAGCTCCTTTTGTGTTTTTAGCCGATAGACCCGTTAAGCTGAGCCCTATCACAAATGAGGCGAATTTTTATGATAAACAGGGAAGCCCAAAAACCAGGGGTCGCTCTTAAGGATTCCGTCTATACATTTTAAGTAGAAATTGCCGATACAGAGAAAGCAGTGCGCCACCTCGTATCTGGTGTATAATGCAAGAAGGGAAACTTCCGCATCGACGGTGGCATGACGAAGGAGATATTATGACATTTGAACAATTGAAACTGATTCCCCCCATTCTTAAAGCGCTGGCCAAGGAAAATTATACACAGCCCACTCCCATTCAGGAGCAGGCAATTCCGCCGGTGCTGGCGGGCCGTGATTTGTTTGGCTGCGCTCAGACGGGGACCGGCAAGACAGCGGCGTTCTTGCTGCCAATTATCCAACTACTGAGCGCGCAGCAGGGGCGACCGAGCGGCAAGCGCGTCATTCGTTCGCTGATCCTGACGCCTACGCGAGAGCTGGCCATTCAGATATCCGACAACTTTAAATCTTACGGACGCTTTTCGAATCTGCGAAGTGCCGTGATTTTAGGCGGCGTCTCGCAAAAAGCACAGGAGCAGGCGCTGGAGCAAGGCATGGACGTTCTGATAGCGACGCCGGGCCGACTAATCGACCTGATGAACCAAGGGTTCGCCGATCTGCGTCACGTGCAGATTCTCGTGCTGGATGAAGCAGACCGCATGCTAGATATGGGCTTCATTCACGACATGAGAAGGATTATCGCCAAGTTACCTGCCAAACGACAGACGCTGTTCTTTTCGGCGACGATGCCGCCCGAGATCACGTCTCTGGTAGACTCGCTGCTGACGAATCCAATGAAAATCGAAATTACGCCCGTTTCCTCGACGGCGGAGCGGATCAAGCAGACACTCTACTTTGTGGACAAGCCGAATAAGCTGCCGCTGTTGATCGACCTGCTACAAGACAAGTCGATCGAGACCGCGCTTGTGTTTACCCGTACGAAGCATGGCGCGGACAGGCTGGTGAGGGGCTTGACGAAGGCGAAGATTACCGCGCAGGCGATTCACGGCGATAAGTCGCAGAACGCCCGCCAAGCTGCACTGAATAACTTCAAGCAAGGTGTGACTCGCATGCTGGTGGCGACAGACATTGCGGCCCGAGGCATCGACATTGAGGAGCTGTCGCACGTCATTAACTACAATTTGCCGAATATCCCGGAGACGTATGTGCATCGGATCGGCCGCACCGGACGAGCGGGATTAAGCGGGATAGCGATTTCGTTTTGCGAGTACGAGGAGATTCCTTATCTGAAAGATATCGAGAAGCTGACCAAGCAGAAGATTCCGGTGATTGGGGATCACCCGTATCCGATGACAATTAATGAATCGACTCCGACGGCAGTTAGGGAGATCAGAACCAGCGTCACATCTTCCGAGGATTGTGTCACCCGCGGCCATCGCGAAGGCGCTAATCGAAACGACTCTGCCGGCAGAAAAGGAGCCTTCGGAGGTTCCGGCCGTCGCTGGAGACGGCGGTCCTAAATCAACATCTTTTTAAAGAACTAGTGCGGGTCATGACGACCGCGACAAGCAGGAGCATAGGCAGTTTTAATAATGGGTTATACCAATAAGGAATTAATAATAAAAAGGGAGTGAATGTACATGATACAAATAACGATTCCAACACCGGATGTCACCATATACAAACAGAAAGACCCTCAGTTAAGCAATATTTATGGGTTTACGGATTTTCACCTGATTTCAAGAGATAAAGCGGGGATTTTTATGTTTTACAATGATCGGGATGATCTCCTATTCGTTGGCAAAGCACGAAAGCTAAGACCCCGAATCAAAAAACATTTTGAAGATACAGTATCCATCATGAAAAATTACAGGGGCGAAGTTACCAAAATCGAGGTTTGTATTGTCGAGGACCCCGTTCATAGAGAAATTTATGAAACATTTATTATTAATGAACTCAAGGCCAGATACAATATAGATAAAGTGTTATACAAATAAGGAGAAATGATACGTAAAACAAATTTGAGCCCCTCCTAATCGGGCTCTTTGTTAATTAGTGCGAGGTATCCTCTTTGTGAGCCCGGCAAGTTGTTTATGGCATGGAGTGCATTAAAGGTTAGTTAGAGAAAATGAATATACAGGAATCGAATAACTTCCAGAGGACAGGAAATCGTTTAAATGACAATTCATAATAAACAACGTTACCGATTTAGTGAAGCACCTATATGGAATATTCAGAGAGAATATTATGAACAAGAAGGATTGAAGGCTTGGAACAACGACCAAGTTCCTCAATATATCACGTGCAATCCAATGATCGCTGCGGCCTATGCAGAAATGATATTCGGCTTTCTTCAAGACCGGGCAAATAAGGAAGATAGCTCAGAGCCTGTTCTTATTGTGGAGCTTGGAGCAGGAGCGGGGCGTTTTGCTTTCCATGTGTTACACGAGTTATGTCAGTTGATTGACTATGCAGGGATAACGTTACCTTCGTTTCGATATATCATGACGGATTTGGCGATGAACAATGTGTTGGCATGGAGGGATCATCCAGCTCTACAAGCTTTTATTGCCAAAGGAATACTCGATTTTGCACGATTTGATGCTGTTCATGACACGGTTCTGAATTTGATTGTATCAGACGCAACCATTAGTAAAGGAGATTTAAAACAGCCTTTTGTCATTGTAGCTAACTACTTTTTTGATAGTATTCCGCAAGAGCTGCTTTATGTGGCAGAAGGCAAAATTTACGAAGCCGACGTTTTCATCGAGTATCCTAAACTTAAGGATTCACTTAAACCATCAGAATTACTTGATCAAATATCTTTACATTATAAGCATCGGCGGGCGCCGGAGTATGAGCAAGAAACTTATCCTTATCGTGATGTCATTGCCATATATCAGGAACAATTGGAAGATTCGCATTTTTTATTTCCAGTCGCCGGATTAACTTGTTTAGAACGTTTGAACCAGTTGTCGCAGGAGGGATTTCTATTAATAACAGCAGACAAAGGGGATCATTTACTTGAAAACTGGAAATTCGCGGAACCACCGGAATTGATCCTACATGGAAGTTTTTCTTTAACAGCAAACTACCATGCGATTCAGCAAGTTATGGAACAGAGCGGAGCCCTCGCGTTATTTCCCCCGCATCATTATAAAAATATAAATATTGGTTGTATTATCAATATGGATACACCGATGGACTACTTGCAGACAAGATTAGCTTATCGTCGATTTATTGAGCGCTTTGGTCCGGACGAATTTTTTAGCTTGAAGGAATGGGTAGACCTCAATCTAGATAGCATGGAACTTCAGCAAATATTAAGTTTTTGGCGTTTAGGTGGATATGACGCGGAGTTCTTCATTCAGAGCACGAAGCAGGTTTCTAGCCTGTTACTAGATGCAAATGATGAGGAAAAGCAGGATATTTTTCGGGGTATACAGCTTATGTGGGCGTCGTACTACGTAATGGAGCAGCGTTATGACATCGCACTTGAGGCTGGATTGTTACTGTTTGAGATGGAAATGTACGGGGACTCCAAACGGTTTTTAGAAATATCAATACATGAAGATCAAGAGAAGATCGTATCCACTGTATATTATTGTCTGGCTATTTGTTGCTTTGAGTTAGAATTAGAAGAAGATGCTTTGAATTACACTAGAATGTTATTAAAGCATGAGCCTGATCATGAAGAAGCACTGGAGTTGTTACACAGATTTGAGTCAGAATAGTTCCGCCATCGGAATGTTACGATAAAGAGTCTTAGAACTTATTTGCGTGATTTTATTGCTATGAGAACAGAAGAAATTGGGAATAACGTTCTGAAGCAAGATGAGGGATATCAAGAATTATCTAAAGAACTTCAATCCTTATTAAAAGAGGTTTTTAAGTATGTTCCAATAGACCAACACCCTATACTATTTTCTTATGAAGAGAAAGAACAAGCTCAATTGGCACTAGTCATTGAAATTATGTACAGGCAAGGATTGATAGATGGAGTATTCTTAAATCGAAGATTGTCAGTAGTGATGGAAAATGAGGATAAATTCTAAACCATACATAAGAGTTTTTTGAAGGTTATTCGAAAAGGATATCGGTATTATAAAAAACCAAGCCGCGGCGGATTTTCGCCGATAGACCCGTTAAGCTGAACCGTATCACAAGTGACGGCTAAAAATTAGTAGTAATTATAAATGTCGTCGGATAAATGGATAACATGTAGAAAGTAGGAATTTTTTATTTGTTGTCCATCTAGATATTATTGAATCAGCGTCTGGAACATTGAGTCGCGCAATGTCCAAAAGAAATCACATTGTGTTTGGTCGGAGGGGCTCTGGGAAGACAAGTCTGCTACTGAAGGCTAAAAGAGCATATAAAATAGGAGCTGCCGACGCAGCTCCTTCTAAATGTTATATAGCCAGCACAATTCAGGTCTCAGGGAAATTCAAATTTACAATATATAATTCCGATCCTTCATTTGCTGTAGGTCTGTTTATAGAAACACCTTTACTATTAACCTGAGCTGTATAATAATCACCATGATTAAAAGTTGTTATTAGACCTTTTTTCTTTGCGGGGACTTTAAGATTAAATGTGTTGGCATATTGATAACTGTTCTGGATCTCGTATCCGAAGGTGGCTTTAAAAGCTTTAGTAAACTCTGCGGTTGCAGATATACTGATTTTTGTCGTGTGATTCCTTGTAATTGCTGTAGACATACTTTGCTCGGCATCGGTGTTATTAGCCATAAAAGTATTAGTGAAGTCATAGTCCACAGTTCCCGCATAGCCGAAATTAAACTTGTTGTCTGCTGCTGCGAATGATAACGGCGTAGATTTTGAGGCTAGTGTTTTCGGGTGTCGTTGTTCCTGGAATTTTAATGCTTTTTCGTTGTCATCAAAGTAGAATACAGGAACTTGTTGCCCATTAACTGTAATATATTCCGTTTTATCTGGTTGTACTTGCTGAGTTAAATTCGAAGTCTGAGCAAATGCGGATGCAGGAATTGCAACTGCACTAGCTACAATTGATGCACTGATAAGACTTTTAAACAATAGCTTTTTCATTATACTATCTTCTCCTTTTCTTTTTCCATTTCTTACATAATAAATCGTACTATAATTTCAATAATATGTAAATATTTATTTAATTTTCCTTAATAGACTTAATAGTCCAATAGATAAAAAAGCTATTCCTGAAAACTGATATGACTGTATAAATGATTGGAGTAACGTTTGGTATGTTGAAGAATCGACATCACTTATTTTAGAATTTAAAATATAAAGTCCAAAAGCTTCTCTCCCCATTTCGGTACTATGCATAACCATCCAATATCCTCTAGCAGCTAAAAGAATTGATACGACCTTAAAGAACCAGTCAATGTACTGCTTAAAATTGTTTTGATTATTTATCATTCAATTATCCTCCAATTATTATAAATCCCGACTCCCTAGCGGTGTGCTGACAAACATGTAAGTACAACCTTACGCATACTATCCTCCCCCACTTGTGGTGTTATCTGATATAGTTTACCAGATTAAGGAATATTTTTCTATATGGCTAGTTTTATAGATTGGGTTCAGGAAAATTTCCCTTACCGATGGTACTCCTTAGAATCTTCTTTTTTGGATAGCGGTTTATTTACTAATGTCCTTTTGTGTATATATGGAGCGCATGCTTCATAACCTCAACATCAGATCGAAGGACACCGTCAGATCGCGATTGGGGAGATTTGGAACGCTTAGGGCAAGCTTGTTTGTAGGCTACTAGCGATGCCTCCAGATGAACTTCTCGGGGCATCCATATATACGATATTATGAAGTTGCAGCTCTGGTAATCCAAGCCTTTAGTTGATATACTGAAATGGCATCTGTCATATCCTCTTGTTGTATTGTAGGACTTACAACAATACAGGATTTTCAGATGCTTTTCCACGTTCATCTTCGTTTCATGCTAGTTTGAATTCCTCAACTGCTTATTTCGGCTTTGAGCTGAGTTTTCACGGCAAATAAATTTGGCGATATATCCTTGGTGCTTGATGATAGTACTGAGCTGAAAAAATAAAAAAATCAATGGGGGATACGAAGTGATTACATCCGAAGAGATTAAACGCAGATTATGGGACGGGGCGAATGAACTGCGTGGTTCAATGGATGCCAGCCGTTACAAAGATTATATGCTTGGGTTGATGTTCTACAAGTTTTTGAGTGATAAGACGTTAGAAGCATTCAAAGAGAGCAGCGGTTTAGGAAATATGACTGAATCCGAATTGGTTAAGGCGTACACAGAGGCAAAAGCAGAATACGGCGAACAGCTTGATAAATTGCTTCAAATTGCGCTAGGTTATTATGTTGCGCCTGAGCATCTCTATCAGACTTGGTTAAAAGACATCAATTCAGGAGATTTTGAAGTTCAAAAAGTAACGGATAGCTTGAATAACTTCGAGCGTACGATTGCCGTGTCTGGCGATTCGGATGACTTCAAAGGGTTGTTCTCAAGCTCTACGCTTGATTTAACGGATACTGCTTTAGGCAGCAGCTTAAACGAACGTAGCAAAAGTGTCAAGGCACTGATTTTGCTGTTTGCAGACTTGAACATGGTGGCATTGCAAAAAGGCGATGTATTGGGTGATGCGTATGAGTATCTCATCGGTCAGTTTGCGATGGAGTCAGGGAAGAAGGCAGGCGAGTTCTACACACCGCGACAAGTCAGTGAAGTCATGGCACAAATTGCGGCGAAAACGCCAGGTATCAAGTCAATCTATGACCCGACTGTCGGTTCGGGATCGCTGCTTTTAACGGTTAAGAAGCATCTGAATAAAGATGTTCAGGAGAATTTGAGCTATTACGGACAAGAAAAAAATACAGCAACCTATAACTTGACTCGTATGAACTTGCTGCTTCATGGTGTTCGTCCAGAAAAGATGACGATTAAAAATGGCGATACACTTACTCATGACTGGCCAGAGGACCCAGAACGTCCAAATGAAGGCGTGCAATTTGAGGCGGTGGTGATGAATCCACCCTACTCTGCAAAGAATTGGAACAAAGCAGGGTTAAAGGTCAGCGACCCTCGGTTTGAAGATGCCGGGGTGTTGCCACCAGACTCTAAAGGGGATTATGCATTTCTTTTACACGGATTATTCCACTTAGGTCAAGACGGCACGATGGCGATTGTTTTGCCTCACGGAGTTCTGTTCCGTGGTTCATCTGAAGGAGAAATTCGTAAACGATTGATTGATAAAAACCGTATTGATACCATCATCGGCTTGCCAAGCAATTTATTTACCAATACAGGTATCCCGGTAGTTATAATCATTTTGAAGAAGAACCGAAACATCGGCGAACCAGTCTTAATCATTGATGCTTCTCGCAGCTATATTAAAGTTGGGAAACAAAACGTCCTGCAAGAAAAAGACATCGCTAAAATTGTTGATACGTATGTTGAACGTAGAGAAGAGGAAGGGTATAGTCATTTAGCAACTCGTGAGGAAATACTTGACAATCAGTATAACCTGAATATTCCTCGCTATATTGAGGCGATTGACGAAGAAATTCCTCATGATGTGGATGCTCACCTCCTTGGCGGGATTCCTCGAAACAACATTGACGACTTGAAGATTTTGCAGTCTATCGTGTCAGATGTTTTGGGACAATCTTTGCGAGAAATTCGTGACGGCTATGTTGAGCTTACGAAATCGGTAGATGAAATTTCTATGGAGATATTGAGCGACTCGCGCATTGTTGAAAAGTCGAAGGAAATCGAAAGCAAAGCTAAGGCCTATATTGAGAAATACTGGGCGATTTTGCGAAACGTAGCTAATACGACCAATTTGACTCAACTAATGGACGAAATGCTTGTTGAAATCAAGGTGATTTTATCGGGGTTCGAATATATGGATATTTATGACGGCTATCAGATTGTGGCTGAAATTTGGAAGAATGCATTGACACATGATACGGAAATCATTGCGTTAAGTGATTTCTATACAGCAGGACGCACTCGCGAGCCCAATATGGTAACTAAAGGAACTGGCGATAAAAAACGTGAGGAGCAAGACGGCTGGGTTGGCAGTATTGTACCCAATGATTTGATTGCGAAACGTTTATATCGTGATGAGTTGGCAGAAATCGAATCAAAAAATATTTGCATTCAAGAGATTGAAACAGAGCTGTCAGACTTGGTTGAGGCTGCAAAAGTTGAAGACAGCGATGAAGCCAATGCTTTAGGCGAAATCTTGAATGAAACCGGGGAAGCCTTTGAAAACAAATTAGTCAAAGCAGAGTTGAAGAAGGCGAGCAAGGGAACGGTTGAATATAACCTACTGAGTAAAGTTGAGAAGTTATTTGCTGATAAAGCAGCGCTGAGCAAAGCCATGAAAGAAGATGAAAAAGCACTCAAAGAAGCTGTGCAGGAACGTATCCTAACGTTGACCAACGAAGAAATCGACAACTTGATGTATGAAAAATGGTTCGGCAACACCGTGGATGCTATTGTTGGATTAGTAGAGAAGCCGCTAAAAACGGAATTGAGCACGCTGCAAATGTTGAACAATCGCTATGCCGATACGTTGTCAGCGATTGATAAAGAAAGTCGTGGCCTAGAATCAGCGTTTGAAGCCTTGATGAGTGAAATGGTGGCGGGATAATGACAGAACAAACAAATTTAGTGCCAAAGAGGCGATTTAAGGAGTTTCAAAATACTCAAGCTTGGGAACAGCGTAAGTTTGTGGATATGTTTGATTACTCCATACCAAACAATACTCTTTCAAGAGCTGAGTTGAACTATGATATTGGCGTGATTAAGAGTGTTCATTATGGCGATATCCTTGTCAAATATGGTGCTGTAACGGATGTAGTAAAAGATGAAATACCGTATATCACTAATGGGGATATTAGGAAGTACAAGAGCCATTTGCTTAAGAATGGAGATGTTATAATAGCTGACACGGCAGAAGACGAAACCGTTGGAAAAGCTACTGAAATAGCGGGAATAGGCAATGATTATGTGGTATCAGGATTGCATACCATAGTGTGCAGACCAAAGGCAAATATGCAGGAAAACTATTTAGGCTACTATATGAACTCTTCGGCATATCACAGGCAATTACTGCCTTTAATGCAAGGTGTAAAAGTCTTAGCAATAAGCAGGTCAAATCTTGCGAAAACTACTGTTTTGTATCCTGTTTCAAGGGAGGAACAACGTAATATCGGTAAGCTTTTCGCCCATCTCGATAACCTTATCACCCTTCATCAGCGTAAGTTAGAAAAGACAAAAGCATTAAAATCTGCTTATCTTTCTGAAATGTTTCCCGCTGAAGGTGAGCGCGTGCCAAAACGGAGATTTGCCGGGTTTACTCAAGCTTGGGAACAAGAGAAGCTATCAGAAGTAACGGATGTTTATGACGGAACGCATCAAACTCCTGACTATAAGAACGAAGGAATAATGTTTCTTTCGGTTGAAAATATCAAAACACTTCAATCTGAAAAATACATTTCAAAAGAGGCATTTGAAAATGAGTTCAAGGTTCGTCCAGAAAAAGGAGACATTTTAATGACCCGTATTGGAGACATTGGGACTGCAAATGTAGTTGAATCTGACGAACCTATTGGCTATTACGTAAGCCTTGCTCTGCTGAAGAAAAAGAAACTTAATCCATATTTCTTACGAGCAAGTATCCATTCGCCAGCTATGAAAAATGAAATTTATAAACGAACTTTACACATTGCGTTTCCTAAAAAGATTAACAAGAATGAAGTGGAAGATGTTCCGATTCGCTTTCCAAGTAATGCAGAACAAACCAAGATTGGGGACTTTTTTAAGAGCCTTGACCATCTCATCGCCCTTCATCAGCGTAAGTTAGAAAAACTACAAAATATTAAAAAAGCATACCTAAATGAAATGTTTGTTTAGAGGGGGGGGCGTAAGTCATGAGCAATGCACCCAAAAGTGCGGCAGAGAAAACGTTTCAAGAGAATTTTGTTAAAGAACTAGAAAAATATAAATGGAAAGCGCCCGACTTCTTGAATGGAAATATTCAAAAGGTAACCGTTGCTGATTTGGTTACTCACTGGCGTGGCGAACTCAACCGGATTAATGCCGACCAACTGGAGGGTGTGGAATTAACGGATAACGAGTTCAGACAAGTGATGGCAAAAGTTAATCGGATCAGCAACAGCTACGAGGCAGCAAAGATTCTAGCCATTGAAGAATCCAAAGGAAAGATTGATGGCATTTACCGTGATGACAACCCAAAAGTCACAAGAAAGCAAATCACATTGACCATTTTTAAAAAAGCCGAAGTGCGCGGCGGAGACTCATGCTATAAGATTGCTAGAGAAGTACAGACGCCAAACAATAACCGTTTTGATATTGTCTTACTGATCAACGGCCTGCCTTTAATCAATATCGAGCAAAAGCGTACGGACAAAACGCTGGACGAGGCATTTGGACAGTTTATACGCTACTATCGTGACGGCGAATACAGTAATAACTTCATGGCATTTTCGCAGATGATGGTCATCACTTCTGAAATTGCCACTCGATATTTTGCTACTCCCAAAACAGCAGGCGATTTTAACCCGAGCTTCGTCTTTCATTGGTCAGATAAAGACAACAAACCGATTAACAACTGGCAAAAAGTAGTGGAGCATTTTTTGATGATTCCAATGGCTCATCAAATGGTGGGCGATTACTTGGTGATTGATGAAGCGAAAGACGAAGAAAACAGGCGTCATATGCTGATGCGTCCATATCAAGTGTATGCCCTTCAATCTGTCGAAGGTGCTGCTTTTGGTTGGGACAATGATGAAAAAGTTCCACATGGCGGATTTGTTTGGCATACAACTGGCTCAGGGAAGACCATCACGAGTTTTAAGACCGCTTTGTTTTTATCGACTAGAGTAGGATTTGACAAAGTTGTCTTCCTTGTTGATCGACGTGAGCTAGACAATCGTACCAGTGAAAACTTCAAAGCGTATGCTGCTTACGAGTCTGTTTCCGTTGATGATACGAAGCACACCTACCAGCTAAAAAAGATACTTAAGTCAGCTAAAAATGGAATTGTGGTAACGACAACCTTCAAACTGAATGCTTTAGTTAAGGAACTGGAAGAAGCTCACGATCAAAGTTTAGCAGACAAGAAAATCGTTTTTATCATCGATGAAGCTCACCGTACGACAATGGGTCAGATGATGGGAACCATTAAGAGATATTTCAAGAAAAATGGACTTTTCTATGGCTTTACCGGAACACCTTTATTTGATGAAAATAAGATCAAAGGAAAGGTCGATGAAAAAAGCGAAGTCATCAATACAACTGAAAAGCTATTTGGACCCAAGTTGCATCAATATACGATTGACGAGGCGATTGCCGATAAAAACGTATTAGGTTTTCACGTTGACTATATCAACACGGGAGAGTTCAAGAGCTACGATGATTTAAGAGAGCAACTGGCTGAGAAGATCAAGGAAGAACATCCTGAAATGACGGATAGAGAAATCGAACGCCAAGTTCAAGAAATGTCAGAGGCTGAGGTTGAAAAGCAAGCTCAAAAACGAGGATTGCTTACATACCAAGATGAAACGCATATCCCTCGTGTAGTTGAAGAAATTCTAAGTAACTGGGACTCACAATCACAAGGTAGAGAATTTAATGCGATTTTAACAGTGGCCTATAAAAGCCGCGTGATTGCTTATTATGATGAGTTCAAGAAACAACTGACAGATCGCGGGAAAAAGTTAAACGTTGCTATGACGTTTAGCTTCGATAACGAAAATGATCCTACGCCAATAGACCCTAAAATTGTAAAAGGTATGTTTAAGGACTACGCTGCATTTACGGGTATTGAGTTTGTTGCTGGCGATAAAAAACATGGCGAGGATGCTTACTTTGAAGATGTCGTGGAGCGTGCCACTCGAGGCGGTAGCGGACGAAATCCCAAGAATATAGACCTCGTGATTGTGGCAGACCAACTACTGACAGGTTATGACTCTAAGCGTCTTAATACGCTTTATGTTGACCGTTCGCTTGAGCTTCAAGGTTTGATTCAGGCTTATTCACGAACAAATCGTGTGTTTGGCTCAAATAAAGAGTTTGGAACGATTATCAACTTCCAATATCCACGGCTTACCGAACAAATCGTAGATCAAGCTTTGAAGCTGTATGGAAGCGGCGGTAAGAGCAGTAAGGCCATTGTTGATACCTATGAAACTGCTGTAAAAAAATTAGCGGTAAAAGTTGCTGGCCTGATTCCGACTTTACCTGATCCTACTGAATGGCAGACAATTGAGCATGATGAAGAGAAAAAAGAAGCATTTATACTTGCTTTTAAAAATGCTGCCGAACAGCTAAATTTAGTAGAGCAATACTATGAATTTAAGTGGAATGATGTAGCTTTTGGTATGGATGAGCACACTTGGTTGCAGTATGTCGGTGCATATAAAAACTTAACTTGGAAGCCAGGCACTCCACCTCCGCCAGCACTGATTATTCCACTTGTTGGAAAAACAAAGCTAGCGGGAACACAAGTCATCGATGCGAATCATATTCTTAGTCTGATTGGTTCAAAAATTACCTCACCGAACGGCGTACAAACGGTGGATAGCGAAACGCTTCGTATTATTTACGAACAAATTCAAGAGTTGAGTAATATGGGGGAATACGAGCAAGCACAGCTATTGAAGGAATTTGTGGATACGGAGCTTGTGCCTGGTAACTTGTCAAGCGGTCTGAACTTTGATGAGGCGTTTGAAGTTTGGAAAGCAAGCAAGCTGCAGAATGCGGTGATTGATTTTTGTGTGGAGTGGGGACTAGATCGTGATTTACTTGGCAAATCAGTGAATTCATATTCTATTTTACAGCCTGATGTTATTCCTTACATCAATGAGCTCATTAGCAGCGTTGATTTTAGTAAGGCGACTAATCAAACGGCAGGCAGCTTGTTAAGACATAATATGACGCTAACTACCAAACTTCCAGCGTGGATTGCTGAAATCAAGCAAAAATATAGTTAACTTGATGGTAGCTTTGAAGTGACGGTGAAAACAAATAATAACCAGTAAAAACAGAATATGTTTAATTATAAGAGTCGAGGAGATACATTCCTTGGCTTTTTTAACTTTCACTCGGTAACAGCACAAACTTGAGGACGTTGTGCAAATTACTATGGTCAATTGCCAACACCCGAAAGCTATACAGACAATGCGAACGACCACATTTTAGTTCAAGGAAAGGTTGGTATGATGGAGTGTTTCCAAAGTTCGTAGATAATAACATTAGTCGAACCGATGTAAAAACAATAGTTTAGGATTCAATGAGGTTGATATTACTTTTCAATTTTAATAATCCTGTTCTCGCGTTCAAATTCATCGATGTGTTGCTCGATGAGATATTCAATTTGCATGGCAATGGAACGTTTGTTTTTATCCGCAATGATTTTGATTTTCTCAAAATTTTCTTCTTCTAATCGTAAGGTAAAGACCCGTTTATTTGTGGCCATAAAAACCAATACCCCTTCAAAGTGATGTCAATATTATACCAATATGAATGGAATGGATATACGATCACGTTGACATCTAAGTGAAATCACCTTACAATGTTTAATATCAAGCATTCACTTTGATGTCACTTTTGGAGGGGAAGTGTTGGGTTTGATAAAGAGTCTTAGAACTTATTTGCGTGATTTTATTGCTATGAGAACAGATGAAATTGGGAATAACGTTCTGAAGCAAGATGAGGGATATCAAGAATTATCTAAAGAACTTCAATCCTTATTAAAAGAGATTTTTAAGTATGTTCCAATAGACCAACACCCCATACTATTTTCTTATGAAGAGAAAGAACAAGCACAATTGGCACTAGTCATTGAAATTATGTACAGGCAAGGATTGATAGATGGAGTATGCTTAAATCGAAGACTGTCAGTAGCGATGGAAAATGAGGATAAATTCTAAACAGATAAGAGATTCTTGAAGGTTATTCGAAGAGGACATCGGTATCATATAAAAACCAAGCCACGGCGGATTTTTCGCCGATAGCTCCGTTAAGTTGAACCCTACCATAATGGACGGCAACGATCTTTCAAAAACTAGTGATGGATTTTATTGGATTTATGGTATAAAATAGGGAGAACCAGTATAAATGGCCCCATTGAATCAACCAATTAGGGCCATAATAGTAGTTGGGGGCTCTCGTTCATGCATAAATATCAAGGTATTCCTGATAAATTAATAAGACAACTAGCAAAAATAAAAGATATCAAGGTTGTTAGAGGAGCAAGTATTGAAAATACTATTTCATTGCTCATAGCTTCTGGACATGAACAAGACCTAATTTATCTTATAAAACAAACGTCATTTTCGACAAATGCTTCGGGGCTTGTTATAGATAGACCTTTGACAAGCTTTCCCGATAAAAACAACACTCCTGAAAAATTCATTAAAGGACTAATTGAACGTGAAATAATACCCGTTGATGCGCCGGAGAGAATAAATTGGAGAGTCCAATTAGACGATTCTATTCAGATTTGTGGAATATATGCAGATGGAAATACTGTTTACATAAATACAGTGCAGAGAAAATATTCAACTCGAAAGCAAGGTTGGAATAACTCTGTAGTCGATGAATATGCATATATTGTACCAATTGTCGTTCATTTTGATAATAAAATTATTGAATATCGTTGTTCAAGTTCACAAATGAAGAAAATTACGGCTTATGCTACCTATTTGCTTGAGTATACTGGAGAAGTTGAATCTGAAAGGCTAACAAAGGTCAGTAGTACGGATGCAATAGCAATTAAAAACTTTATGCAAGCTACTGTCTCCTCGGAACACATTGGCCTTCCTGCGACATTGGGAAGTATTCGTTTTAATAGTGCAAGGGGTTCTATTGATTTGGCAACTGATGAGCTAACCGAGAAAATTAAGGAGTTTATTGCAAGTAATCAGTTACCTACAGATAATAAACTGGACGTTGTTGTTCATTTAGAGGAATTTACTGATATTGTGACGGGATTGGGGTTTCCTGTTACTTTCGAAATCAACCTAAAATCCGGTATTTTTAAGTTTAAATCTACCATAGTAACTCAAGCAGTTATTGATAACATTGTAGATGCAATTTTTAAAATCTGTTACTTGGATAAATTGCAAGATTCCGTTGAATCTGTGGGTTGAATTTTAAATTGGGAGGTGTTATTTATGTCTAAACCAATATCCAAAATAAATGCTGTATTGGAATATTGGGTGACATTAACACCTCCTGTTATTGATTTTACGGTAGATAACGTACTCTCAGCTATAAAATATGAGGCCACATATGACTTTGTTTTTAGATTTCTAATGTCTAAAAATGGATTTGAGCTTATGGTTTCACGTATGTATCTATGCCCAGAAAATCATAAGGCGCACATTGGCGATTTGGATCAGGGGCTTGATTTGCTTGATTTGCCCACATGTCATATATGCGGACAAGAAATTTGTAATGATCTGGATCATAGTTTTCTTATTTTTAATTTTACTGAAGACTTTAAAGAAGATGCTAAAAAAAAAGTTCACATAATGAAGAGTTCGAAAGGCCTAATAATCAGTTAGGAAAAAACTTTAAGCAATTGATAGATTTAGGATATTTAGATGAGAAGAAAAACGGTAGTGTGATTATTAGTATTGATAACAGGCAGTTTTTTATAAATGAATTGAAAGGCGAATATAAATATATTTGTAATACAAATAAGATAGGTGAGATGACCTTGACGACAAATAATAATCATAGAGTTATATCTGGGAATTTTTCAGGTGCACAATTCGGTGATAATGTAAACCTTCAGGGTGATAATGTGCAACAATCTACGATAGAAACTCAAGGCATCGCTGCAAAGGAGTTTGAAGCAGTTCTCCAATTTGTAAATTCTTTACCCGATTCTCCAGAGAAAAATGATGCCCTTAGTGATGTGAAACAAATTCAAGAAGAAGTAAGAAAAGGTAATTTAGAACGGGCAAAGAAGTTTTATGGCGTTTTGGCGGATATTGTACGAACATCGGCAGCTGGATTAGCACTAGGGAAACATTTTGGATGGTTTTAGCATAAATTCGGCTTGAACTTCAATCTCAGGAAGAGGACACTTCTCAGAAAGTGCCCTCTATTTTTATCCTTGCCTTCATTAAATAAACCAATGATCCAAAAACTATGGCAAGCATATTAGGGCTAAGTGTTCGACTGACGCAACAGGCGTGGTTTCCGTCCCTTCGCAGATCGTGGATGTCCGTATGTGTTTCAATAACTCTCATTTTAATAGTCTTGGCGGAAGGAGAGTTCAATCGGCTTTACATGAGAGGATTATGTTCTCGTGTAATTCATGAAATTTACAGAGCTAAAAATGTTGACTCCCCTCGAACAAGAGTCCCAAGCAATTTTAAGAAGTAGCCAAGGTGCTTTTACGGCGATTCCAAAGCCCAACTTTGGGTTAAGTCTCCGTCTCATTGGATAAGATTTTGAAAAAGGCAGGGCGCTTAGAAGAGCGCCCTGTTCTGATTTCAGAAACTTGCTGTTACAGACAACGTGGTGAACAATACCGTAAGTAACGGCGACGTTTTTTAGGGGAAAACTCTCAAGAGCCTTCAAAAGTGCGTTGACTAGCATGGGTTTTGGGTGGGGCGCACTTGGCGAAAAGCCGGCGTATCACAGAACGATCCGGTACTTGGAGGGGGACTTTTGCTTGCAGAAAGTAACAGGCAGGATAGTGAGCACCCTATCGCAATTAACGATATTGATGGCAGTTTTTTTGATGTAAAAACTATAGTTTAGGATTCAATGAGGTTGGTATTACTTTTCAATTTGAATAATCCCGTTCTTGCGTTCAAATTCATCTATGTGTTGCTCGATGAGATATTCAATTTGCATGGCAATGGAACGTTTGTTTTTATCCGCAATAATTTTGATTTTCTCAAAATTTTCTTCTTCTAATCGTAAGGTAAAGACCCGTTTATTTGTGGCCATAAAAACCAATACCCCTCCAAAGTGATGTCAATATTATACCAATATGATTGGGATGGATATACGCTCACATTGACATCTAAGTGAACTCACCTTACAATGTTTAATATCAAGCATTCACTTTGATATCACTTTTTTGAGGGGAAGTGTTGAGTTTGATAAAGAGTCTTAGAACTTATTTGCGTGATTTTATTGCCATGAGAACAGAAGAAATTGGGAATAACGTTCTGAAGCAAGATGAGGGATATCAAGAATTATCTAAAGAACTTCAATCCTTATTAAAAGAGATTTTTAAGTATGTTCCAATAGACCAACACCCAATACTATTTTCTTATGAAGAGAAAGAACAAGCTCAATTGGCACTAGTCATTGAAATTATGTACAGGCAAGGATTGATAGATGGAGTATGCTTAAATCGAAGACTGTCAGTAGTGATGGAAAATGAGGATAAATTCTAAACACACATAAGAAGATTCTTGAAGGTTATTCGAAGAGGATATCGGTATCATATAAAAACCAAGCCGCGGCGGATTTTTCGCCGATAGACCCGTTGAGCTGACCCTTTTTTGATCAGTTCTGCTTGCGCTCCCAGCGAAAAACTTGTGGTAGAACCGTCTTTTACTCTCCGCAACATTTAACAAAGAAATTAAGTTCTGCAGTACCTGCACAGTTCCAATAAAGTCGTCATCTTTGTGGGTCAATTTTCAGCTTTGGCATAGACTTAGTCCAGAAATGACAGCTGAATCCGCCGATGGCTTGCTTCATCTCAAGGGAAGAGAAGATTAACAAAAAATACCCCTTTGTAGGTATAGAAACAAGTGGACAATGGATTTATGATGATGCATGAATCTTAAATGTGACTTAGAGAGGGTGCGTTATAGGTATGATGATTAATTTACGCAATCAGGACGGTAATGTGAAAGAATGTAAAGTCGGATTTTCATGGACTACATTCTTTTTTTCGTTTTTTCCGGCAATTTTTAGAGGTGACTGGAAATGGGCGATTATTCAATTCATTGTAGCATGTTGCACTTTTGGTGTTTCCAGTTTGGTCTTTTGCTTTATTTATAACAAACTGTATATCACTGACTTATTGAAAAAAGGGTATAAGCCTTCTGATGAGAATTCAGGGAAGGTACTTGAAGCGAAGGGGATCATTGAAAATTACCGTACTTTAACAACATAACTTCAAGGTTTCAGACGTTAACCAGCCGGTGCTGGACGCTTACTATGCAAGGATACGCTGACCGCGTTCCTGAAGGACGGGCGGCTAGAGATCGATAACAATCGTAGTGAACAGTCGATCAGGCTATTTGCAATCGGGCGCAAAAATTGGTGGTTTGCGAATCCCCCACGGGGAGCAGCGGCAAGCGCGACTATTTACAGCGTAATCAGCTTGCAGATCTGAAGGTGACGCAAGCATTGGAGCCTAATAGGCCGTTGTCATCGTCACTACCAGACTCTTGCCATCTCACGTAACCTCCATCCATCATACACTCGCTCCCATCTGACTGCTAGGTGGGGGCTATTTTTTCAAGCACGTATACAACGTTAGCAAGGGACCCTTTTTTGATCATTTCTGCTTACGCTCCCAGCGAAAAACTTGTGTAGGACCGTCTGAAGAAAAACGGTTTGTCTTCGATATTGGGAACATATGTGATGAATAGCTGTTCCCACGCGCAATACAAATTGCGGCCAGCTATTCGTAAACAAAATCGGCATCCTACTCCGTAACTTTAATATTCTTCTGTCCCCAGGCAACAACAGATTCAATTAAAGGCACTAGCTCTTTCCCAGAAGTAGTGAGTGAGTATTCGACACGGGGAGGAACCTCGTTGTATTGTTCCCTATGAATGATCCCGTAATCACAGAGATCTTTTAGACAGTTGGTTAACGTCGTTCCTGTGATACCATGAAGACGTCTTTTTAATTCGTTGTATCTGATGCAGTTATTTTCGCTCAAAATCGCCAATATCGGTAAATTCCATTTTCCTCCGATCACCGAAAAGGCGAAGGTAGCTGGGCACAGCTGATCAAGTTTAAAATCGTATTTCATGATGATTCTCCTAATAGTATTTTTTTGATACTTAGTAAGAAAAATGATTGTACTTGTTCAAATATATCTAAGTATTATAATAATACCATGTACAGGACATTAACAAATGTCTCTTATAAAAAATAATTTTTTAGGGGAGTTATTGGACGTGACAAAAATTGGAATTATTACAGGAAGTACAAGGCAAGGTAGAGTAAGTTTGCAAGTTGCTGAGTGGGTCAAGACAATTGCTGATCAAAGATCTTCGTTACTCCAGAATACAATCGTGGCATCACTTCTGCCTTGAAGAATGCAATCGATTATCTGAGTCAGGAGTTTCGCAATAAAGCTGCCAATATTGTCAGCTACGGTTCAGCTGGAGGAACCACCGCAGCTCAGCAGCTTCGCCTGACCTTGTCTGTACCACAAGTCGCAACAGTAGCTACGCAACCTGCTCTTAACCTATTCACTGATTTTGAAGAAATGAGAACCTTTAAACCTGGCCCACATCACAAGGGCACAATTGAAACCATGTTGGATCAAGTTGTTTCCTGGTCCAGTGCGCTTAAAACATTGCGATAACATGTAGTCTGTCTTGAGTCCGGTGGATAGATCAAACCGTTAAGCAAGTTTGAAACCATCCATCGGTAAAAATAAACTTCTGAAAGTGATGCAAATTATGAACAATCAAAATATGATGTGTGATCTTGAAACGGGTGTCTGTGGTGTTGTCGATGAAGATCCAATCCAAAAATTCGATCTGGATCAGCAAATTAAAAAAATAACGTTGTATTACGTAACAGATCCGATCTGTTCTCATTGTTGGGCGCTCGAACCCGTATTAAATCGATTCACTCAGCAGTATGGCCAGTATTTCAATGTAAGTATTATTATGGGGGGATTATTGGCTAGCTGGCATGGGTTCGGGGATTCTTCAAACGGGATTCAAAAACCTTCTGATGTTGAACACCATTGGAAGGAAGTGGGCCAACACTCACGTATGCCAATCGACGGAACATTGTGGCGTACGAATCCAATAAGCTCTTCTTATCCGCCATCCAGAGTATATAAAGCCATTCAGAACAAGCATAAAGGGAAAGAGAATGGATTTTTGCGGAAAGCAAGAGAGGCTGTTTTTGCTTTTAATCAGAATATTGCTGAAGAGCAGGTACTCATTGAAATCGTCAACCAAATTGGGCTGGATGGAAAACAGGTTTTTGTAGAATCGGAACTCGAAGAGGCACAAGATTTGCTAGAACAAGACTTTGATTTAGTAGCTAGACTCGGTGTAAGAGGATTCCCAACCATCATTATGGTCGATGAAGAAGGTAAAGGGATCAAGATTGTCGGAGCGCGGACATTGGATACCTACGTGGACGCGCTTGAACAAATCATAAATCATCGAGTTAAACCTACAAAGGTACGACCTCTCGCGAAATTGATGGAGGAAAGCCATCTTTTGTTTTCTAAGGAAATTGAAGTGATATACGGAGTCGAGTCCAGTGAGGTTGAAAAATTTATCGCTTCAGAGCTTCGTGAAGATTCATATCATATCGAGCACATTTTAGGCGAATTGTACGTTGTAGCTCAAAAGAATAGGGATGTAAGTGACCTACCCGCAAACGGCTCTCAAGCTTAAATGCTTTGTAAGGCATCAGATAAAGTGCTTTTGTAAGTTAGGAGCGAATGCCGCGGCAGTTGCTCCTTTCTAAAATTTAGGAATGGTCAAATGGACCAACTTGACTTATTGAGTAATATCAGATAATTTATATGCTATGGCATATACTTTTATAAATGGGTGAAAATTATGGAATTGTACAATATAACGGGGTTTTTGATTCATCGTACGGATGTTAAAATGACCAATTACTTTACAAAGCAATTAAAGCCCTATGAGATGACGCCAGAGCAATGGGGTATTATCAGTGTTCTAGATGGAGATAGACCAACAACTCAAAAAGAGCTTGCAGAAGCAATCGACCGAGATCAGAGCACGGTTGTTCGAATGATCCACTCGCTCGAGAAGAAGGGGATCGTCAAACGGATTGTAAATGATACAGATAAACGATCTCATAACTTATACCTGAGCAATAAAGGAATAAAACTTAAATCAGAACTCCTGCCGATTGTCATCGAAGCACACAAGCACGTGACAAGGTACTTAAGTGACGATGAAATTCAGGAATTGAAAACTATACTTGAAAAACTGTATGCGAGTGTTAAGGAATTGTGAGATGTATGCTATAGCATGTAAAATACTACGAGAAATGAGGAATTTTCTTGGTTATTATCATTTTGCAAGTTATTGTCGGCTTATTTTTTATGTTTACTGGGAGTAAAATTATTTCCGGTAAAATGGCAGATGAGTTCAACCGTTTCGGCATGCCTCCCATCTTTAATTTTTTAACAGGGTTTATTGAGATCACGTCCGCAATCGGTTTATTTGTAGGCATTTGGTTTCCAATAGTGGCTGTTATTGCAGGATTTTTACTAGCGGCTACAATGTTTGTCGCAACCTTTATTCTTCTCGTTATTGCTAAGGATCCTTTTCCAAAGGCAATACCGGCTATCGTACTTTGCCTGTTGTCTGTGGTCGTCAGTATGAATCATTTGATTTAGTCTGCAAGCTAGTGATTTCATGTTTTAAGTACTGTACTCATGGGTTTCTATCTCGTGCTACCGTTTTTAGTGTTCAAGATCCCAGCTCAACCAGATGCCCACTTTCCTTAATCTCTTCTATGAGGTCGGTCTTGGGCTTAATGTCATGTATACGGTTGATGACCCTAAGAAGCGGGCCGTCGAGTTTAAGCTTTCTGAGGGGATGGAGGTCTGCGGAGTTAGGGAAGTTTAAGTTTGCCAGGCAGAAGTCTAAGCTGGCGGGGACTATTCGGGGAAGAAAGGGGCTGGTTGTGCCAGCCCCTCTTTCATTTCTTTTTCTCCAACTCCGCCTTTAATCTTGCATTCTCTTCCAACAGCTTTTGAACGTCCGGGACATCCTTGCCGGAAACCCAGCCATACAAATCGTCTCTTGCTGCATACTCCGGCAATTGATCACGAAGTACCATTGTAATGTGCCGTACATCTTCAACATAATAGGTAGGGACTTGTTCCATGACCGATTGCTTAAACTCTTGAAACTTCTGATAGTATTCAATTGCTGCGAAGTCGTATGGCTTTTGTCTTAATGCTTCATCTGTGACAACAAAAGCAAATCTAGGTTTGCCCGCTTCTCCGGCATACTCATATTCCCAATGCGTATAGCTCTTGGATTCATCAGGAAGCGTTAAACCATAGAATCCTCCGAGAATCAGGATATATACATCGGACTCGTCGATCCATCTCTTCCTAATTTTCATTGGACTTTCCTTAAAATATTGCTCGATTCCAGCAGGGATATGACCGGCTTGAAGTACGGCTTCAACAGCGGTATGTCTTTCCTCAATAAGATCGTAGAAAGTAGACGATATGTAAATTTGCAATTTTTTTCTCATAGGCCCACCCAAATTAAAGAATTAGTATAAAAAGAATTTACCACTCTCTCACTTTATTTGTCAAAATTGACTGGAGTTTTCATGCGGCAAGCTTGCACCAGACGGCAAATAGGAGGTTTAGTTCGTGCAAAAGGAATGGAAAAGAAAGGTTTGAGGGCAATTTCATAGCTTAATGAAAAATGAAAGTATATTAACCGAGGACTAAACAGGTAATTAACGAGCTTACACTCATTTGATACATACCCACTGTCTCTTGAACGTGGTGAGTGGGGGGATAGGTGATCCGGAAAGTGTTCTGATTCGGGCACTTGAACCTTGTGAAGGAATAGAATGGATGTACAGGCGCCGCGAAAGTGTAAAGAAGGAGCAGGAGCTGACGAACGGACCGGGTAAGTTGACGAAAGTGTGCGATACTCCCAGCGAGGCGGCATATTGCGGCACGAACGGTACAATGAGTCCATATACGAGCATATCGACGGAAATAGCGATGGTGACGACGGCAAGCGCAGCAATTCGTGAGCGCTCAACTTTTTGATTCAATCGCGTCGTCCCCCTTCTGCTGTTCCAGCAGTTGCTTCAATTGCGAGAGAAATTGCAACAGCAATTCAACCTGATCGTACATGTTCCTGAAGATAAGCTTGACATATTCCGGTAGATCTATTTCGCTTGTTCCCCGCTTTTCAACTGGGCAAGCAAACTGCGTAGGGATTCCTGCTGTTCATTCAGTGCATGATAGATGCCGGAAACACACCTGCCCACAGGTCGGTTTGCGTTTTTTGCAGCGTAAGTTGAATTTCATAACCATACATTATTCCTCGACGGTGATGCCGGCAGCTTTCAAATGCCCGTAGGCAACGATTCTACTAAACTGAGATGAAACTTCATCTGCAGGAAGGGGGTTATCGTTTTTAATCCACCAGAGTACAATCCCCATGAAAGACGATATGAGGTATTCGAGCAGCAATTCCTTGGATATCGCTAAAGGGGAATTTCCCTGAGCAGGATTCCACCCCTCATTTAATTTATCTTTAATGATATTCTCCATTTTCGCTCGAAACTGATAGATTCTATTCTCTTCAATTAACATGGCATAGTAAAAGGTGGTGTTGCGCGAAATATGTTCCAGTACAGTTTGCATGACTGTCTCGAGTATAGAAATACTGAAAGGATTCATGCTGATGGGACAAAGAACGACTGTATCCTTTAATTCGCTCAACAATTCATTCATACATGTATCCAATAAATCAGGTTTATTTTGGTAGTGAAGATAAAAAGTGTTTCGATTGATCATAGCCTGATCGGCAATATCCTGGATCGTTATCGCTTCATATCCTTTTTCCTGAACAAGCTCATAAAACGCATTTCGAATCGATTGTTTCGTGCGCAGTATTCTAAGGTCCGTTTTCTTGTTCACTGTTTTCTTTCTCCCCTACATGAAATTTTAACCGTTAAGCGACAAAAGTTGTATGAGCTGTCTGTTATCCTTCAAAACGAAAAATATTGAATATTGAGCGTTATATTAACCTCCATTATAATGAGCGATAGATAAATAAACAACGCCATGTTCATTATTTATCTAATGCCCATAAACTTAAAGGAGGATAGTCGAATGACGGTAAACAATGAAAATGAGCTTGTCCGTAAGGCAATCGCCGTGTTGGAAAGTTTAGAGAGCGGCAACCCCGAAGCGATTATGGCTTATGTGAATCCAGATCAATATATTCAGCACAACCAGGCCTTACCCGATGGTCGTGAAGCCATGCTTGGTGCACTTGATCATTTAAAGGAAATGGGTACAAAGGTAAGCATTAAGCGTACTATAGTCGACGGAGATTATGTGGCACTTCATTCCGTATATGATTTTTTTGGCCCCAAAATCGGCATTGATATATTCCGTTTTGAGAATGGGCTGATCGTCGAACATTGGGATAATCTGCAAGAGATGACGGAAAAGACGACAAGCAATCATACGATGATTGACGGACCGGTCACCATTAGGGACATCAACAAGACGGATGCGAACAAAGTATTGGTCAATAGCTATGTTGAGAACATCTTGCTTGGGAAGAACCCGGACCTGCTTGCCTCTTACTTTGATGGCGATCACTACATTCAGCATAGTCCACATATTGCCGACGGTCTTTCCGGTCTTCATGCTGCTTTGCAGGCGCTGAAGGAGAAAAATATTGAATTTCAATATACTCATGTCCATCAGGTAATCGGACAAGGCGATTTTGTGCTTACGGTGAGTGAAGGTTTCTTTGACGGTCAGCCTACCGCTTTCTACGATTTGTTCCGCGTGGAGAATGGAAAGACCGCCGAGCATTGGGACGTCATCGAGGCCATACTGCCGGCAGAAAAACGAAAGAATTTGAACAGTAGATTTTGAGGTGGGTGCAGCGCAATTGTAGAAAAGACAGGGGAAAGCATATATCATGGTTGTCGCTTTAAACATTCACGTAACCAGAAACAGAAGAAAGAGGTTGAAATTGCACGTAACCCCTAATAAAATCATCTCTTTAGGCACCCTAACGGGTGCCTTTACATATTTCATGTGGAATTTAAAAATGTTGTTGACACGACACCAATTGGTGTCCTATAATCAAAGTGTCACCAAATGGTGTCCAATTACGGGTTTCATCTTATCCTTCCGCTTTCTTATGCTGCACTAAATATCGCCTCGTGGGCGCTTCGTCCGAAGAGCCGCAAACTGTAGAGGGAGGTGATGAAATTATCGGCTATTCCTTCGTACAACCGATAGATACTACTATAAAAATAATAATTGGGAGAGGGTGTTATGGACGAGAACAACCGGTTGCGGGATGTATTTGACGCGATTTCAGATCCAACTAGACGCCGACTGATTCGTCTGTTAGCAGAGGCGGACGAGATACCGCTTCATGAATTAACGCCACAGTTTCAAATGGGCCGAACAGCGGTATCCAAGCATTTGACCATCCTTAAAGAGGCCGGATTGGTGCTTGACCGAAAAGTCGGCAGAGAAACGCTATTGAGGCTAAACGCCTCTCCGCTCAGAGAAATTCAAGATTGGGTGGCTTACTACAGCAAGTTCTGGAGTACGAATATGTTGCGCTTGAACCAACTTTTGGAGGAGGAAGAAGAATGAGTTTAACATTATCCTTGGATTATCAGTACGCGACATCGATCGAGAAGCTTTGGTCCGCCTTAACCGATTCAAGCAAGCTTGCCAAGTGGGTTGCCAACATTCACACCGGTCAGCCGATGGAGAACGATTTTCAACCTGTCGTCGGATACCGTTTTCAGTTCCGCACCCAGCCAAACGAATATTGGGATGGAATTATTGAAGGCGAAGTGCTGATCGTGGATGCACCCAACCGGGTATCCTATACTTGGGTCAGTGGAGGGGAGAAGCATACGGTCACCTGGACGTTGCAGGACTTAGGGAACGGGAAGGTTAACCTTCATCTCGAACAAACCGGAATCTCGAATGAACCAGCACTGGGTGGGGCGAAGTATGGCTGGGGTAAATGGTGCAGCGAGCTTGAAAAGGTGTTGGAACAATAATCGCATTCGATTACCTTCTTGTTGTTAGGAAACAAAGAGATAAGAGGAGAGATGGAAATGTCCTATATCGTTGATTTCAAAAATGTATCTACGGTTGGTTTAGAGTCTTCACCTGTAGCAGAAGCGCTTGCTGGTTTGCGTGCTAATGAAGCCCGTTATTTTATGAACAAATACAAGCATGAATTTATGGTTGTACCCGCTAGCGAAAGTCAGGAGAGCCTTGATTATGTGAACCGAATTTTGAAAGAAGAACGCAATATTGAGTTTGCGGCCAAACCTTTAGAAACGTCGCGTTTTCAAGTGGAAAATATCCAATTTACCTACGTCTTTTATGAGGATGGTCTTGGGCTCAATGTCATGTATACGGTTGATGACCCTAAGAAGCGGGCCGTTGGTTTTAAGCTTTCGGAGGGGATGGAGGTACCAAAGGAGTTAGAAGGGAAGTTTAAGTTTGCTAGGCAGAAGTCTAAACTAGCGGGAACGATTCGGGGCTCGTTTTTTGTAATTAAAGGACAATATTAAAGTAAGACCCGTTACGCTGAACCATACCATAAGTAATGGCGAAATTTTTCGTGGGGGAAGGGCGTAGAGGCGCTTAAAGAAGCTGGAGCGGGTAGGGTGGGAAATGGAAACGTCAAAACTAAACTTACGGAAACACAAAGAAAACAGAGGCGGAGCGTCCCGCCTCTGTTTTCTTACGTATGAATATCTGTGATTTGAAGCGTTACTGACAAAAAAGTACCCCAACATTATAATTGTTTTATATATCCTACAGCGGCACTAACCGGGAGGACGGTATGCAATTTCAACCAATGTATGATGATGGGGAATTATTTCTACCGAAGATCGAATTAAATATGACATCGAACCAATCGATTGGCATTATAACGGATTTGAAGCGAAAGCAGCTTTTAATGAATCAATTAGTGAATCGTTCCCAATATTATTTATTTCGAGCTGGGCAAAGCGAGTATATGCGTTTAACGGTGGAAGAGCTAATCGCTTTTCTAATTAAAGTAACGGAGAGGAATGAGCGTGTCGCTTTGTTAATGAATTATTTTGCTTTAAAGGAAGAACGGAAGGTAAGAATTAAGGATCTAAGCTCATCGAAAAGGATGTATGTGACATTGCTGCGTGTCTTTTTTGCGCATCAGCCTACACTTGTACTGGAGGAACCCTATTTTTACTTGGAAGAACAAGATCGTCGTCATTTTAAACGGATTTTAGATGACCTTGCGAAAGAAAAGCAGATTTTAATTTTAACTTCGAATTTAGAGGATGCCCTTATTTCCTGTGATGCCATTTATCGATTGAACGAATCCGGATTTCATCCATTGGATATTCGGGACTCAGAAGAGGATAAGCAGGAAGTGCAGGAACAAGATCGGGCCAATATAACCGTGCAGAAGATTTATACGAAAAGAAATGACAAAGTGATTTTGTTTAATCCGCCTGAAATCGATTTTATAGAAAGTATAGATGGTTCGATCCTTGTTCATGTGGGTGGAGAAAATTATGACTGTGCTTTGACGCTAACCGAGCTCGAGCGGAGATTGTTAAACTTCGGTTTTTTTAGGTGTCATCGATCCTACATCGTTAATCTGCAAAAAGTAAGAGAGATTATTACATGGACGAAGAATAGCTACAGCTTGCGATTACATACAGGTAAAGATGCCGTGGTTCCGTTATCTCGTTCAAAATTGCATGAATTAAAAGCACTTCTTAACATTTAATTTCCGGGGTAATGTCGAACCAATCAAGCATTGGGTGGTACCATTGAGGCGATAATAGCTACATTTCGGCGGTATTTGATGGCTGTATGCATGCAATCATTATATGCTTAGGGCACCAACGTTAAGGAAGTGGTGCTCGTGGATGTTATCCAAGTAGAACATATTCGAAAGAGATTTGGAAATAAGGATGCGTTATCAGACGTGTCCTTTTCCATTCCGAAAGGAGAAATTTTTGGTTTCCTGGGTCCGAGTGGTTCAGGAAAAACGACATTAATAAAGATTTTAACTGCGCAGTTAAATTCGACAAGTGGACAGGCAAATGTATTTAATCAGCCAGCGGAGATGATGCATCAGTCTTCACAGAAGATGCGCTTTGGCATTTTGACGGATAACAGTGGTCTATATGAGAGATTATCGATTGAGGAAAATCTAGAGCTGTATCGTAAGTTATATGATCTTCCTAGATCTTCGATCGATAAGGTGCTGCAGTTTGTAAACTTAAGCGGAGAGCGCAAAAAGAAAGTCAATCGCTTATCGAAAGGGATGCGTCAGCGTGTCATGTTGGCATGCGCGATTATCCATGAGCCGGAATTATTATTTTTAGATGAGCCTACTTCGGCTTTAGATCCTGTAAACTCAGCACATATTTATAAAGGCTTACGCTACTTAAATGAGAAAGGGACAACGATTTTTTTAACTACGCATGATATGGTTGAGGCGGAATTGATGTGTAACCGTGTAGCGATTTTGTATCAAGGACAAATCCAAACCATCGGTTCACCCAAGGAACTTAAAAGACAGCATCGAGAAAACGTGGTTTGTGTTGACTTAATCAATGGGGAAGCCTACGAGCTCCCGATAGGTGAGGGAACGGCTAATCAAATAGCTGATTGGATGAAACGAGGGTTCATTGATCGATTAGAAACGAAAGAGTCAAGTCTAGGTGATATCTTTATTAAAATGACAGGAAGTGAGTTACTATGAGTATCTCATTAAAACGTGCTCGAGCGATATTTGTGAAGGATTACAAAGAGTTTTCACGCAATTATGCGCTCTCTATTATGTTGATTTTCCCAATTATCCTTGCACTTCTTCTTCGAGCTGCCGGCTCCGGCTCGTCTTTGCCTGGATCTTTCGCTACAGTTCTTAATCTTTCGTTTGTGTTCCTAACATGTTTCGCACAAGCATGCTTGATTGCGGAAGAAAAGGAGCGTAACACTTTACGATCATTAATGATGACTCCGGCCACGACCATGGATGTTTTAATCGGTAAAAGCACTTTAGTCTTTGTAATGTCTGCTGTTGTTCTGGCTATTGCTACGTATCTATTTGGCTATGAGCCAGCTAGTATATGGGCGTTTGTGGCAGCAATCATTCTTTCGATTATTCTATACATAGCAGTCGGCACGATATGCGGTTTATTCTCCAAGACGTTGCTTGATGCGTCATTATCTATAATTCCTGTGTCGATCGTATTCTCTGGGGCACCATGGGGAGCGTTTCTTGTGGATGATTATCCAATCTTCAAAGTGCTGGATTACGTACCAAGCAGTCAGCTTGTGCATTTGCTAGCTCCACGTAATATAGGCTTTACGTTGGGAGACTTATTAAAACCCCTCCTCATTACTTTGGCATGGACGGTTGTATTAACGATTGTGTCTGTTGTTTTATATCAACGACGGTTAAAGGATGAGTAGGAAAAAAATCAGCCGCTATGGAATCGCGTATTTCTACCGAGGAGGGTTCAAATGCCGATGAATTTAGCCGTTAAGTTGATGCAAAAATTCAAAGACCGCGATACCCGGAATAAGCTGAAAGTCTATCAAGACAAAGCGGATCTCATCAGGAAACGGAATTTGGAAGTATGGGAGGATGGGCAGCTTCAAGCGGAATCCCTCCGGCTGCAAAAAGAAGCAAAATCGGGTACGCCTTTGGATGAGCTGCTTGTCGATGCTTATGCGTTAGTCTGCGAGGCAGCGAAGAGAAAGCTTGGATTACAGCCTTACGATGTCCAGATCATGGCTGCCGTCGCTCTGCACGAGAGATTTGTGATCGAGCAGCATACCGGTGAAGGAAAAACGCTCTCTGCTGTTATGCCTGCTTATCTAAATGCGCTTACCGGCAAAGGCGTTCATGTGCTGACTTTTAACGATTATTTGGCAAATCGAGATGCGGAGTGGATGGGCCCGATCTATCGTTTCCTAGGGTTAACGGTAGACTCGGTTCAAGCGGGTATGAGCCTGTTTGAGAAACAGGAAGCTTACGCCAAGGATATAACCTATGTTACGGCTAAAGAGGCGGGATTCGATTATTTGCGCGACACGATCGCACTAAACGAGGCCGATACCGTGCATCGTCCTTTCCACTACGTCATCGTCGACGAAGCGGATTCACTGCTTCTCGACGAAGCGCGGGTGCCGCTAGTCATCACCGGCGAGTCGGGTTCTTCCAGCGACGATCGCATTCGTTTCGCTGAAGTGGCTCGGCAGCTTGAGCAAGCAGAGCATTACGACTTCGATGAGTTCCAGCGGAACGTATACTTGAATGAAGCAGGCTCAGCGAAAGCGGAGGCACTGCTGGGATGCGGCAATTTGTACGATAGCCATAACAGTCATTTGTTAACGTCATTGAATTGCGCGCTGCATGTGGAATCGTTATTAAAAAAAGACGTCGATTACATCGTACGGGACGGTAAAATCGATCTGATTGAAGAATATACCGGACGCGTGGCGGAGAACAGGTATTTGCCGGACGGGTTGCAAGCCGCGCTTGCGGCCAAAGAAGGGCTGCAGTCGAAAGCCGGCGGGAAAATTCTCGGGATGATCACCCTTCAACACTTCATTAGCCTGTATCCGAAGATTTGCGGAATGACGGCTACCGCGCAAGCTTCTGCAATGGAATTCAAAGATATTTATGTGCTGCAGGTCGCGCAAATTCCACCGAACCGGCCAAACATACGGATCGACCATCCGCACCGGATTTATACCCATAAAGAAGCCAAGCTTAAGGCGCTTGTACACGAAATCTCGTCCGTCCATGCGACGGGACGTCCAATTCTCATTGGTGCGTCAAGCGTCGAGGAGTCTGACATGCTGGCGGAAGCGCTAGCGGTTGTCGGCGTACCTTGCCATGTTCTGAATGCGAAAAACGACGCAGAAGAAGCCGATATCATCGCAAAAGCGGGAGAAATTGGCGCCGTGACGGTGTCTACGAATATGGCGGGACGCGGCGTCGACATTCGGCTCGGCGGTGGCAACCCCTCGCAAGCAGAAGTTGTTGCCATGCTGGGAGGATTGTACGTGATTGGTACGCATGTGAATGAAAGCGTGCGGATCGACGACCAACTGCGCGGGCGTTCTGGCCGCCAAGGAGACCCTGGAGCTTCCGTATTTTTCATAAGCTTGGAGGACGAGTTGTTGCTTCGGTTCGGCATCAATAAAGCGATTCGCGCTCCCAGGCAGGATGAGGCTCTCGAAGAGCCGATGCTTCGCAGCAAAATCGCGCATATTCAGCGTGTTATTATGGGCCAAAACTTCCACATATGCCAAGAATTGAACTGTTATTCGGATATGGTGGAGGATCAGAGGCGAATTCTATACGAGGAACGGCTCGGAATTTTGAAAGGCGAGAAGCCGATGAGCCCTTCGGAGCAGCGGGTGCGGCTTTATTATATCGACGAGTTCTGGGCTGACCATCTTGCATACGTTTCTTACATCCGCGAAGGCATCCACTTGGAGAGCCTTGCCAGCGGCAATCCGATCGACGAATTTCATGCGCAAATCACCCAAGCCTACGAGCAAATTCCGGCTAAAATAAATAGCGAGTCGGCGAATATGCTTGTAAGGCTCGGAGGTTCGAATGATCCGTCGAAGTGGGAAGAGTTCGGTCTGAAGAGCCCTACCTCCACTCGGACTTATATAATAAACGATCAATACATCCAGAATAAGCGCAGCTCATGGACCGCAATGACTGTATTTGCTTTTTGGATTCGCAATATTTTGAGGCCGATATTCGGGTGGCAAAAATTTTGATTGGGACGAATTGCAGAACTTGTGGACTGGAAAACACAAGTTGCTTTTGAGGCCAGCAATGCCGCCGCGCTTCACACCTAGGCGGATTTTTCGCCGATAGACCCGTTGAGCTGAACCGTACCACAAATGACGGCGAAAAAACTGGGATGTAGGAAGATGGCCGACAATAATGTCATTTGTCCCTATAAAACCGATAGCTGATAAAAGTAAGAATCGATGCAGCTAATGCCAGCACGCCCCCCATCCACCCGGTATGGAGCAGCCCGATATTGGTGGCAACCAGTCCTCCAATTGCAGATCCTGCAGCAATGCCTAAATTAACAGATACAGGAAACAAAGAAGCGGCGAACACCTTGGCTGAAGGAGAGTATTCCCCGGCCAAATCTATCAAGTACAGTTGAAATGTTACGTTAAATAAGTAAACGACAAGACCAATAATTAAGATATTTATCAATCCGAGAACGGCAAAATGTAATGTGAAATAAAGAGAGGCAAGAATAATGGCTTGAATGATAAAAACAAATCTTAATTTACTCAATCCGTTGCGAATAGCAATATTACCAGCTAGCAATGTGCTGATTATAGAAGCGACCCCGTATATCAGCAAAATAAGGCTTGTATATCTGGCGGGGATAAGCAACACATTTTCCAATATAGGCGTGATATAAGTATACACGACATAAGTGGCGGCAATGGTTAGTGTTGGGACGAGAAAAGCCAATACTATTCGGGGATGTGTCAATAAATCGAATTGGCTTTTTAATGAGTTTTGGGCACCTTTCAGGTTTCTCGGAAGTGTAATCGAGAGCATCGCCAAGGCAACCACACCTAAAAAAGCTGTGAACCAGAAAGCCATGTTCCAGCCGCCTGCTTGCCCGATCCAGGTACCCAGCGGAACACCCAGCACACTTGCAATAGTAAATCCGGCAAATATGAGCGAAACGACCGTGCTTCTTTTCTCGGCAGGCAATGTCTCGCTGGCAACCGTCGTAGCTATCGTCTGCATCAGTCCGCATACAACGGCGGTAACCACCCTTGCCCCCATAAGCAAAGGATAAACCGAGGAAAGCGCACTGGTTACATTGCCCGCAATAAAAATTAACATGCATGTCAGCATTAGCGAATAAGCAGGATATCGGCTGACAAGAACAGTTACGATAGGCGTGCCGACGGCAACCGCAAAGGCAAACCCGGATACAAGCGCCCCAGCTGCAGAGATTGTTATTTCCAAATCGGATGCAACGTTGGACAGCAATCCGACAATAACAAATTCGCTTGTACCCGTGACGAATGTCAGTAAAACTAAAGAAAAAACCAGAAACTTCTGCTGTATGCTCAAAGGTACCCCGGTTGATTTTGCCATCTCCATAACTTACTCCCCCTGATTGAGATTCATGTCCTAACTTTGCCGCTTTCATTGGCTTGTGGTTGCTATTATGAATTAAAAATGTCAATAATAGAAGTACAGACTTTTTAGTGATATAGTTACCAAAAAGAAATAATTGTGCAAACAAAGGGGGGTGAGGAATGAGAACGTACTACTGTACTCTTGAAGTCGCGATGAGTATCATTGGCGGGAAATGGAAACCACTCATTGTTTATCATTTAACAAAGGAATCCAGAAGAACAAGCGAGCTAAAGCGGATGATTCAGGGGATAACACAGAAAATGCTGATCCAGCAATTAAGAGAACTTGAAGAAGACGGAATCATTATCCGAAAAATATACAATCAAGTCCCGCCAAAAGTGGAGTATTCGGTTACAGAATTTGGAATGTCAATGGCACCGATCTTGCTTGCACTGTGCGAATGGGGAGAAAATTATTTAGAGGAAACCTTCGACAAAGGCGAATACCAAATTTTGAATAAATATTAATTGAACCAGTAAGATGGACATAGCTCCGCATGTACGAACGGGCTGTTCGAGCTGATGGGGACCGATGTGGCGTTTGAATTCGGCTTGGAAGCTGATTCTGCTGGGGATTGAACAGGTGATAAAGGAGCAGATCGGGCATTGAAAGGTTGGCAATTATGCGCCGCGGCAGCTCCTTTTGCATTTTTAGCCGATAGACTCGTTAAGCTGAACCATACCATAAGCTGTTTGACGGGGGCCGAGGGCAGTTGGGCGCCGACGCGTAATTGAAGAGCCAGTAACTTCCGGCGATGGATGCAATCCGTCGCCGGTTTCCTGTTGCTGCGAGTTTTTAACAGCCGGTCACTCGGGTGGAGAAGGGGATGCGGGAGAAATGTTGAACCACTACAATTGGACAAGTTGGCTCATGCTAAGGACTTAAAAATTACCACATGCAGCAAAAATAAAAAAGCCTGGGAAATAAATTGTCGTTAACAGTTTATCTCCCAGGCTTTTATCCCTTCGTGACACAACCTACTCAAATCATACACAGCTCTCTTTATTTAGCCACCCTTGATCAGAAATCATATATAATAAAGAATAGAGTTTAACAGCCAAATTCGAGGTGCCGATCCATGATTCTGAGTACCAAACTTCATATCCCGCAAACGCGGCGCGATGACCTTGTTGAGCGAGCGGCGATCACCGAGCTATTAAATAAAGGATTAATGAGCAAACTTACATCCGTAACGGCTCCCGGGGGGTACGGTAAAACAACAGCTTTGAGCCAGTGGCTGCAGCAGTCCGCCATACCTGCCGTATGGATTTCCTTGGGCCCTCAAGATAATGATCTGATTGAGTTTTGGAACTATACGATCGCTGCCGTCAATAGTAAGCACCCTCAATTTGCGGAAGCGGTCACCCCGTATTTGCCATCCTTAAAATCGGGAGCGTTTGAACCCTTCATCTCAGCCGTGATTCGCGAGCTCGACGGCTGCTCGGATGAATTGGTCATCGTTTGGGACGATTATCACGTGATTGATCTTGCCGCCATTCACGCGTCGGTAGCGTATTTTCTAGCCTATTTGCCCGCTCACATCCACCTCTATGTAACAAGCCGGGCTGAAATGCCTTTTCCTTCGGCAAGGCTGCAAATAACAGGCCAAATGGTGAAAATCACGATTCAGGAGCTGCGCTTTCAACTTGCAGAGGGAATTCGTTACTTTCAGGATTGCATGGGATTGCCGCTGCCGGGGGAAAAGATAGCTCTGTTGGTCGACCGCACGGAGGGATGGATTAGCGGACTGTATCTGGCGGCCATTTCGCTGCAAAGAAGCGGCAATTATTCAGATTTTATCCGTGCCTTTAGCGGGGAGCACCGCAGCATATCCGATTATCTGTTTCAGGAGGTTTTTAGTCTCCAGCCGAGCGAGATTCAGTCCTTTCTATTGGAAACATCGATTGTAGACAGGATCAACGGCTCGTTGTGCGAAGCGGTTACCGGACAAGCGAATTGTCAGGAGCTGCTGGAAATGCTGGAACAGCGCAATTTGTTCATTGTTTCATTGGACGATCAGCGGGAATGGTATCGCTATCATCATTTGTTTTCCGAGTTTTTGCGGAGGCTTTTCCGGCAGAGATATGCGGGACAGTCGAAGGCGTTGCATGTCAAGGCAGCCCATTGGCTGGAGGCGCACGGATTTCTGGAAGAAGCGGTAGAGCAACTGTTTGTGGACGGGCATTACCACGAAGCAAGTGCCCTGATCGAAAAGCATCTGCAAAGTCTTCATGCGAAGAGAGGGGTGCTGTATCGATGGTTGCGTGCTCTGCCGGAAGCCTGTTTTACGGGAAAGCCGCGCATACAGTTTCTGTATGTCAAAGTGATGGTGGAGACCAATGAACTGGAGCCGGCACAAGCGAGACTTCGCCTGATGGAGGACAAGCTGTCAGACCCGGAATGGAAACCTTACGCAGGAAACGTTCATTTTTTGTCCGCGGCTGTTTCGTTTTACCGAAGAGACTTTCGACGAGCGAATGAATATTTTGAGATATTTGATCGGCATACGCCGGGGGGCAGCTACATTCAGATGATTGAAGCGAACTCCTATTCGATGTATTTCGACACATTATTGAGCTTCTTCGATGATTTGCATGATGCGGAAAGATTCTTTTATAAATGGATCAAAGTATGGGAAGATAGAGACAATTACCCCTACGCTGGCTTTTTCTACAATACGTACAGTTTGCTGTTATATGAATGGAACCGCTTGGAAGAGGCTGAAGTTTATGCGGAGAGGGTACTGAAGTCAACGTGCATGCAGCCCTATGCCCTTATTCTGTTAAGCGCTACTATCAATGCTGCGCGGATCTGTCAGGCCAAAGGAGATTCGGCCAAAGCGTTTGAATGGCTGGAGGGGGTTAAACCTAAGATCGATTCCGTGGATAAAAGAATGTTTATGAGGAGAATAGAAGCGGAGAAGGCAAATTTATCACTTGCGAACGGTGCTTTCGATGAGGGTTGGCTGCAAACATGCGGCATCAAGCATACCGATACGATCCCGCCCGGTCCAATCAAAGAATATCTGTATTTGGCAAGTGCGCTTATGGAACAGGGGGAAATTGATGAAGCTTTGCAACTGCTGGAACAATTGTACCGGCTTGCCGATCAGGCTGATCGGACCTGGGATAAGGTTAAGGTGGCTATCCTGCAAAGCATGGCTTTTTATCGAAAAGATGATATGACGAACGCTGTCATGAAGCTGGAGGCGGCACTCCAATTGGCGGAACCGGGGAAATACATCCGCAGTTTCGTGGATGAAGGGGCCAAGATGGCGGAGCTGTTGCGTGAATATATCGGGCAAAGGCAGATCAACGCTAACCGCAAGTCTACGAGCCTGCGCTACGCCAGGGAATTGCTTCTGCTGATGTCCGATTCTGGGCATGAGACTGGAAGCTCGGGAGCCCTGCTCACGAAACAGGAATTAAAAATACTTCGGATGATTGACATGGGGCTATCCAATAAACAGATCGCCGAGCAGCTTGAAATCACAGCCGAAACGGTCAAGAGCCATCTGAAAAGTATGTTTAGAAAACTTCATGTGAACAGCAGAGAACAGGCACTGAAGCAAGGAAAAGAATTCCAATGGCTGTAGCGAGCCAGTTATCGCAATTCAAGAAAAGCATGATTATACAATACATATTGGCACCGTGTATATCCCCCAATATTTTAACGTCTCTCCCCCATCAATGGGGGATTTTTTTGTTGGGACGAAAGTCATAGAATTGGGGAGAAAGTGGCATTAATCGACAAGCGGGCCAGGAAAATATCGGTATTTGTCGGCCCAAGTAATCTTGTATCGCTACATCGTCGGTTGCAATCATAATGACAAATGAAGAGGTGTATACGAATTTATGAAGCTATCTACATCAGGACTCAAGATGTGGTTTTCCCGACCTGGGAGGATCGTTCTGGCATGTCTGCTCGCCTTCATGCTCATTCCATTCATGGGGGGAGGCAAGGCTGCCCATGCGAATTCGCCAACGTCGTCGACTTGGCCAGTGGTGGGACAATCTGTGCAACCGTCCAACGTGCAAACTTTGTTCAAAGTGGGCGGCACGTTGTATGCAGGGACAGGGAACTTCAACAATGACGTATGGCAGAACACGAATGGCACTTGGACGCAGATGGAAGGCTCACCGGCAGGTGTGCGAACCTTTCTTGTTGATGCGGACGGCACGTTGTATGCGGGTTCTTGGGGTGACGGCGTGTCGACGTACACGGCCAGTGACGGTTGGAAACAGATGAGCGGCTCGCCGGGCAATGTGTATTCCTTAATCGATGTAAACGGCACGCTATATGCGGGGGCTTCTAGTGGCATTAACAACAGTAAAGATGTATGGACTTACGACACTACTGCGACTACGCCTGCATGGACACAGATGACGACCAGCAATACGCCGACTGACGTGCAAGCCTTAATTCATGTAAATGGCACACTATATGCAGGGACGTTAAGCAATGGCATTTGGGCGTACAGTAACGGGGCATGGACGCCGATGAGCAGCACGCCAAGTGGGCCTAACACGTTAACAAATGTAGTTTCTTTAGTTGATGTCAACGGCACGCTGTACGCGGCGACTTTCGGCGGAACCCACACTGTCTGGACGTACAGTGGCAGTACATGGACGCCTATTTCCAATTCGCCGCGTTATGCGCGAACCTTGCTCAATGTGGGCGGCACGTTGTATGTAGGGACTGGTTCCACCTCCGATGATATGTGGACATGTACGAGCACTTCATGTACGCAAATGTTCGGATCTCCGGGCAACATATATGCTATGCTTGATGACAACGGGACGTTGTATGCAGGGACGAAAAACGGAAACAAAGACGTGTGGACGTACAGGAATGGCGCGTGGACACAAATGGGTGTTTTGCCAGGCAATACGAACACTTTGCTGAATGTCAATGGCACGCTGTATGCAGGGACAAATGATGACACTAAAGCCGTGTGGGCGTACACGGCCAGTGGTGGATGGACACGGATGAGCGGCTCGCCGGGCTATGTGTATGCCTTGATCGATGTCAATGGTAAGCTATATGCAGGGACTTCTAATGATGACACTGACCATGACGTATGGATTTATGACACGACCGTGAATACGCCCGTATGGACGCAGATGACGAGCAGTCTTGCGCCGAGCAATGTGTATGCCTTGCTCAATGTGGGCGGTACGCTGTATGCGGGGACGAATAACGGCAGCAATGACATATGGACGTATGATACTGCCGCGACTTCGCCCGAATGGACGCAGATGACGGCAGGCAGTGCACCAATGTTTGTAAATGCCTTGGTCAATGTGAATGGTACGTTGTATGCGGGAACAGGGGGCAGTGGGAACGACGTTTGGACGTATGACTTGAACGTGGCTACGCCCGAATGGACCCGTATGACGATCAGCCATACGCCGAAAAATGTGCATACTTTGCTTAATATGAACAGTAAGCTATATGCGGGAACTGCTAACGGTGAAGGCGATGACGTATGGATCTACGATACGACCTCGGCTACACCCGAATGGACCAGGGTGGCGGGCAGTAATAATGCGCCGAGTACTGTGAATGCCCTACTCGAGGTGAACGGTACGCTGTATGCCGGGACGGATAACGGCAATAACGACGTATGGTCGTACAGCAACGGCGAATGGGAACAGGTAAGTGGTTCGCCGAGTCAACTGAATTCTCTCCTGGAGGCAAACGGCAAGCTATATGCAGCGGGACTGTACGGTGTATATCAACTGACCTCTCCCGGAGCACCTGCGAATTTGCAATCCAGCAGCACGACAGCTACATCGACTACGCTATCCTGGGATGCCGTATCAGGAGCGACTGGCTATCACCTCTACAAGGATGGAGGCAATACGGCGATTGCCACTGTGACTGGCGCCACTTATACGGTGAGCGGGCTGGCACCGAACAGTTCCTATACGTTTGCGGTGAGCGCATTCAATGCGGCCGGTGAATCGGCGAAGAGCGATGCGGTACCTGTTCAGACATTGAGCACAGCGAGCACAGCCGCAACACTGACCTCGACGATAGGCACGGTAAGCACAGGCGGAACCGCAAATGAAAGTATCACGAACATTCCATACGGCACAGAGTTCGCTGATTTCAAGGCAGCAATTACACCGGCAGCGAATGCAACGTTTGAAGTATATGATGCAGATGGAACAACTGTAGCGACTACTTTGGCAACGGGCAAGAAGGTCATTGTTACCGCACAGGACGGGACCACGAAGGTAACTTATACGGTAACAGTGAACGTAAGCACAGCCTCAACGCTGACCTCGACGATAGGCACGGTAAGCACAGGCGGAACCGCGAATGAAAACATCACGAACATTCCATACGGCACAACGTTAGCTACGCTCAAGGCAGCGATCATACCGGCAGCGAATGCAACGTTTGAAGTATATGATGCAGATGGAACAACTGTAGCGACTACTTTGGCAACGGGTAAGAAGGTCATTGTTACTGCACAGGATGGAACCACGAAGGTAACGTATACGGTAACGGTGGGCTTAAGCACAGCCGCAACGCTGACCTCGACGATAGGCACGGTAAGCACAGGCGGAACCGCGAATGAAAGTATCACGAACATTCCATACGGCACAACGTTAGCTACGCTCAAGGCAGCGATCACCCCGGCAGCGAATGCAACGTTTGAAGTATATGATGCAGATGGGACAACTGTAGCGACTACTTTGGCAACGGGTAAGAAGGTCATTGTTACTGCACAGGATGGAACAACGAAGGTAACGTATACGGTAACGGTGAGGACCGTAACGGAGATTCCTGCGTATACGGTGACGTATAACGGCAACGACGCTATATCTGGCAACGCGCCAACTGATAGTGGCTCATATGCGCAAGGAGTTACCGTTTCGGTTTATGGGAACACCGGAAATTTGGTGAAGACGGGCTATACGTTCGCAGGCTGGAAAACGGAAGCGGATGGACGCGGAACGAGCTATACCGAAGGGTCGTCTTTCATCATGGGCACGTCCAACGTGACACTATACACAACGTGGACGATCAACACGTATACTGTCAGCTTCAAAAGTAACGGCGGTTCAGCGGTGGGCAGCCAGCCAGCGAACTATAACAGTAAGGCGACAAAACCAACTGATCCTACGAGAAGCGGGTACACGTTCGGCGGGTGGTACAGCGACAGCGGGTTGACGGCACTGTTCAATTTCACCATTCCGATCACGGCAGATACGACCCTGTATGCAAAGTGGACGGCCAACAACACGGGCGGCTCTTCTAGCAATGGCGGCACTCCATCATTAACGTCCTCAAACAATACAGTGATCTCGACAGACGGTACGCTAACGCTTCCCATCGGTAAATCTGGTGAGGTTAGTCTGGGCGATGATGTCAAAATTATAATTCCTGCCGGTACGTCTGGAAAAGAATTGAAAATAACGATAGAAAAAGTGGCAGACACACAAAAGCTGCTTACAAGCAAGGATGCTCTGGTCAGCCCGGTATTCGAAATTCTAAAAAACTTTCCGGAAAACTTCAATCAGGAAATCACAATGACTTTTACCTTCGATCCGAAAAGGTTAAAGGGCAATCAAAAACCTTCTGTATTTTTCTACGACGAAATAAAGAAGATATGGGTGGAAGTCGGCGGCGAGGTAAAAGGAAATACTATCACCATAAAAGTTAACCACTTTACGAAATATGTGGTATTCGCTGAAGATAAAGTTCCAACAGTGCCAACACCAGGAACGCAACCAACAATTAGCTTTAGCGACATCGCTGGACACTGGGCTGAGGCGAGCATCAAGAAAGCGATCAGCATGGGCATCGTTGGCGGCTACCCAGACGGTACGTTCAAGCCTGACAAAACCGTAACGCGCGCGGAATTTGCGGTGATGCTGATGAATGCACTCAAACCGCAAGGAGAGGGAGCGGCGCTGGTGTTCACGGATAAGGCGAAGATTGGCGCGTGGGCGCAGAAAGCTGTCACGCAAGCGGTACAAGCGGGCATCATTACAGGCTATGAAGACAGCACTTTCCGACCGGACGCCGAAATTTCACGTTCGGAGATGGCAGTGATGATCGCAAAAGCGCTGGGACAGTCCGTTGAAGCTGCAACGGCAACAGGCTTTGCGGATGACAGAGACATTCCGGACTGGGCGAAAGGTGCAGTTGGGGCCATGAAAAAGCTGAGTATGATCGAAGGTAAAGGCGCGAATGCATTTGCTCCGGGCGATAAAACGACAAGAGCAGAGTCAGTAACGGTGCTGCTGAAAATGTTGGCGCAAAAGGGCAAGTAAAGGAAAATCAAACAAGGCTGCTTTGAAGTCAATTTCAAAGCAGCCTTGTTTTTGTGTAAAAGGGAAAAATATTGAGCGCCGCGGTGCAGAAAATCATAAAGCTGCTGTGAAGTTTGACCCGCCAGCAGATTTTACGCGTCCCGTGTGGGGTGCCGGCAGCTTCCGGTCCGAATTGGCTAAGCTGGAACAGCATTATTTCGTATTTTTGTTGGAGGAGGCTTGGGAATCCTATCAGGCGGCGGCTGAAAAAGTCTGCTCACAACTCGGGAATTACGCCCACTATGCTTCTAATCGATTAATTTTCCACACAAGAAGTTCATCGAATAATCCCTTCTCGGCATCCCGCTGTAATCGTTGCAGGGCTACCAAAGGTTCAGTTTGCATACAGAGAGTGAAACAGACGGGGCTAGCAAAGCAGTTAGACCGAGGCCACTTTACATACATACAGTATGTATGTTAAACTGGGTACTATCATAACCGAGAGGGGTATTATTATGAAAGTATCCAGTTGTTATCCCGTCATTTTAACAGATCAAGTTATTCCCACGGCAGCATTTTACAAGGATCACTTTGGATTCAATAAGATGTTTGAGGCGGACTGGTATATCAGCTTGAAAATGCCCGGCAATGACATACCGTACGAATTGGCTATTCTTGACGCCTCTCATCCGACCATTCCCGACGCATACCGGACAAAAGTAAGAGGGCTGATTCTTAACTTCGAAGTGGACGATGTTGATGCTGAATACGAACGTCTCATTAGGGGAGCCAAGCTACCACTGGAGCTCGATATCCGGAGCGAGGATTTTGGACAGCGGCATTTCATTACCTCCGATCCCAACGGGGTATTGATCGATATCATTACTGTCATCCCACCTTCAAACGATTTTAGTACCCAATATTCCGAAGAGATATGGAAATAAGGGAATACTTGCATGGGAGCACATGTACCTTTGAAGAACTATTTTGGAGGAGAGCTGGCTGTACGGCTAGCCAGTCTAATCAAGCCCTACTACTCGGGTTTCCCAGTCGACAGTTTTGTAAATGCAGTAGCGGAACAGACAGAACCACTTGAGTTGAAAGCAAGGGTCCGGTTGATCGCCGGAGAGCTGCATTGCGCATTACCGCTGGATTATCCTGATCAATTGGATATCTTATTAAAAATCCTTGGCCCGGAGAATGAAAGTGAGCAGGGGATGTTCACCGAGGGTTACTTCCTGATGCCGATCGCCTATTTCGTGGAACAATATGGTCTTAATCATTTCCGGATTTCTATGGACGCGTTGTACGAGATTACAAAACGCCATACCTCGGAATATGCCATCCGCCCGTATCTCCTCCGCTATTCGGAGGAATGTCTTGAAACATTATCTACTTGGGCTTTCGATCCTAATTTTCATGTGCGTCGTTTAGTCAGTGAAGGGACTCGTCCTCGTCTTCCATGGGCAAAGCGAATGGAAGTGTTGAATGGTGATCCCGTGCAAAATCTTTCTTTACTTGAGCCATTGCTGGATGACGGTTCGGACTATGTCAGAAGGTCAGTAGCGAATCATTTGAATGATCTGACAAAGGATTACAAGCAGATCACAATAAATTGGATGGCTAACAAGCTGAGTGCCGGGTGGAAGCATGGCCGGAGCATGGTTGGCCACGCTTTAAGATCGTCAGCGAAGTCCGGAGATCCAGATGCGTTGGCTATGTTAGATGAGCTATAGGAAATTGGGATGCAAAGTAATGCGAATGGAGAACTAGTCGATTATGAAAAGAAACAAAGCAGCGACTGCGGAAACGATTCATAAGCTGCTCGATGTCGCCAGAACCCATTTTACCGAATACGGTTATGCGGATGCGGCACTGGAATCGATCGTTCATGAGGCGAATCTGACACGGGGAGCGGTCTATCATCATTTTCACAGCAAGAAGGAATTGTTTCGAATCGTACTTGAAGATGTCCAGCGAGAGGTTGCCGAAAGGGTGGAGCAAGAGGCATCGGCAAGTGAAGATGTATGGCAGCAGCTCTACTTAGGTTGCCGCGCATTCATTATGGCTGCTGTTGAAGAGCGAAATAGGCGTATTATGCTAATCGACGGCCCTGCAATTCTTGGCTGGGAAGTATGGAGGGAGATGGATAAAAACCATTCCATGCGTTTATTGAGGGAGCAGCTTGGAATCATGCACGACCATGGATACTTTCGGATGGTTCCCCTTGATGCAATGACCCATTTTATTTCGGGTGGTTTGAATGAGACGGCGCTTTGGATTGCCAACGAGTCCTTGCAGCCTAATGCTCTGGATGAGACTATGAAGGTACTTGGCGTATTCTTGGAAGTACTAAAACAATGACGATTCACTCATCTGAAGCGATGAAGTTAGGGGGCGGTCATATTAATCGGGTTAGGAGCTTGTCGCGCCGCGGCAGCTCCTTTCGCATTTTTCGCCGATAGACCCGTTAGGCTGAACCGTATATGTTCATCCTCCTAGAGACGGGTTCTAGGTGGATTTTTGTGTGACAAAATACGACAATGTTTTCCATAATCGTGGTATGATTGTGGTAAGTGTTTCGCTGAAGGCAGGGCCGCATCGTGAGGGTGGGGCTGTAAGCACGAAGAAGTCACAGCCGCAGATACTGTCCAGCAGCCCGTGGCTTGTTCGGAATGGCTTACATTAATTTGGACGAAGGTGATACAGTCATTATGAATTTGGAGATCATGAAGGATTTCTTGCTGCAGCTTGCGCTGATAACAACGTTAATATTCACCTTCGAAGTATTTTTGGCGGAAAAATCCAAATTACATCATTACGCAGCGATCATTCAGACGGTGTTGTGGGGATTGTCGATCCTATTGTGCATGTCCTTCCCTACCTATATACCCTCCGGTATTCGCATGGATATACGAATCGTTCCCTTGCTGCTTGGGACCTTGTATGGCGGCTGGAGAACGGGTGTCAGTTTATCCGCGCTAGTCATCCTGTACCGGATTTATATTGGAGTTGATTCCGGCGTTTATTCGACCATCCTGACTTTGCTCATTAGCATGACGGCAATCCTATACGCCCAACCCTTTTTTGCCGCGGCGGGGAAAAACAAAAGACTGCTCCTGGCGCTGATCCTGTCTTTTTGCTATTGCCTGGTCGGTGGCGTAACAAGGGTCTGGATGAACGGGTTTTCGTTCCATTTTTTTCAGGCCCAGGTTATATATACGATCGTTTCCGTCGCATCTGTGCTGTTTTTCGTATATATCAAAGAAATGATAAAAGAAGTAACGGAAAAAAACCGGCAATTGCAGGCCGAGGCGAGAGATGCGGAAATCGCCTTTCTGCGTTCCCAGATTAAACCTCATTTCCTTTATAATACGCTGAATTCCATTGCTGTATTGTGTATCAAGGAACCTCGTAAGGCTGAGGAATTAACGCTTGAGTTTTCGCAATATTTGCGGAAAAGCTTCGACTTCAAACAACTGGATTCCCTGACCACGATAGAAAATGAACTGGAGCTCGTCAAAGCGTATCTCAATATCGAAAAGGTGCGTTTTGGCGCCAGATTGTTTGTCGAGTACGATGTAACCGCCAATCCGGATACTCGGATTCCCCCGTTGATCTTGCAGCCGCTGGTGGAAAATGCCGTAAGGCATGGTCTGATGTCCAATTTGCGCGGGGGAACTATTAAAATAGCGATGAAGACTGAAGCGGACGGCGCAGTCAGCTTTGTGATTGAGGACAATGGCTGCGGCATGAGTGAAAGACAGGTGGAGGATATACTGTGCTCGAACGCGGGTAAGAAAGGCGTCGGGTTATGGAATATAAGTCAACGGCTCAAACTACTATATGGACAAAACATTCGAATTGAAAGTGCGGTAGGAACAGGCACAAAGGTGATTTTCGATATTCCTGCATACACGGCCAAGCAGAATGGAGGATGAAGCGGATGCTGCGAGCGATGATCGTGGATGATGAAGAATTAGCGGTGGAACGTCTGGAAATGGTATTATCCGAAATCGGCGGGATTGAAATTTGCCATACTTCGCTGAACCCATGGGAAGCTTATGAATATGCGAAGGCCAATCCGCTGGATATCGCATTTCTGGATATTTCCATGCCGGAAATTAACGGGATGAGGTTATCCAGCCTTCTGTTTGAGCTTGACGCTTCCATAGATGTGGTCTTTGTAACCGGATATGACCATTATGCGGTTCAAGCTTTTGATATGAACGCATTGGACTACCTGATGAAACCCGTAACCGTCAAGCGAATGACACAAACGCTTGCCAAGGTCCGCAAAAAACAGCAAATCACCGTACATGTACCTCCCTTGAGAAAGCCGGGAAATGCTGCTTCGCAGGAAGAAGGTCATCTCCCTCGAATGATACCAGCGAAGCAGGAACGGAGTTCTGCAGAAGGAGTCCAGGCGATTCCAAGCACGAAGCTTCGCGTCCCTCATGTGCGTAAAGCGCTGGTATCCCGGCCGCAGCTCATACGGAAGCTGAATGAAGGGATGGAGAGCAAGCTAACGCTGCTTTCCGCGCAGGCCGGTTACGGGAAAACGACAGCGTTAAGCGAATGGGTCAGACAAAGCGGGGCACTTACGGCCTGGCTCTCGCTGGATAAGAGTGATAATGATTATATTCAGTTTTGGAGCTGCATCACCGCTTCCATTCAGGAGAGGGTTCCGGGTTTTGGCCAAACGGTGATCCATGCTCTTGAGAAAGAATCTTCCGTGTATTTGGAGCATACAATCCCTGCATTGCTGAATGAGCTTCATCGCTTACCCAGCGAATTGGCTATTGTTATCGACGATTATCATTTCATTGAACTTCCTGAAATTCACCGTTCCTTATACGATCTGCTTGAACGCTTGCCGTCCCATATTCATCTTTATATCGCAAGCCGTACCGAATTGGCCATACCTACGTCCAGTCTTTTGGCAAAAGGCGAATGCAACCAGATTCTCGTGCACGATCTGCGGTTTCAATTGGATGAGGGGATTGTCTTTTTTTGCGATACGGCCGACTTATTGCTGACCAAAGAGCAGGTGACAGAGCTTTTCGATCAAACCGAAGGTTGGGTCAGCGGCTTGCAGCTAGCGGCAATCTCGCTAAAGCAGAGCGAGAACATAGCCGAGACGATTCATCGGTTTGGCGGCCAGCAGCGTCATATATCCGATTATTTGCTCGGAGAAGTGCTTCGTTATCAATCGGAGCCTGATCTTGCTTTTTTATTGCAAACGTCCGTCCTGAACCGTATGAACGACTCCTTATGTCAGGCTGTAACAGGTCAATCGAACAGCCAAGAGCAATTGGAACGATTAGAGAAGCTGAATTTGTTTATTATTCCGCTGGATGAGCATAGAAACTGGTATCGGTATCACCATTTGCTTGCCGACTTTTTGCAGCAGTTATTGTTCAAGAAAGACAGGCGAGAGTGGATGCAGGCGCATCATCGGGCGGCCGTATGGCTGGAGGACTACGGATTTGACGTAGAGGCGGTAGAGCATTATATAGAAGGAGAACAGTTTCCAGATGCCGTGCGGATCATTGAGAAAAATCTTCATACGTTAGTGCAATCAAAAAGCGTCGCACTCCATAGATGGGTCTCGAAGCTGCCGGAGAATGCCTTTGCGGACAAGCCGATGATTGAAATGTTCTATATATCGGTATTGCTGGGCGTTGGAGAATGGGAAGCCGCTTTCCGAAGAGTGGGTCAAGCGACAGTGCGTTTTCAAGGGATGCGGGATCAATGGGGCGACGCCGAATGGAACAAGGCGCTAGGAAATATTTACTTTTTCTGTTCGATTATCTCCTATCTTCAGAAGGACCTGGCGCGTACATCTGAATATTTCGAGCTGGCGGAACGCCATATGCCGGAAGGCAGCTTCTTTCAAACAATGGGGCGGAACAGGTATCAGGGATATGATTCGTTTGACGATCATTTGGCGTTTATCAACGATCTGCATGCGGGTTATGCCTTCCTGTCCAAATGGATTGCCGTATGGGAAAACAAAGAAAACTATCCTTTTGTCGGTCTTTTGTATGCTTCTTACAGCAAGCTGCTGTATGAGTGGAACCGGCTGGAAGAAGCGGATCGGTACGCGAGTCGGGCGATAGCGCGTCAGGATATTAAGCCCTTTGCGCGGATTATGATTCATAACGTGATCAGCGCTTCGCGGATTCAGCAGGCTCTGGGCAACCCGGGCCGGGCTTCGGAGCTGCTTGAGCAGTTGAAGGCGCAGATCGATTCTCCCGACTATGAATTATTTATGCGAAATATCGAAGCGGAACAAGCGTGTCTGTCTCTGCGCCAAGGATCTCATTCCTATGCGCTGGAATGGCTGCAAAGATGCGGTTTGTCGCATACGGATGAAGTTTCGCTCTATCGGGTGCAAGAGCATCTCGTTGTGGCGAGAGTGCTTGCAGCGTGCGGGAGGCTGGAAGACGCGCTGTATTTACTGGAACGGTTGAATCAATTATTAAGCAAGGAGGAGCGTCTCCGGGATCGCATCAAGGGGCTTATCCTGCAAAGCGTCATACTTCGGCGGTTAGACCGAATAGAGGCGGCGTTCGCTCAATTGGAGATGGCTTTGCAGCTCTCGGAACCGGAAGGGTACATCCGCAGCTTCATGGATGAAGGGACCGGCATGGAGGAGCTGCTGGCAGGCTACCTCAAGCTGCGGCAAGGAAGCGGGCTTAAACATCCCCGCCCGGTTTCTGCGGCTTATGTCAAGCAGCTTCTTCAAGCTCTGCGTGCCGTCCCTGATGCGGAACAACAACCGCACAACCTGACCTTGCAGGAAATAAGGATTATGCAGTTGATCAGCCAAGGCTTGTCGAACAAGGAAATTGCCCGTCGTCTTCACATTACAGGTGAAACCGTAAAGTCCCATATCAAAAATGTGTATAAAAAGATGGAGGTGGGCAACCGGGTGCAGGCGCTGCAGCGCGCTGCGGAATGGATGATACTCGGTTGATCTCCCTTTTTTTTCAGCTATTTCCCCCATTCGGGGGATTTTTTTATCCAGATATTGTTGTACACCGAAGAGAAGAGAACAAAAAGGCTGTTATTATCGTACTCCGTGTAGATGTTGAAAAGCAGTCATATTTTTAAAGGAAATTTGATGATTAGCATGTTATAATTAAAACGAACCGGACGGTCCGGTCCGAGTGATTCGGTTTGATTAAAAAAATTATTAAGAGAGGTGTAAAAATGAACATTCAAGTCGTTTTATTTGATGGGTTTGATTTATTAGATGTCGTTGCCCCCTATGAAGTATTTGTTACAGCGAGCCAATTAACTAAAGAGGAAATTAACGTTCGGTTTGTAAGTGTCGATGGCCACAATTTAATTCGAAGTGGCGTTAATAATTACCCTATGGAAGTTGAAGGAAAGTTAGATCTTTCAAAGAAGGGAATTATTTTATTGCCAGGTGCGGCAGGGTCGTTAATAGAGGGAGATCCCGATTCCATTCCAATGAAATTGAAAAATGCTTCTGAAACAGAGTTGGGGGAACTTGTAAAAAAAGCCATAAACGACCCGGGAATTTTAGTGACATCGGTATGTGGCGGTTCTATGTTGATGGCAATGACAGGTGTACTAGAAGGCAGGAACGTTGTTACACATCATATGGGAATGGATTTACTATCCGCAAGTGGCGCAAATGCTGTCCATGCTAGAGTTGTGGACGATGGAGATTTAATTACTGGCGCAGGAGTAACATCTGGCTTAGATCTTGCAATTTATGTTGTTGAAAGAGAGTTTGGTCCAAGGATCGCTCATGAAGTGGAAAAACTATTCCAGTATGAGAAACGAGGAACTGTTTGGAAGAATTCGGGCGCCTTACCTGTTGATTATCATTCGAATGCAGGCGAGGATGAGGTGGAATCCAACCATCAGATGGGTGAGAGCAACAAGCATCAATCAGAAATTGATGGCATGTGGAAAGTTGAAATCTCGACTGCGATTGGTAAAATTCATGTGACCTATGATTTAAAGGTGAGAGACAATAAACTTCATGGCACGGCTACTGCAGACGATGATGAAACAGATGTTTCTATCTTAGAAGATACAGAGATTATCGGAAACAGATTGAAGTGGAAGCAACAAGTGAAGAAACCCATGAAATTAAACCTTAATTTTGATGTGACAATTAACGGTAATACCCTAGAAGGTAAAGCAAAGACAGGTATGATTTCTTCAAAATTGTCGGGTAAGCGAGTATCTCCATAAACAAGTATTCTTAGGTGGATGGGGCTTAGATTGTAAACCTCTTCTAATCTAATGCGGTAGCAAAAGCAAATAAAAGCTACGATAACTTCTAAATAAGAAGGAGAAGATTCAAGTGAAACTATTAGTGGTAGGTGCAAACGGAGGCATAGGTAGGCTTATTGTTAACCAAGCCCTATCTGATAAACATGAAGTGACTGCTTTTGTACGAAGAACGAATGGGCTTGAACTAAGTCACTCCAATTTAAAGGTTGTAATCGGCAATATATTGGAAGAGCAACATAAATTACAGGATGCTATGAGGGGACATGATGCGGTTATTTCTGCGTTAGGAAACGGATTGGTTGTAAAGGGTAATGGAGGAAAGATTTTAAATCGTGCAATGAGTTCGGTCGTGCAAGCTATGAACGTTAATAATATAAAACGATTATCGCTGTTGATGAGCTATGGCGCAGGTGAATCATTAAGCAATGCAAACATTTTCATTAAATTTCTAGGATATACCTTTTTCCGTAAAGATTTTGCAGATTTGAGCGCAGCAGAAAAAGTTGTGGTCGAAAGTAATCTCGAGTGGACTATTGCATATTTTGGATCTTTAACTGATGAAACCGATAAAAATAAATATGTCGCTTCGTCTTCTCTAAAGACGCCTTCCAAATTGACGATCTCTCGTTCATGTGTTGCAGATTTTGTCCTCACCTCAGTTACTGATCGAAAGTTTATTAAGCAGCGTGCTGTCCTATGTGGGAGGAACGGATGACCTTATTAAAAGGAAAAATTATTGTTGTGACTGGTGCAAGTTCAGGCGTTGGTGCTGCTGCGGCTAGAAAATTATTTGAATGCGGAGCTCACGTTATACCGGTGGGGAGATCAATCCAACGAACGGAGAGGATAGCCAAGGAGTTAGGCGTCAAGCCATACACTGCTGACTTTACTGATCTAAACAGTGTAAGGAGTCTAGCCAATCAACTTCTAAATGATTTTTCAAGAGTAGATGTATTGGCGAATAATGCAGGAGGAATTCCTACAGAGAGTGGATTAACCGTGGATGGCAATGAACCTATTTTTCAAGTGAATACATTGTCTCCATTTCTACTTACTCTGATGTTAACCCCACTTTTGAAAAAAAATGGACGGATCGTGAATACCTCCTCTCGTTCTCATAAAGGAGCGTCCATAAACAAGAGAGATTGGCAAAGGACGAATGGGTTGCGGTCTCATGCGATTTATGCTCGAAGCAAACTTATTACTGGGATGTTGTTCAGGGAGTACCACAGACGATATTCAATTGAGTTTGCGGACTTTCACCCTGGACTCATCAGCTCTGATTTTGGTCGATATATGGGTTTTTACGCGAATATTTTAAAGATAGTCTTTTCGCCATTGCTTGCAACACCAGAAAAGGGAGCAGAAACATTAGTTTATTTGGCAGAAACGAGTACGAAACTTAATGGCGATTATTATGTACGGAAACAAAAAGCACAAGGGAACAGGATGCTTGACGATCCTACTTTATCAGCGTGGTTATGGGACGAGTGCAAGCAAAGAATAGGAAAACTTTTATGAATTACATGACTTATGCAGTTGACTAGTAGAAAGCTCCTTGCTTGCGAACGAACGCCGTCACCTGGTGGCCGTTCGCAAGCGCTTGCTGGACCATCTGTCTGCCGACCCCTCCGTTTGCGCCCACGATAAAGAGCCTCATAAGCGTTTAACCTCCTCTGTACGTTGCACATAGCGTTGTTTCGTCACCGGGACCGTCCGATCCGAAGGTCGGTCAAGTCAGCCACTTCTTGCGAAGCGCGATTTCGGCCAGCACTAAATTGAGCGACAAGCTGCCCCATACGGCGAGCGCATACGAAGCTTCGTGCGACAGATGGAGGCCGTGTTCGCCAAGCATCAGCAGAAGATGAATGATCAGATTCGCATAGGTGAGGAAAAGCTGCGTGTGATCCAGCGCGTATGCTGCGCGACATTCTTTCGGCGAATATGGATGTAGCCGAGCCAGGTCGTTACCAGCCAGAGGCCGCTCAGCACGAGGAAACCTACCACCGTCAGACTTCCCGGGACAAACCAGGCCATGTACAACCCCGGAATCACATTAAGCAGAATCGAAAGGACATAAATACGTCCATTCCATCTGTGCCAGGCGATCGCTTTTTGCCTGATGGCACGAATGGCGCCGACCGGCCCCGTAATCAGCGCGATGATAGCCAGAACGATGTGCGCCCGGAGCATGAATGTCCAGAGCGGACGATCGGCCGTAAAAGCACCTCTGGCGGCGAGCAATTGGTTGAAACCCGGATCCGATACGAAATTTTTGGTCACCGTATGAGCGACCCACATGAACGAAACGACAGCGAACACAATGGACAACTTTGGGCGATTTGTGACAATATATAAGGAACCCCCCGCCGCCGATCGCATGATGAAGGAGGAAGAAGCATGAGGAAACCAGACGAAATACGGGAAAAGATCATAGACCATGCCTTGCATTTGTTTAATACACGAGGCATCGCTCAAACATCGATTCAGGAAATTATGCAGGCAACCGGCTTGCCTAAAGGGGCGATTTATCGACGGTTTGAAACCAAGGAATCGATTGTACTGGCTGCCTTCGAGAGGGCCGGGCAGATTTTGCAGGAGTTCTTCGTGCAAGCGGAACGCGAGGGGAGGACGACCTTCGACAAACTCCTGAAAATCTCGGCGATTTATCAGGATGCCGTAGACAACCCTCCGATTCCTGGCGGTTGTCCGTTGCTGAATACGGCAGTGGAGAGCGACGGAACATTTCCCGAGCTTCAACAGAAGGTGGCTGTTGCCTACGGCGGCATGGTCCGGTTCGTGCAGTCCATCATCGAGCAGGGCATTCGAAATGGGGAGTTTCGTTCGGGCACGGATGCCGCCGACTTGGCTTCCTTCCTGATCGATTCGATGGAAGGAGCCATCATGGCGAGCCGGCTGACGGGCAGCAACGAACCCATTCAACGAAATATGAAATACATGGAGAGATTGTTGAGAAGCTATATGATTCAGTAAATGGATTTGAAGCGGGAGTTCTTATCAAAGCGATAAGCGGCATCCATAAAGGATGTTGCTTTTCCATTTTCATCGGTTCACAAAACATACACAAAAAGTGTATGGCGAAGGGAAAAAATCTAGGGTACAATTGGTTATGGGTACGGACCGGACGGTCCGGTCCTAACATTCGCAGTAAGGAGATGGAGACCTTGAAAATCCAAGTGGTATTGTTTGAAGGTTTCGATATGTTGGATGTGATCGCACCGTTTGAAGTGCTGGGAGGTGCTTCACTGCTGGCCACAGGAGAAGCTCCCGTCCAATTCGTATCGGCAGAAGGCAAAAGAAAAGTAAAAAGCGGGTTGTATGGGATGGAGCTTGAAGCTACGGCGCAACTGGATCCGAATGAAGCGGGCATTATCGTGGTACCGGGAGGCGCGGGAGATATGCAAGGGGACGGGCCTGGCTCTATCTTCGCGTGGCTGAAGCAAGCTTCCGAATCCGCACTTAAACCCTTGATGCAGCAAGCGATGGCCAACCCCGCCATGATCGTGGCGACGGTATGCGGCGGTTCGACGCTCCTTGGCATGATGGGTCTTCTGCAGGGCAGACACGCAGTCACGCACCATCTCGGAATGGATGCACTACCATCTTTGGGGGCCATCCCTGTTCGCGCTCGCGTCGTAGATGACGGAAATTTGGTGTCCAGCGGCGGAGTGACCTCGGGTATCGATCTTGCGATGTACTTGGCGGAACGGAATTGGGGTTCCCGAATCTCCACCGAATTGGAGAGCATTTTTGAGCACGAACGTCGAGGAACCGTTTGGAAGAAGGAGCAGTCAATAGCTGGTTAATTTGCGTTCTATCCATGTGTTGCGCCCCGGCTCCGTGCGGAGTTGAGCACTTTTTTCACTGTGTCGAGAAGTAACCTATCTGTTCCGCTACAGGAGTTGGTGACAGAGTATTTGCGGGTAAAGATAAAGGATTCAACAGCTGTTCAATTTCGCTCTATAGATGGTACTCCTTGAGGCGTGTACTTGCGGCGAACCCGAACTCACTGTTTGGCCTGTTACTGAGAACTGTATCGCAAGTGCGGGTGAGTCCTATTCCCCGTCCACGTACCTAAAAAAGGCAGGATCGGGGGAGTGCTCTTATCCTGCCTTCTTGCGTGTTATATATATTCTACTGCACTAAATTATCCAATTCCGGCTGCAATTTGTTCCGCAGAATATACAGCATGATGGCTCCAACAAGGAACGCGACGGCATCCGCAATGACGAGCGACCAGACCACCCCGTAGAAGCCGTTCATTCGATTGGCGATATACAACACAGGAATTAGAGTAATTCCTTGAATAACAGACATAATAAACGCGGCGGTTCCTTGCGCTGTTGCTTGGAAAATCCCCGTAAACAACGTGGTCATTCCTGTAATGAACAAGGATAAGAACGTCACATGCAGAATGTAGCTGCCCATTTCAATTAATTGCGGGTCATTCGTAAATAAACCAATCAAGTGGTCGGAAATCAGATAGACGATGACGCCGAACACAACGGCTAACGCCACAATCACTTTGATCGTGAATCCAATGGTAATCTTCATGCGCAATTTATTCGCCGTAAAAGAGAAGGCAATGAGCGGCACGACTCCCTCGCATAAGCCCATCAGAATAAATTCAGGAAATTGCAATAAACGCGATGATATTCCGTAAGCCGCTACTGCCTGATCCCCATATTCGACCAGAAAACGGTTAAAGATGAGCGACATTGCACCCAAGAAGATACTCATAATAAAGACGGGAACTCCGATTTTGAATACATTGCTCAGAATGTCCTTGGTAGCCTTGAACCATTTTATGGAGACGGTTAAGAATTGGCTCTTATATCTCATATGGAAGGCGTAGAATATGCTCGCAACCAAGTTAGAAAGGACCGCAGCAGACGCAACCCCGATCACACCCCAATGGAAGACGAAGATAACTAGCGCATCGAGAATAATATTTACGACAACACTGAGAATCATACCGATCATCGACGTGATTGCTGCTCCCTCCGAGCGTACGATAATCTCCAGCGTGAAGAATAATACGACGAATGGTGAACCCATAAGCATAATCGTGACATAGTCCTTCGTAAATCCGAAGGAGTCAGGCGTTGCCCCCAGGCCATGGAGGACTGGATCGATCAACGGGAGGCCGACGGCCATCACGATAAGACCGAGAACTAAACTGCTGTAAAAAGCGAATGAAGACACATGCTTTACATCATCATATTTTTTCTCTCCCAGCAAACGGGAGATGAATGCACCGCTACCGATGCCAATCAAGTTGCCTAGCGCCATAATGACCGAAAATAACGGCATGGTGAGTGCGAGTGCGGTTAAGACGGCAGTATTGCCCAGTGTACCAAGGAAATAGGCGTTCAAGATGGAATAGATGACACCCATTGACGAGCCTAGCATCATCGGTACAGCGAAGTGAGCTACGGCTTTTGCGACCGGTGCTTTTTCAAAGTAATGGAGGTTTTCTGCATCCATGCGGGTCACTACTTTCTTCATTTATTTTTTGGTCTTCTGTCTAACGGTGTTAGATTGAATCTTACAGTGTAAGATGATATCATGAACTTATGAACCTGTAAAGCATAAACTTACACTGTTAGATAAAAGGGTGGATACCGATGAAAAAGCAGCAGCCTCAGATATCGGAGGATAAGATTCTTGAAGCCTCGTGGGAGCTTCTGGGGGAGGAGGGCATCGAGAAATTCAGTCTGAGACGATTGGCCGACCGGCTTGGGATTCAGGCTCCCTCTCTGTACTGGTACTTCAAGAGCAAGCAGAATCTCTACCAGCGTCTGGCCAACCAGGTATCGAAAATCATTCTGGAGGAGTTCCAATCCGAGGGGGACTGGAAGGAGCAATTGACGGGGCTTGCGGTAACGGTAAGGAGTGTGCTCAGCCGGTATCCCTGCTCCACGCAGCTCATGATGATGACGCTGCCCCACGAGCCGGATATCATCCGGTTCACCAACCGTATGCTGCTCTGTGTGGAATCGACGCCGCTTGAGCAAGAGCAGAAAATGCAAGTGGTTACTACGCTTGTGAACTATGTCTTCTACTTCGTTCTAGACGATTATCAGCATGAGCGTAATGTCTCCGCTATCCTTAAGGACCAGGAAGCGCATCCGGGTGAGGAGATGATTCGCCTTCTGGATTCCATGAGCGAGACGGAAGCGGGACTGTTCCGGAGGATGTTCACGAACGGGCTGTTCGAGCTGATGGGGACCGACAGGGCGTTTGAGTTCGGCTTGAAGCTGATTCTGTTGGGGATTGAGCAGGTGATAAAGGAGCAGGAGAAGTAGAATGTAAAAAAACGCTCATCCGGTTATTGGATGGGCGGCTTCGATGGGGCATGCTATGCAGGCTTGATCATAGCCCCCGGATCGGGCATTGAAAGGTTGGCAATTATGCACCGCGGCAGCTCCTCTTGCATTTTTCGCAGGAAGAGCATGGCGGCATATGTGCTTTAGCTAAACGGCTGCCAGTTAAATGGAGAACGCAGCCCATAGCGAATGGGGGGCGCTCTTCATTTTTTTATGGAATGATCATGACGGGAAAGCTTGCGTTGACAAAATTAAAAACCGAAAATATAATGTAGACATCTACATGAATCCAAGGAGAAACCTATGCAAAGTATTTTCGACATGTACCCCTATAGTTTATACATTAAGCTTATCGCACAAAAGGTTCGGGAAATCATCGACCAACTTCTGGCGGATCATGGTTTGAATGCCTCGCAGGCGATTCTTTTGAGTCACATTCATCAATCCTTAGAAGAGCATATGGAGATCAACCGGAAGTATCTTGAAAAAACAATGGCTTTAAGCGGCCCGTCAGTGACAAACTTATTGAACGGTCTGGAGAAGGCCGGATTTATCACACGCAAAAGCAACCCTGCCGACGGACGTAACCTCCGTATCGATGTAACGGCCAAAGCCAAACAATTTCTGAATGAGCGGAGTGATGCCTTCTCGAAATCTGAAGAACTGATCACTCAAGGGATGTCAGATGCCGAAAAAGCCATGTTTGTCTCTCTGCTGACCCGTGCTTTTGAAAACGTCGAACAGCACCTGTCAAAGCGATGAATTTGCTATGATTCGCTTATTTTTTTAAACAAATAGGTAGATGGCTACATGTATCACGAAATACAATTTGCCGTGAATATTCCTAGTGCATTCCCGGCGCCATCCTAAAATAATCCCGCGCATTTCCTAATCATGACTCATGAACCCGGAGTACTGCCGCGATAAAATGAATGAGTAAGTAAATTGATGACACGGAGGTTATTGGAATAAGCAAAGTCCGCAATAAAAGCACAACTGGCGGTTGGCCCAAAACCGGAGGCGAAGCCGAAGGGATAATCTGTGCGAAGCATTTTTGAAAAAGGAGATATAAAATGATGAGATTCGGTAAAGGAAAACAAATTACGGGAATATCACTTCTTCTGGCAGGCTGTCTCGCGTTCACTGGGATTGCGGGCGCCTTCGGAGAAACGCCGCCTGAAGGCGTAAAGATTAAGGAATTCAGTCTGCTGGATACGGCTTCTGACGTAGTCGGTCCCGCGGATTTCACGCCGGAGGGAAAAAAGGATGGCCATTTCAGGCTGTTGCTTAGCCTCAATAAGAAAACAACGATTAATGCCGTGGTGCTGCGTTCCACCGATGACTATGGCAAGGATAATTATCAGGGTGTATGGAGAACAAATCGTGTGACCACCGGCTGGCTGCTGGGCATCGTACAGGAAAAGACGGTAACAACGGGAAGCGGCACCACCCATGAAAGTATGGTTGTGAATCCAGGCTTCCGGAAGGATGTAAAAGAACCTGTCGGGGAGTTTGAGGGCGACCTCACTTTCGACCTGTACGCGAGCGACAACGGTACGATCAAGGAAACGCAATCCTACGTGTTAGAAATCGAAACACCGCAAGGTACGGTTGCTTCCAAGCCAATCAAATATAAGAAACCGACGACGTCGGAAGGGACGCCAGCTCCTCTACCAAGTCCAACATCGTCACCCGCGCCTAACCCAACGCCGACGCCAGTGCCTGGCCCTGTTCAGACGCCGGTCCCTGCACCTTCGGATGGATCAAAAGATATTGCGATCCATGTATTCTTCAAAGGGAACGAACTCCATTTTGACGAGGCGCAGCCGACTGTGATAGACGGTCGAACGCTTGTCCCGTTCCGTCAGTTGTTTGAAACCTTAGGCTTTTCGGTAAAATGGGTGGAAGAAGGAACTGTCCGCAAAGCGATCGGAACAAAGAATGGGCATTCCATTGAATTGACGATCGATAGTACAAATGCAATTGTAAATGGAAAAGGGGTTACTCTAGACGTACCCGCACAGATCATTGGCGGTCGCACAATGGTACCTTTACGCTTCGTATCGGAGAGCAGCGGATATCACGTGGCCTTCTCCAGCAGCGGCAGTGTGTGGACCATTCAGATCGAGGACGCCGCCCCAGGCACAACCGATCCGCAATCGGGGGAACCGTCCCCGGCTCCAACACCGACTCCGATACCGGAACCTGAACCGACCCCCGTACCATCCGCAGGGGAAGCTGAGCCTTATGTGGTTAAAGGCTTTTTACGTAACGCGCAAGGCAATCCAATACCTGGGGTTACAATTAATGCAGATAACCAATTGTTTTCTGATAGCAACTTGCAAGCTGTGACTGATGGGAATGGGTTTTATCGGATCGAATTGGCGCAGCTCCCTACGACTTGGATAATGTCTACATCTTTCTCGCGCGAATATAACGGCAAGGAACAAAGATTTTATTTAAGATCGGACGTCGACCAGCCATTTGCCGGAAGTTCAGGGGCTATTCGCAATTTTACCTTGAAAGACGTCGTAGGGCACATTGAAGTCAATCCCGATTTTTGGTCGTTTGACGACAATTTGCCACAATTCAAAATGGAAGACTTGGAAGTTACGCTTACGCCTGTTGGACCATCATTTGACGGAAGTGTCGGCAAAATGATAACGACACGTGCAGACGCACTCCCAACAGGTGGTCACGGTGTGGATAAAATACCGCTCGGCCGATACAAAATATCTGCTATCTGGAAGCCGGATGGCCATGTTCCAATGCCTATGTTGTTACGGATTACAGGTAAAGGCAATTTTGTTCAGTCCCTTGAATTCGATTTTCATAATCCGCTTGGTGCGCCATCCATATTTCTAAACCAATTTGATGCCAAACTCGACAATCAAACGGGGAAATAGTCGCAGAATATGCGACGCAATCTATCTCAAAATAGAGAGCGTTTTGCGAAACAAGCTAGCGAACTAGATATCGGAGAACGTTAACTGAATAAAGGGTTTTCTATGACCAGGAAGGAGCTGCCACGGCAAGCTCCTTTCACATTTTTAGCCGTTATAACTACTATTTTGATGCAAATCGCCGTGCAATCGCCACGCACAGTACGACACCAGTATTTACAATAAAGATAGGCCAACCAATTGACTCATGCAGAACGAGAGCTGAAAGTAAAAGGCCAAAGAAAGGCTGGAGGAGTTGTAACTGCCCGACCGCTGCTATACCTCCTTGGGCGAGTCCGCGATACCAGAATACGAAGCCGATGAACATGCTGAACAAGGAGACATAAGCAAAGCTCCAAAGTGCGGGACCACTGATACCCTCCCACGAAACCGGCATGTAAATAAACGAGAGCAGCAACATAACGGGAAGCGATAATACGAGCGCCCAAGAGATCACCTGCCACCCCCTAGTCTCCGTGAGAGGATTGCCCCTTCCGCATAACCGTAACCGCAAACGATAATAGAAGCCAGCATTAACGCATCACCGACAGGTGAAGATGTAGCCCCTTGTGTTAAGGCGAATCCTACTACGAAGGAACTGCCTAGAACTGATAAAATCCAAAAGATTGATCGCGGGCGTTCGCCGCCCCGCAATACACCGAAGATCGCTGTTGAAAGCGGCAGAAGCCCAATGTAGATAATGGAATGCGCAGATGTGACATATTGAAGCGCTAAAGCTGTCAGCAGCGGGAACCCCACTACTACGCAGAGTGCTACTAACATTAGCGGAACAATTTCACTTCGGAGAGGCCGTTGTTGCCTGAAGATGAGGAGCAGTGCTCCTGCTAACACCCCGGCAATCGCTGCACGGCACACGGTGAGGAGCAACGGATCAAAATCCATCACAGCCAACCGTGTTGCAGGCAGCGAGCCACTGAAGATGAGCACTCCCAGAAAACCATTAATCCAGCCGCTTGTTGTTTTGTTCATTACAATCACCTCAAAAGATCCATCCGATACCTGAAGCTTGTCATGGTGCGAAAATAGTTATTAAACATACATCTGTATGTTTTTTTGTATTATAATAGATACAAAATTCTATGTATATTAATTATTCGTTCATCTGTAAGGGTACAGATGTGGCTAGATTATTTTGGAGGCATGTTTATGGAAAATAAAAAGGAATCCATTCAGCAAATCATCCGTTCGGACATAATCAATGGACTTCTCAACCCGGGTCAGAAGCTTCCTTCAATTCGTATGCAGAGCAAAAGATTTGGTTGCAGTATTAACACAATAATTGGTGTTTATCAGGAACTTGAACATCAACACCTCATTTATTCACGTCCGAAAAGTGGTTATTTTGTCGTAGCCAAAGACGCCCTTCTTCCCTTGTTACAAACAAAACGTATCGATTTTGCATCAGCTGCTCCCGATCCGACGTCGATACCACAAAACGATTTTCGTCAATGCTTGAACAAAGCGATGGAATTATTTGAGACGTCTATATTCGCCTATCCTGAACCAGAGGGTTTACTTTCTGTTCGCCAGGAGATCGTAAAGCTTTTTCAGCAGCAACAGGTCTTCCCTTCGGTAGAGCAAGTGTTTATATTTTCAGGCGCTCAGCAGGCTCTTCATCTTCTGGCCGGGATGCCTTTTCCAAACGGAAAAACGAACATTCTGGTCGAACAACCCACCTACTGGGGAATGCTGTCTGCGCTTAAGACACAAAAACAAACTGTAATCGGCATCGAAAGAACTTCTAGCGGGATAGATTGGGTAAATTTGGAGCGTCATTTTCAAAGTAATATGATTAAGTTTTTTTATACAATCCCGCGCTTCCATAATCCGTTAGGCACTTCTTACACGCAGGAAGACAAGCAGCGATTGGCAGAACTCGCTAAAGCCTATGACGTGTACATCGTTGAGGATGATTATCTTGCTGATATGGAAACAAACAGCAAAGCAGATCCGATTCGCGCCTATAATGGAGCCAGTCATGTCATCTATCTCCGAAGTTTTTCCAAAGTGATGCTGCCCGGATTAAGACTGGCCGCGGCGGCAGTACCGGATTCTTTGATTCCTTTACTCCAATTGCATAAACATGCGGCGGATTTGAGCACTTCAGTGCTTTCACAAGGGGTGCTTGAAATTTTTATAAAGTCCGGAATGTATGCTCATCATGCGAAGGAAATGAAATCCTTGTACAATCATCGCATGAAACATCTAAGGGAATTTTCGCAGCGATTATTGCCCAAAGAGTGCCTATATACCATTCAATCTAGCGGCGGAGTCTTCGCTTCCATTCACCTTCCGGATTTTATTGATACAGAAGATTTGATCAAGCGATTGGAAAATCGTGGCGTGGATGTATTGGCAACCGATAGGCAGTTCCTTTCATCTTTCCCCAAGCTTAACTTGCTGCGTCTCAGCATCATTAGGACTGATGAGCAAGACATTGAGGAGGGCATCCGCGTCATTGCAGAGGAATTGGAACGTGCCCAATATACAAGAAGCAGTTCCCCTAAGCCATTCTTTCGGTTATGAAAACTAAATCCTTGTTTTACTGTAGTTGGTTCATGACTGCTATTAGTAATATTAATGCGGCTGTCGATATTGATCGGCAGCCGCGTTGCGCTAACGGTGGGACGATAGTTGAACCATCTACAACTAGGCTGCTGATTAATGACTAATTCGGTGGTCTTCGTGCATATTATAAGGCTTAATGAAACAGCACAAAGAAAGTTGGCGGTAACATGCCGCGACGGATTTTTAGCCGATAGACCTATTAAGCTGAACCTTATCATAGCCAATGGCAAGTTTTGGAGGATATTGAAGTTTTTTATCGAATAACTTATGTAACAAATATACCAACAAAACATAAGGGGAAATTAATAGGATGAGCATGCTTCATGTTAATCAAATTAAGAGCAAAGTATTAGAACTTTATGGGGGTATCATTGATCTTAGTGATGTCACGGCTGCTCCAGAAGAACAAAAACAAAATTATCTCCTCACTAGATCACTCGCAGCATATTCTCTCCAACACTGTGCACAAATTGAGTCCTCCTTAGCGGCAAGAACTATTACAGATGGTTCAGAAGATAATGGAATAGATGCTGTTTATTACGATGAGAGAAACAAGGTTTTGTATCTTGTCCAATCGAAATGGATACATAATGGTAGAGGTGAGCCTGAATCTGGTGATGTTAAGAAGTTTGTGGATGGAGTAAAGGATTTATTTGATCTTTCTTTTGACAGATTTAACGAAAAAGTTAGGAAAATTGAAGAAGTTATTACGAAAGCAGTATGTGACTCAAAAACAACTTATCAATTGATTCTCTGCTACACAGGTTCCAATGATCTGTCTGAACATTCGCGTAGAACACTATATGATTTTTTAGATGAAATTAATGACACAAGTGAATTAGTATATCTTAATGTGCTGCACCAAAAAGCTCTTCATTCGTCGCTAGCTGTTGGACTTTCTGGCGAACCAATAGATTTAACTATAAGTATTAAATCTTGGGGGAGAGTGCAAGAGCCAAGATTAGCGTACTACGGGCAAGTTAATGGTTTGGAAGTGGCAAAATGGTGGGAGGATTACAGATCTAGGTTGTTCAATAAAAATATAAGGGGCATATTAGGAGACACAGATGTCAACGAAGAAATACGCAGAACTATTGAGAAAGAACCAGATAAATTCTGGTATTTCAACAATGGGGTAACTATGGTTTGTAAGAAAGCGGAAAAGACCATGCTTGGTGGAGCGGATAGAGATGTCGGTCAATTTGTTTGTGAGGATATCAGTATTGTTAATGGAGCACAAACAGTGGGTACTATTGGTAAATATGGCGAGAAGACTAAAGAAAAATTGGACCAAGTTTATATTCCAATCAGAGTAATTGCTATAGGTGAATCGGAAGATGATTTTGGTGAGCAGATTACAAAAAGTAACAACAAGCAAAATAAAATTGATAGTCGAGATTTTGTTTCTTTGGATCCAGAGCAGAATAGGATAAAGACAGAACTTGCAATTGATGGAATAACCTATCATATATTAAGATCTGAAGTTTTGGAGAAGAGTGCAAACTCTTTTGATTTAAATGAAAGCACTACTGCCTTAGCATGCTCTTCTGGCAGTGTGAATACAGTAGTGCAACTTAAAAGTAAAATTAGTAAGTTATGGGATGACATTGAAAAAGGGTACTATAAGCAAATATTTAATCGATCTACTACAGGTCATTATACTTGGCGCTGTGTGCAGGCACAAAGACTTGTAGATGATGCACTTTCGACTATTTTGGCTGGAGTTCCTAAGTCAGGAAGGGATTATGGTGTTGCGGTTCATGGGAATAGAATTATTTCAATGCTTGTATTTAAGGAACTAGATAGCAACAGATTAAAGGAAGTTAGTTTTAACTTTAATGTTATAACTAAGGAACTTATATTTGATTACACTCATAAATACTATCATGAAGTAAAAGATGTTATTGGCGACAAGTACCCTCAGGACACAATGGCTGTATTGTTTAAAAATAGGACAAAGTGTACTGATATTGTAAATACAATACCCTAACCACTATAAAAGGCCCTGAACTAAGGGCCTCTTAACTTGCCGTATTTTGTAGATTATCTCCAAGATGTTACTAATCAATGATACTGGCTCCCAAATGCTTTCTCATATACCCCACCGAGTCCAATCGATTCATAATATTCCCGTTCTACCTGCTCCATTCGCTCCATCACAGCCGCATGTTTATCCTTGGTATAAACTTAAGGAGAACAGCCATTATGGCGTTCTCCTTTGCGGCGTTATGTAGCATATTCTCACTCATTCATTTCCTCCCTCGCTCCCATCAGCGTGTTGAAAAAGCACTTATCTCGTGTTTGCTTGAATTCATTCCAGAGGATCAACACCTGAAGGTTAAAGCACATAGAGGACGTGACCAGGGAGTATTACAAGTCCATCGGCTTGGGTGAGGCACAACTGGCTAGTTTATGGTGCATGCTGATGCTTCAATAGCAAAGAAACGTAGAAGTATTCTTTTTCTACAATTAGCTCTGTATGGACCACACCGTAAGTGATTCCTTCCATTGTTATTCCATTTACTAATTTTGTAAGACGAAGAAATTCTCCAATTTCAGAAATGTAGATATCCGTCGTTGAGTCGTCAGGGAATATGCAGAGTACTCTAATGGGACTCATTCCTTTCTTTTTGAAACTATATTTGGGTTGATGGAATGTTTCATAGTACTTTATGTGATTATGAATTTGTCTATCAATACTATTAGTGAAACAAATAGGATCAAACTTCATTTGAAATGCTCAATCTTCATGGGCTATTTACAGAAATTTTGGCTTTTCTAAATCGGCCTGATCTCATGCACCCAGTTCGAAAGGCGAGGATTTGTTAAACGGATATGTATGTGTAGTTCCATATAGCGTCCTTTCTTAGTTCCGGGTTGTCGAAGGTGTTACTGGACATACTACAACTTATTGTAAAGGTGAGGCGTAGTACGTTAGCTTATTGGTCATTTTGGATAAATGAGTCAATCTTATTATAACAAAATAAATCCCTTTGGGGTATATTTTATTGAAATGAGCACTATAGTCTCTTGGAGTAACCGAATAGCTGGTCTATGGTTTGCTTAGGGTGATTTCTGTGAGTGATTTGATGAAAATGGTGGGAGAAGGCATTCGGCACTTTCGAAAATTACGTGGACTAAGCCAAGAGGAACTTGCAAATAAGGCTGAGGTACACGAAACTTACATTGGCAAGCTGGAGCGTGCCGAAAAAGTATGTTCCGTCGAGGTGCTGGCTAAAATTACGGATGCGCTTGACCTTTCGATGGTTGAGTTCTTTAGTTATGTCCAGCCAGTGAGTGGAGAAGAAAGGGAGTCTACGCTCTCAGAAATTGTGAATAGGCTCCGAAGCAGAAGTTTAAGCGAGCAAAAGAGGATATTGAAAGTCATCGATGCAATACTGGATGATCAGTTGAATTGAGAGTGAAACCTAAGACAGCCGAAACCGGATTATGGCTTTGAGCATGGACTTCTACTCTTGATCAATCGTTACAATCCCCGACTTGTTACATTCAATGGACAAGCATGGAAAGCAAGTTCGCAAGGAATTTTGACTGTAGTAGCTCCATGGCAAGCCTGGCTGTAATGATATGAAACGTTTTAAGCTTGAAGCATTGAAAATATTCTGTATTGAGTATTAATAGAGCTGCCGCGGCAAGCTCATTTCGCATTTTTCGCCGATAGCCCCGTTAAGCTGAGTCGTATCCGTTCACAAGTAACAGCAAATTTCGGGTGATTTCGTCTCGCCCGCACCATACAGTTGTATAACAAAAAGGCCCCGTATTGGCAAGGGGCCTTATTCTTGTCTATACACACAGTACTGATGACAGTCAAACCTGCAAATTTGGCAAGTTGAATGGCAATCGATCTTACTCCTCCAGCTGCACCGATAATAAGTATGCCTTTTGTTTTCATTTGCGTTAGGCTAATTCTTAAACGATCAAATAGGCCCTCCCATACAGTTATTGAAGTGAGCTGTAATGCGGCGGCGAATTCCAAACTTCTTGGCATGTTTGCTACAATTCGTTCATCAAACCAACGTATTGGGCCACACTTACGAAACACAAAGAAAACAGAGGCGGAACGTCCCGCCTCTGTTTACTTACTTATGAATATCTGTGATTTGAAGCGTTCCGTCGTTCATTATATAGATCGCCTTCTTGGAACCGGAGTTCGTAGCGTCACCTGGAATGACTGGAGCTGTGTCAAAGACTCCGTCTGTGGAGTAATTGAACTCATTCGTATCATCGTTATGCCAAAAAGTAATATATGAATTATCGTCTCGCTTGAATGTCATGTGGTGGTCATCGTAATAACCTGAACTGCTGCATTCCGGAATGTCGCATCCTTCGTTGTGCTGTCCGTGCGTAAAATTAACGCTAGGCAGGATAGTTGATCCATAGGCTTGGATTACTTGGGCATCGGCTTCACATTCAGTGTTACTGAAATTGAATCGATACTTGGTCTGGTTGATAACAATAAACAGTTTCATAAATATCCCTCCAATAATTAAATCTTGCAAATATTAACGAAAAATCCAAGAGGTGGATCCTGCTGACTTGCTCTTTATTTTAAAGCAATGTGGAATCGAATTGAACTACCCGCTAGGGTGGATCGAAGCTAAAAATCGGGTAGGTATCCTTTGAGCCGCATGGAGGAAAAATGTCCCAACAAATCGAAATATTAACGAATATAGTATTTGTTTAATTCAGCTTGCGGAGGCCTTGATCATGATTAAAAGTACAAACCTGCTTATTCCCCCTACGCGAAAATCATTGGTGTCCCGACCACGACTGATGCGCAAGCTGGAGGAAGGAATGGAGGCCAAGCTGACTTTGCTATCCGCCCAAGCTGGCTACGGCAAAACGACAGCGTTAAGCGAATGGGCGAGGCAATGCCGCTCTCCGGTTGCCTGGATCTCGCTAGATAAGTACGATAACGATTGGAGCGCGTTCTGGAGCTGTGTTTTGGCATCCATACGAGAAAGGCTGCCGCGGTTCGGGGAAGCGATTGAATTTTTACTCGAGCAAGAGTCGGCGGGTTCCATTGATTCCGCCATTTCGGCGTTCTTGAATGAGCTAAGCTCGATTAGCGGTGATTTCGTTCTTATTCTGGACGACTACCATGTCATTGAGAATGCGCCTGTAAACGAATCGATACGATATATGCTCGATCATCTACCTCCGCATGTCCATCTCTATATAGCAAGTCGTACCGAATTACCCTTTCCTACGGCCAGACTGCTTGCCAAAGGGGAGATCAATGTCATTCGAATCGAAGATATGCGATTCGAACTGGAAGAGGGGTTTGTTTTCTTCCGAGAGACGACAGACTTATCGTTAACGGAGAAGCAAATAGTCGCGTTGTTCGAACAGACGGAAGGCTGGGTGAGCGGACTGCAGCTTGCGGCCATCTCACTGAAACGAAGCGGCAATATTGCCGATACGATTCGCCAGTTCAACGGCCGCCAGCGTCAAATCTCCGATTTTTTGTTGGAAGAGGTTTTTGCGCATTTATCGGACTCCTTGCGGGAATTCCTGCTGGCAACCTCCATTCTGAGCAGCCTGAACGGGGAGCTGTGCGCAGCGGTAACGGGACAAGCCGACAGCCAGGGCCAATTGGAACGGTTGGAGCAGCTGAATTTGTTCATTATTCCGCTGGACGATCAGCGCAATTGGTTCCGGTATCACCATCTGCTGTCCGAGTTCTTGCAGCAACTGAGCGCTAGAGAACATCCGGAGCTGTGGAGACGATCCCATCATCGGGCCGCGGCTTGGCATGAGAATGAGGGGCTCTATGAAGAGGCCGTGGAGCATTATATCAAAGCGCAGCAGGCAGAGGATGCCGTCCGGCTCATCGACCGCATCATGCCGGATCTCATGCAATTGAAGGGCAATGTGCTCTTGAGATGGATTACTTCCCTGCCTGAGAGCAGCTACGAACACAAGCCGACGTTCGAATTGTACTATATCTCCAAATTATTGATGGATGGAGAATGGGATCGAGGGTTGCGCAGGGCCGAGCAAGCGGAGAAGCGATTCGAAGCCATGAGGGCGTTCATCCCTGAGCCTGAATGGAATCAATTAATGGGCAATCTCTATTACTTATGCGGGATCTTCTCCTATTTGCAGCAGAACTTGTCGCTGACTTCGAAATATTTCGAGCTGTTGGATCAATATTTGCCGGAAGGCAGCGGCTTTCAGAAGTCTTCAAGCAGACGGTATCAAGGGCACGAAGGATTTATGAATCTTCTCTCGTTAAACAACAACCTTCATGAGGTGGAACAATTTCTGCTGAAGTGGGTGAAGACGTGGGAGAAGAAAAAAAACTATCCATTCGTCGGATACCTTTATTTGTCTTATTGCTTACTTCTGTATGAGTGGAATCGGTTGGAAGAGGCGGAGTTGTATCTCGGACAAGCGATGAGTCGAGAGGACCTGCGGACCAACGTATGGATTTGGATTCATCTTGGTCTTGCTTCATCCTGGCTGCAAAATGCTCTGGGGAGAGAAAGTCATGCGATCGAATGGCTTAGCCAGCTCGGCTCAAACGTCGATTCGCCCGATCGGCAAGTCGTTCAGAAGAGAGTCAAGGCGGAGCAAGCTCAACTGTTCCTGAGTCAAGAGCAGCGTCAGAAGGCATACGATTGGTTGGAGCAAAGCGGGATGTCACATTTAGGTGAGGTTCCGCCCCGCCATTTCGAAGAGTACCTGGTTCTGGTAAGAGTTCTCGCGGCGAACAGCAGAATTGAGGACGCACTGCAATTGCTCGAGCAGTTGGAACGTTTGGCTGACAAGGAAAATCGTCTGCGAAGCCGGATTAAGCTGAAGATCGTGCAGAGTATGGTGCTTCGGCAATCCGATCATCCCCAAGAGGCATTTGCTCCCTTGAAGAACGCCTTAAGGCTCTCGGAACCGGTGGGCTATATTCGCAGCTTCCTAGATGAAGGTCCGCTGATGGTCGAGATGCTGGCCGAGCTTCTGAACGAACAGCAAGAAGCTGCGATGCCATTGGTGCCCTTGAAATATATCCATCTGCTTCTTGAAGCTGCAGGCAGCGGTCAGTCTAATAAGTCTTTGTCGAATGAGGCTTTGACCGGGAAGGAAGAGAAGGTGCTTGTCTTGCTCGCAGAGGGATTGATTTATAAGGAGATAGCCGCTCAAATGAATGTAACGCTGGACACGGTAAAGTTCCATATGAAGAACGTTTATCGCAAGTTAGGGGTACATAATCGGGCGCAAGCGATTCAACGAGTCAAGCAGCATCGGCATTAGGATTGAGACAGCGGTTCTAAGGTACAACGAAATAAAAGGCCGACCCTTATGAGACAGCCCCTTGCTTCTTGCACAGTTGTAAACTTATGATTCAATCTATGCCTCGTAATGAATCAATCATGATCAGGTGACTTTTTTATAAACCAACCCAGCACCAAAATAAGTATTGCAAAAATAAATTCAATCCAAAAAACCGTTTGTAAACCGGAAACCATGCTCTGTGTCTTCTCATGCATCGCAGTGGGATCGAGCGAATGGTGAAGATAACGATTGGCTCCGGACGACATGATGCCGACGAATAATGCGATGCCAATTCCCCCTGCAACCTTGGAGCGTATTGTATATGGCTGTGCCATGGGGGACCAGGTGACGTGGAAGTTGATTCAATCCTGTCGTCTGAGCCGGCATGACGACGAACGACATGCCTAAGAATAAAAGGACATGATTGAACAGAACGGAGCCTTGTGTCGTATCACTGTCGATGCCGGCAAACAGCCACAATGATATGGCGATCAAGAATAATCCGGGCACAATTACGAATCTCGGCCCGAATTTATCTAATAATTTCCCCGACACCGGCATCATCATCCCGTTCAAAATGCAACCTGGCATCAGAAGTAAACCTGTCGCGAATGCTGTCAACTGCATCACATCCTGCATATAGATCGGTAGCAATATCGTTGTGGCGAATAGGACCATCATCAGGATTGCAACCAATACCGCAACAAGAGAATACGTGGGATGCCGGAATACGGAAAGATCGATCAACGGCTCTTTGATCGTGAGCTGCCGCCATACAAGCAAGATCAAGAAGAGGCTGCCTATGGCAATTGACCCGTAACCCTCAGGCTGGGCCCAGACATTTGTTTGGCTGAAGCCGTAGGTTACGCAGCCGAAACCGATGGTTGACATCACAATGGATAAAAGATCGACCCTTGGTTTGGTCAGTTCAGTCACATTCTTCAAGTATATGAATGCATAAATAATCGAAAACAGTGCGACAGGAATCACCATATAGAACAGCCATCGCCAGTGAAAGGTATCGATAATCAAACCTGACAAAGCCGGCCCGATGACAGGGGCGACCATGATGACCAGTCCCATGAGACCCATGGCGGCACCCCGGCGTTCTGGAGGATAAAGGGCGAGAATCGTATTCATCATCAACGGGATCAATAAACCTGTCCCGCAAGCTTGAACAACCCTGCCCATCAGCAAGATTCCGAATCCCGGGGATACTGCACACAAGCAGGTACCGGTCAAAAATAGCGCCATCGCAGACATAAACATCTGGCGAGTCGTAAACCATTGCTGCAGTAACGCGGTCACCGGTACCAGTACGCCGATCACGAGCATATAACCCGTCGATAACCATTGTATGGTCGAAGCAGCAACGTTAAATTCCCTCATCAATCCAGGAAACGCATTGGTAAGTAAATTTTCGTTAAGAAACGCGACAAATGTACCGATGAGTAGAGCGGTTAACATCGCCCCTGTTTTTATTGCTCTTACCTTTTGAACTCCTTTGTCCATCTGTTACCTCCCGATTGTTCACTAAGCCGAGTTTTCGTAGTGCCTTGATATCGAATTGCCAGCCTGTCGTGCAGATTATCCTACACCATCACTTTCTAACAAGGAATAAAAATGATCGCGGTCTTCGTCATCGAATTTGCCAAGCGTCCGTATCCTGACAAATTCATGTCCGCCATTCATGTCTATTTCCTCACCATACCTATTGTAGAGCGCGATCATATTGCCATCTTGACTCAACTCCATGTACCCGTAACATTGTGCTTCAGGCACTTCGTCGTAAAGGAGCATAAATCTGATTTTGTCCACTCTGTGCATACAGCTTCTCCTTCTGTCTTTAGTAATGACCTTGAATTCATTGCGCTCTGTCCTTTGTGTGCATATCCCTTATCTCCCTTCGGCCTGAGGAAAATTTTACATGAAACCGGATGAATTGGAAAAAGCGATATCGTTCTTCATACTCGGAAATTCATTCCTATTTCGAAAGCATAAGGGGGGATCCCCCGCTATGTCGCTCATTCGCACATTTTCTCTTGACGAGATGGGATTTGGGGATTATGATAACGTGCCGGTCAACTCTACAAGGTAAATCAATCCGAAAAGAAATAATCTAATATAAATAAATTCCGTTAGATGTGTCGAATTGTCTCGCATTCATTCGTTGTTTAAATACGGGTCTGCCAAAGCGGTTTGAATCGAACGAAAAATAGGGCCACTAAAAATTTGGAGGAGATTAAACATGAGGTTTATGATGATCGTGAAAGCGACAACGGATTCGGAAGCGGGCGTAATGCCCAGACAGGAACTGCTTGATGCCATGCTGAGGTATAACGAGGAATTGGCAAAGGCTGGGGTGCTACTTGCCGCAGATGGGCTGCAGCCAAGCTCCAGTGGCATTCGGATAGGGTTTATGGCTCTATGAAAGTGGCTGATTTTAACCAAGGCACCGTTTTTGAAATTGTTCCATAATTCAAGGAGAACTGGCACGAGTTTCAGCGGTGATGGTCAGTAGAACAGGCAAAAAGTTGGCGGTTAAACGCCGCGGCGATTAAGGGCAGGATAATTCAATAACAATATCAAATTGAAGACCTTGTGAAAAGATTGTCGTGCAGGAAGGAGCAATCAAAAATGGTTATTCAGTCTACTATACTGGATCTCCGAAAAACTCGGATATATTATTTTGACAGGCATTTTAGATCCGAATCATGCCCTTTGCATTAAACGCATTACCATTAAGATCAAAGGGCAAGGATACGGAAAAGAAGCAATGAGACTTATCGTAAAATGGGTTTTGAGAACACAGCCGCCGAGTATTTTTACGGCCTACTAGATCGAAATGTCACTTTCTTTAGCGAGTCGTTTTCGAGTGTTCCAATCAAATCGGCGCGCATTACTCCAAAAGTTGTGCTCCCCATTGTAATAACCATTTTTGTCAACTTGTAATTTTTTACGAGCGATCATTTTAACGTAACCGATAACTCGGCTAAAAGTGGCGATATCGTCGCTACAGCACACGGGGCATTCAACGATGTTCTTACCGTCTTCTGCAACAATTTGTTGACCGCAGCTAAGACAACTTGTCAATGTCGGAGTTAAGGTAATGTATTGGATCGGTTTGTCGAATATTTTTTTGATATATGCAGCCAAACGTTTGGGTTCGAGTTTGCTTTCAAGGAAGTGGTGCAAAATACTCCCTGAGGTAGCGTAACTTTGAAATTCAGCGCTATTTTCAACTTGTCGGAGAAAATCATCTTCACTGAAAGGGAGCATGCAACCAGATGTAAGATAGATGTCTTCTCCAACACCTTGTACAAAAATATCACGATGATTTTCTTTAGCCCACTTCATATCTTGTCTGGCAAGATTAATAGCTGCATTTTCCCCCGGAGCATATTCGATTCCGCAGGCGACTCGATCTCTAACGATAAAGCTATTGATTTTATCCGTCATAAATTGCATAATTCGGTGCGCCAGATCTTTTCCACTTTCGTTGTTCATTCCACCGGCATATCCAATGTTAATCAATCCTTCGTGCATGCCTGCAACGCCAAATACGTTAAAGTAATTCGCCAAATCCCTGTTCAGCGCAAAAAAAGTAGGATATAACTCTTTGTTTTGTTCGATCCAACTCCGTTTTGCCATATGGCCTTCTTGCATAATGTTCAAAAGCTCCTCTATGCGGGCAAACATAAGATTTTCATCGTGACCGAATTCCAGCAATACTCGGTTCATGTTCAAATTTAAAACCTGCACGGCACCCGTTGAGCCGGTTGAACTTCCAAAGATACCGCTGCCTACCTTAGATAGAACGGTCAAATCGATTTGCAGCCGGCAACATAAGCTGCGACTAGCCTCCGGATCACGCGGTTTCAGGTAGGGATTAAGCAGACGGTAATGCTTATCCATAAATGGGGTAGTTCGGAAATTCTCGAAATATACGCCGCCCCATTGATACATGCTATCCAGCATCTCAAGAAACAGTGGATTATCGTAATTGAAATAATCGTCAATCGGTACTGTGATCAATGGAAACGTAAAGGGCAGACCGGTTCCGGTTCCTTGTTTCATAACTTCAATAATTGCTCTATTGATTCGGTCAAAATATTCCGACGGAATATCCTGATAACGAATGTCGAATGCTGTGCCGCCGATCACGACGAAATCTTCTTTAATTTCTTCCGACGGCTTTCCAAATTCAAGCGTAATGTTCGTAAAGGCTGATTGGGAACCGCCTCGCAGGGGCATATTCAATTCCCAGATAAGGCTTTGGAACAACTGTTTGAGATCGTCATCTGTGAAGCGCCGCCCATGATACAATTCCTCAACATACAAATAAGACGCAGAAATAGTGGTCATTTGTGACAGCATAACGGCACCGGATACTTGTTGGGACATAAGTACGATGATATTGCTAAAATGGCGAAGCAATGTTTCCAGCTTGCGGGTCGGTTTCGAGGCCATCATATTTTTGGCCAACGTTGGAATTCCATTCAAAGCTATGTCCTTGCAAGATACGCTCAAACAATAGGGACTTAGCTGTTTGTCATGTATGTAAATAACACCTTCTTCATATAATTTGGTTAGCTTGGCCGGCAAAATGCGCTGCAAAAGATATTCTTCTTCTGCAAAGTTAGTCAGATTGTGTCTAAGCAACGGGAGCGAGTAAACAAAATTACTATTTTCTCGTTTTAAATAATCCGATTGCTTAGATTCTGAGTTTGATGTAAACGTATGGATAATGTCTTCTGTGTGACGGAACATGGGAGCGCCTCCATTTAATTTGTTTGTATGGTCTGATAAGGGGAAAGGTATGGATTAAGAAAATAAGGAACGTTACTGTTATATTTCGTTTTCAACAGATCAACATAAATTCGGATTTGATCAAAATACCCTTCACTTAACAAGGGATATTGTACAGTTCTAATCTGGCTTACTTTGCTATTATGACAAATAACGGTTTCTACTGATTCCAACATATTATCGCAAAATTGCTTCGACGGAATGACGCCTAGAATGGCTTTGTAGACCTCGTGATCGACCACTGGATCCATACAATGATAAGGTAGTTTCATGTCGACATGTGCGCCATCGATGAGTTTTCTAGCAAACAATTGTTGTAACTTGTGGGGGTAGGTTCCATTTGTAAATATCACCACCTTTCCATTGAAGTTCGAGCGCGCCCGTTCAAGGAAATTGATTATTTCGTCGAGTTCGTTCATTAAAAACTCGCCCCCGCTAAACAATAATGCATCGAACATTGTATGACTTTTTCGGATCCGGTCAATGACTTGATCACTGCTTAAATGCCCTATCGGTTTCTTTGCAATCAATTCATCAAAATTGTGACACCCATAACAGCGCATGTTGCAACCGTTCCAGGCATGAACCAGTAACGCAAGATGTCCGGGCAAGTCGTCGAAGGTGCGAATGAACTTGGGGTAGAAGACCAGCATAGCTAACTCCTTTCGAAAAATATACAATGAAATACTATATATACTGATATATTTTAATCGTACCACAATATATAGTATTAAAATGTGATGAAGGTCACTTGTAAGAGGGTAAACAAAATTGCTTCAAAGCATCTTCAGAAGGGAGAGAAGTTGTTAAACGAAGTTAGGGCCTGACGGAATTTGTAAGGAATCAGCTGGTGTTTAATGATATACCTTGACACTGCAAAGGCATTACTTTATTATGATAACAGTTCAATAGAACAATTGAATTGTTGAGGTGATTTGATTGTGAACTTAGAACGAAAATGGAAAGATCAACTATATCAGGAATTTGCTCGTATTGGAAAATGCCTATCCAGTCCAAAACGGTTGGAGCTGATTGACTTACTTGCCCAAGGTCCTAAATCTGTGGATCAACTCGCGAAGATTACCGGAATGAGTGTTGCAAATGTATCGCAGCACCTGCAAACGCTGCATGAATCAAGGTTGGTTCGGTTCAACAAAAAAGGCAATTTTGTAATTTATGAAATCGCGGGGCTGTCTGTCGCTGACTTCATGGTGTCTTTGCACCGGCTTAGCGAAAAGCAATTAATAGAAATACAACGGCTAAAAACTGAAATTTTGCAACATCATGCAAGCATGGAACCAATTGTTCTGGAAGAGCTTATGGAACGGATGGAAAAAGGGGAAGTTTTGTTATTAGATGTGCGGCCAGAGGATGAATATGCTATGGGCCATATTCCAGGTGCTATATCTATGCCTATCGATGAACTAGAGAACCATCTGGCGTCTTTACCGATCGATAAAGAAATTGTAGCGTATTGCCGTGGCCCTTATTGTCTAATGTCTTTACAAGCAGTTGAAATTTTGAAAAGCAAAGGCATACAAGCCTCCCATTTAGAAGAAGGGGTGCACGAATGGAAGCGTTATGTAGAGAGAAAGGTGGTTCTAGGCGATGAAGCATGGACCCCATAATATTCGAGATTACGTCGATTCTCCAGATATGCAGCAACAATTATTTAAGCGCTCCTTACTGATAGTAGTCATATCGCAAATATTTGGCGGCGCAGGCCTTGCTGCCGGGGTAACCGTAGGCGCGCTTCTTGCCCAGGACATGTTGGGAACGGAAAGTTTAACAGGTGTACCTGCCGCCTTGTTCACTCTTGGCTCGGCTCTGGCAGCCTTTCTTGTGGGCCGTTTTTCACAACTTCACGGGCGCCGGTGGGGGCTTGCCGCCGGATTTTTGGCAGGTGGTATTGGGGCAATAGGGGTAATCTTTGCCGCAGTAAATAACAGTGTTATTCTTTTGTTCGCTTCTCTATTTATATACGGTGCAGGGACTGCAACAAACTTGCAGGCACGATATGCCGGTACAGACTTGGCTAAGCCTAACCAACGAGCAAAAGCAATTAGCACAGCAATGGTTTCGACTACGTTTGGTGCGGTTGCAGGCCCAAACATGGTTGATGTAACGGGCCATTTTGCAACGTCAATCGGTGTCCCGGCCCTTGCAGGTCCATTTATTTTAGCTGCTGGAGCATACATTCTAGCCGGAGCAGTATTTATTATTTTCCTCCGTCCGGACCCCTTCGTTGTAGCACAGGCAATATTTAGAGCACAATCGGAATTGAGTCAGTCAACAGCAGCACAAACGAATACACATAAAAAAAACAACAGAAGCTTAATTGTCGGGGCAACAGTAATGATCTTAACTCAAATCGTTATGATCGCAATTATGACAATGACGCCTATACACATGAAGCACCACGGACATAGTTTAGGGGATGTAGGATTAGTAATAGGCATCCATATTGGCGCAATGTATTTCCCTTCCCTCATTACAGGCATTCTTGTCGATAAGATCGGTCGCGCAGCGATGTCAATAGCATCGGGTGGGGTTCTGCTAGCTGCCGGCATTGTTGCGGCTCTAGCGCCTGTTGATTCTATGTTGGTCCTTATTATTGCTCTTGGTTTGTTGGGGCTCGGCTGGAACTTGGGCTTGATCAGTGGAACCGCACTTATAGTAGATGCAACTGATCCGGCAACTCGTGCAAAAACTCAAGGAACAATTGATGTGTTAATAGCGCTGGCAGGGGCTTTGGGGGGAGCATTATCCGGTATGGTTGCAGCACATTCCAGTTTCGCAACGCTTTCGCTTTCCGGTGGTGGACTCGCACTTTTACTAATTCCAGTAGTGATATGGTCCCGAAAAAAACAAAAATTAGCTGCGTCAGACAGAATCTCGATGAATTAACGGAGAAAGTTACTAAACTTAACGTATACGAGAGTTTAACGAAATAAGGAGCAGTTTGCCGCGGCAGGCTGCTCCTTTTTTAATTAAACGTTCCTGTCAGGGCTAAGAACATGTTATCCTTCCGGATCAACGAACCGCGTACCCTTTCGTCGAATTCAATTTGCCTGTCCAAATGACGTAACCCATCCCAACATACGTTAGCCCCCAGAAGAAAGCAAAATATTTGTTGTCTTCGACAGGCAGTACCATCGAGACCAGCATCAGTACTAGCAGTACCGCGATCCAGCGGGGAAACACATTCGCCCTGTACGTTAAAAACGTAAACACCAGCGTGCCTCCTGTAAAACCGAAAAGAGCAAATGAACGGGAAACGGCGAAAATGATTCCGTCTTGATTCATTTCCGGCTTGACGGACTCCATGGAAGACCAGACCAGGCAGGATGTCACGATATTGCCGATAATGATGGAAAGTATGGTAATAAATCCAATGACACCGGTTTCTCTCGATTGTACCATGTACGTGGCTATCGTGCCGACGGACATCAAAATACAGGCAACGAATCCGAAGATCAGTTCCGGCGCGCTATCCGTCCCCCAGATCAGAGAGCTTGGCGTCATCCCCATACGTACGATTCCCGCCAGTAAACAAATCATGCCCAACCATCGAATCACTTGTTTTTCACTCATATCCATACAGCCTCCTGTTTCATTGATCAAAACGTCGATGCGCTTAATTATAAGCCGCGGAACAGCACGGGAAACAGAGAGAGCCGTCACAATGTTCAGGGAAACCGGAACGGGACATTTTCGGGAAATCCGGGAAGTTGGCCGGGAAATTGCGCATTTCGCATATTCAAGCCGCAGGAGGATCGTTATAATAGAGGTAGATTTTAGTTAAAAGCGGAGGGGACTTATGCCGCAAACACCGGCACGGATCGCCGATCCGATGGATGAACCGGCAAACCGGCTGCCAACAAAATGGATCCTGCTTTGTTTGCAGCTTCTGGTGGCCGTATTTTGCCTGATAACTGTCGTGCTGTATACGACGGGCATACCAAAATATTACCAATGGCTTGTTTCGACATGTATGATGAACGGCTGCGGCGCCTGGGTTCCGGCCATGCCTCTCGGTAACGAGGGAGCCACTCACATGAGCCTGGAGACGTACGCCGTCATCTTCGTATGCATTGACGTTATTTTTACCCTTGTTTATTATGGCGCTGCGCTGCTCATTTTTTGGAAGGGTTATCGCGAGCCGATGGCGGTTCTGGCCGCTTGGGCCATGGTCTCGTTCGGTACCTCGTTCCCTTCGCTTACCTCGGTCGCTTTTCAGGGCATCGTCCTGCAGGAGTGGTGGTTTACACTTGTGGCCACTTTCGGTTGGATCGGATTATCGCTGCTATTCCTGCTCTTTCCGAACGGTTCGTTCGTGCCCAGATGGACCGTAGCGGTTTTTATCGTCATAACGGTTGTTGGTGTAGGCAGCTTTATTAACCACGGCAGCATTTGGAGAGAATTCAACATTTCCGCTTACCTTGAGCTATTGTGGTACACTTCCTCAACGCTGATTTTGATCTATTCGCAAATATACCGGTTTCGCAAAGTATCCTCGCCGGCGCAGCGCCAGCAAACCAAATGGGTCGTGTATGGACTCGCTATCGGCATGATCGGATTTGTCGGGATGAGCATTTTGTTTAATCCGCGCCTGAATGATGGAAGCGCCTTAACCTACGTGTATCTTAACGCGTTTCTTAATCTAAGCTTGCTAGCGATCCCGTTTACGCTGACTTTGGCTGTGCTCAGGCATCGGCTGTGGGACATCGACCCGCTGGTTAACCGCACGCTGGTATATGGGGCATTATCCCTTTGTGTCGCCGCGATCTATATTTTCTCAGTCTTTTATTTAAGCCAGTTATTCGAGACCAGGGATAACTTGTTCGTCTCCTTGGCGGCTACGGCGGTGGTGGCGGTCGCCTTCGCACCGCTGAAGGAAAAACTGCAAAGGCTCGTTAACCTGATGATGAAAGGACGGCACGACGACCCTTATGCCGTTTTGCTGGAACTGGGAAGCCAACTGGTCAGACCGCTTGCGCCGGAAGCGATGCTGGAGGCTCTTGCTGCTACCGTAAAGGAGTCGCTGCGCTTGCCGTATGCGGGTATTACGATCGGAGTGGGAGGACAGGATACGCTCGTCGCCGCGGTCGGAGAGCCGACCCACGAGGTGCTGCCTTTTCCTATCATTCACCGCGGGAAGCAGTTGGGTACGTTCATCTTGTCCAGGCGCTCTCCGGGTGAAGCCTTTTCATCGGAAGATAACAAGTTTCTGGATGTGCTGGTGCATCAGGCAGGGCCAATCGTCGAAATTGTGAATATGACGCTGGGGATGAAGCTTTTGGCCGAGGATTTGCAGGAATCCAGGGGAACACTGGTGCTGGCGCGGGAGGAGGAGCGTCGGCAAATCCGCAAAAATTTGCACGACGATCTCGCTCCCCGGCTTGCGGCGCTGGCGTTAAATGTTGCTACGGCGGAGAAATATGTGGTCAAGCAGCCTGAGATTGCGATCGAGATGCTGGCCGATCTCCGGAAGGTTATCCGCGCGACGGTGGAAGAAATTCGAACGCTCGTGCATGACTTGCGCCCGCCTTCCCTGGACGAGCTCGGTTTGATCAGCGCGATCCAAGAGAGGATCAGCGAGTTGAATAAGCCGGCAAAGCTGCTTGCCGACGAAGAGGGCACCATGCCGATCCATATCCGCCTGATCGAGCCGCCGCCGCTGCCGGAATTGCCGGCAGCGGTGGAGGTTGCTGCCTACCGCATTGTCACGGAGTCTTTGGTCAATGTGCTCAAGCATAGTCAGGCGACCCTTTGCACTGTCAAACTGCATGTGTCGGCAGCGCAGCAATTGGTGGTGGAGGTGACGGATAACGGCAAGGGTCTGCAGCCGTCTCACGCGCAGCGGTTTTCCGGCAAGGGAGGCATCGGGCTCGTTTCCATGAGGGAGCGGGCCGCGGAGCTCGGCGGAAATTGCTTGATAGAACGGATAGAGAGCGGCGGTACACGCGTGCTGGCCGTGCTGCCGATTTGATACGAGGAGGGGAATGAAACTGAGAATTATCATTGCAGAAGACCATCCGTTATTTCGCAGCGGAGTACGGAATTTGCTGCGCACCACGGACGATCTGGAAATCGTCGGGGAGGCGGCATCCGGGGAAGAGGCACTCGAACTTGCTGCGCAGCTGCAGCCCGACCTTGTGCTTATGGATATTCGCATGCCCGGCATAAACGGTATTGAGGCGACGCGTCTGATCAAGGAAAGGCATCCGGCAATCGAGGTTTTGATTTTGACGATGTTTAGAGATGATCAATCGGTATTTACCGCTATGCGGTACGGAGCCAAAGGCTACATGCTGAAAGACGCCGATGAGGATGAGCTGCTGCAATCCATACGGATGGTAGGCAGCGGCGGAGCTGTGTTCAGCTCGGATATCGCCGGTCGGATGATGCGCTACTTCTCTCAGGCCCAAACCGTACCTGCGGATGATCCAACCTTTGCGGAGCTCACCAAACGTGAGATTGAAATTTTGGAGCGGGTCGCGGAAGGCGACACCAATGCCCAGATCGCAGCCCGGCTGCACATTAGCAATAAAACGGTGGCCAACTATGTGTCGAACATTTTAAATAAGCTTCAGGTCACGGACCGCAATGCTGCGAAACGTTTGGTTCAGAAGTCCCGAGAGGATTAAACTGAATTCGACCTTGCGGCCCTACTTCGTACACCTCTTCATTCGTTTAAGACGGATGGGAGGTGTCACCAAGAAATTCGTGTTTGTAAATCGCATGAATCCTCTCCAAAACGTTCCGCGCTTGATCTTTAAATTTTAAATCTGCAACCTGACCTTTCAGCAAAAAAACGCCGGTCTCATCACGGTGTTCCCCGAGAGCACCCTCATACAGCTGGTTGGCGCCATGGGTAGGCGGAGGGAAAAACAGCTTCATAAGCGGTTTAACCAAAATTGGCAGCCCGGATTTTTTCCCTTTTCTTAGCGTATTGTTGCCGCCGGGGTCAACGCTGCGGATCTTGATGCCGTCCTTGGCGAGCTGCGGTGCGATGGCCTGAGTCCACAACGAAAGCGCCAGCTTTGAGGTGGCGTAAGGACCAATCAACTTGCGGAAGGTTTTGGGGCGCTCCAGGATTTCAATGTTAAACTCTTTCGTAAATTTAAGCGCTGAAGATGAGGTATTGATCACCGTTTTTAAGCGGCCGTTTGTTAGGAGTTCCTTCAATTCCATCAGAATGATATACGGAATGACCGTCATTAGCTCATAATGGCTCTCGCGCCCTTGCTTCGAATAGCTCAGCTCGTGAAAGCTCCCACCGGCGTTGTTGAACAAAATATCGATCCGCTGCTCTTTACCTTTGATCTCTTCCAAAGTCCGTCTCAAGCCGGAATAATCGGCGAGATCCGCTATTTTATAAATACGAACCCATCCGCTCTTGACGGCTTTTTGGATTTTCATATCGTCCGCCGGAAAGTCTGAACGGTTCAAAGCGACCACCTGCCAGTCCTCCGACAGTAATTTCCGGGTTAATTCCAACCCGATCCCGGCGCTTGCACCCGTAATCAGTGCGATATTTTCGCGTTGGTTCGTGGTCATTGCACGTCTCCTCCTGAAGTTGGGATATTTTCCCCTAATAGCGAACATTGTAGAACTTGGAGTCGGCTCCAAGTCAAGGCGCGAAAACAAAGTTTTTGTCCAAAAGATAAGAGACTTGACTTGAAGCCAGCTCCAAGATGTATAATGCACAAAAAAAGCAATTTCCGGGAGGGAGCAGGGTGAAGGCAGAGCAAACTTTTACGATAAAGCAAACCGCCGAGCAAACCGGCATTTCCGAGGATACGATCCGTTATTACGAAAAGATCTCGCTTATCCCCCGGGCGGACCGGAAGGACAACGGGCACCGCGTCTACCGGCAGGTGGACATCAATACGATCCGGTTGATATCCTGCTTGAAAAAAACGGGATTGCCCCTGGAGGAAATGCGGCCGTTTTTGGCGGTTTCCGCCGACACCGATCCCGCGGATTATCCCGATTTGGTGGAGCGCTTAAGGAGCCACCGGGAAAATATCGTCAGTCAAATCGCCTCGCTGCAGCAGGTCGTCGATTTTATCGACATGAAGCTGGAGGAGGGGAGATACCGCCGGGACTGGTCGGATGAAAGCCAGAACGGCATGTCAAAGAAAACGATGGGAGAACCGAAACCAAGGCCCGTCTCTCCCGTTGAGATGAGTTATTTTTCCGTATCGGTCAAAGCGGACAAATCACCGGCTAGGAATATGTTCAGGACTTAAGAAGGAGCTGCCGCGGCAGCTCCTGTTGCTTTTTCACAAATTCAGGTACATATGTCGTTGTGGAACGCATGAGTGAGCACCCTAGCTTGACAAATGTGGATTACACATGTAATATCAAGTTTGTATTACGGTTGTAATCCAAAGCGGGACAGGAGGTGAGCATGTGAAAACCGTACCCCACATAACCGATGCAGAATGGGAAGTCATGAAGATACTATGGATCAAGTCGCCCCGCACGGCTAATGATGTGATTGAGGCGCTGCAGGATCGGACGGAGTGGAAGCCCAAAACGATTCGAACCTTGTTGAACCGATTAACCCAGAAGCAAGCGATATCGTTTTCGCAAGAAAACAGAGTCTATGCTTATTTCCCATTAGTTTCTGAGGGTGAATGTGTGAAATCCGAAACACAATCCTTTCTAAAAAGGGTTTATGGCGGTGCTTTGAAGCCGATGCTTGTTCATTATTTGAAGGAAGAGCAGCTATCGGCGGAAGACATTAAAGAACTGAAAAGCATCCTTGAAGATAAAACGAAATGATAAATATGCCGAGTCGGGTAGTTTACGTTTACTGGAGTACTCCATTTTGATTCATGAAAGGAAAGGGTGAAAGTGAACCGGATAGACGAACTCCTCGTGCATCTTTTTAATTGGATTTTGTCGGTATCTGCCATGGGTGCCGTTACGGTCGTGCTGATCCTGCTGACACAGCGTATCCTGAATAAACGAATGAAGCCCAGATGGCATTACTTGATGTGGCTGTTATTGATTGTACGACTGCTTCTGCCTTGGGGCATTGAGAGCGAGTTAAGCATTTATAATTGGATACCCTACCCTCATACCATTCACGACAATCCAACGGCTCAGATAGTCACAGACGGGGAAGCTGTAGCTGCGGAATTAACAACTGCAAACATTTTTTATCGGTACGCTTTGTATATATGGCTTCTTGGGACCGGCATATTCGGGGCGTATACGTTTGTGATCAACCGGAAATTTGCCTCGAAAATAACGAAAGAGACGACGCCGTTAACTGATATCGGGGTCCTGCAGTTGTTCTCTCATTGCCAAACGCTAATGTCGGTTCGTAAACCTGTCACTCTAGTTGTATCGAACAAACTGGCCTCGCCAACGTTGTTTGGATTTTGGAACACCCGATTGGTTATGGCGCAAGCCGTCCTGGACAGTTTACAGCAGGAGCAACTCCGGCACATCTTCCTGCATGAATTAGCACATTGTAAGCGCAATGATATCGGAATGAATTGGCTGATGCAGATCCTGTTGATTATTCATTGGTTTAACCCGATTCTTTGGTACGCTTATCATCGTATGCGCGAAGACCAGGAGATCGCAAGCGATGCTCTGGCTCTTACTTATCTCGAACCGGAAAAACGCTCGGATTACGGTTATACGCTCATTCAGTTGTTAGAAAAACATGCGCTTCCTGTAAGGGTGCCGGGCAATGTCAATGTATCAGGGGGCAAATCACAGCTGAAAAGGAGAATTATCATGATCAAATATTTTCAAAGTCATTCATATCGCTGGTCGTTCGTTGGTTTTGCTGCCATTCTACTCATAAGCGGATGTTCTTTGACGAATGCAAAAATAGATCAGCCCCCGGCGCAAATGTCGAATGCGTCGGCATCCGATCAAAAGACTGTGGCAACTTCCGACCCAAGTTCGCCTAAACCGGATAAAAATTCGGCACCTGATGCAGCGGTTGGAACGAAGTCCAGCGCTTCCAGCGCTTCCAGCGCTTCCAGCGAACCTGCGAGTTCAAAGTCGGAGTCCATAAACGCAGAAACAACACCGGCAGCAGCTGCGGCTCCTGCACAAATGCCTAAACCACAAGAAACTACAGTTCCTGTATCAGAGCCTGCACCGGGAAACACTGCGGTTCAAGAACCAAAGCCTGTACCGCAAGAAGCTGTAGTTCCTGTATCAGAGCGTAGACCGCGAAACACTGCGGCTCAAGAACCAAAACCTGTACCGCAAGAAAGCGCGGTTACTGCACCTAAGCCTGTACCACAAGCTGCTCCATAAGCCACTGCAAATCCGAAAGCAAAGGAAAAGACGATCCCCCGGCAAGTACCGGAAAATCGCCCTGTATCACATTTTTTGGTGGTTTAACTCTTGAAGTAGTGACCTTCTTCAAGGTCCGGAATCAGTGCGAGGTGCACCGGCTTCCAGCCCAGGAGTTGCTGTGTCTTTGCACTCGACGCAGGGTTGTCGGCCGACGCGAAGGAACCGAGCCAGCCGAAGTGGGCTTCTGCCTCTTCGCGGGAAATGCTGGCGACCGGCAGGTTCAGGTGGCGGCCGATGACGCCGGCGATGTCGCGGAATGGCACGCCCTCATCGCCGACACCGTGCAGCCGTGAACCCGACGGGGCGGCTTCCAACGCCAGCCGGAACAGGCGCGCCGCATCGAGGCGATGCACAGCCGGCCAGCGGTTGGACCCGTCGCCGATGTAGGCGGAGACGCCCTTGTCGCGAGCAATGCCGATCAGCGCCGGGACAAAGCCATGATCGCCAAGACCGTGCACGGACGGTGCGAGACGGACGACCGAAGATCGCACCCCGCGCTCAACCAGCGCGATCGCGGCCTTCTCGGAGTGCCGCGGTGTATGGATCGGCGTGTCTTCTTCCGTCCCGAGACGTCCCGGCGAGAGCATGAGCGTCCCCGAGGTGACGACGAATGGTTTGTCGGAGCCCTCAAGCGCTGCTCCGATGGCTTCGATCGCCTGCCTATCGGTCTCGGCGGCGGCCGCATAGTTCGAGAAGTCGTGAATGAAGGCAAGATGGATGACGCCGTCCGCAGCGGCAGCGCCATTTTGCAGGCTGTCGAGGTCATCTAGGGCACCGCGATGCACCTCTGCTCCGGCGGCTTTCAATGCCGAGGCAGCCTTGTCGGAGCGGGCAAGCCCGACGACCTGATGCCCTGCAGCGAGGAGCCCGTCAACAACAGCAGATCCGATGAATCCGGTGGCTCCGGTGACAAAAACACGCATAATGAATACCTCCTAATATGAAATCATTACTTTCAAGTGAAATGATAAAGTATAGAGTGCACTCGATAGCAATACAGTTCGAATCAATGTTATAATAAAAATATGAAAAATAAATTTTCAAGCAAACAAGTTTCTGAAGAGACCGGATTAAGCATCCACACATTGCGATACTATGAGCAAATCGGTTTAATTAACGGTGTCGAACGGGACGAAAAAGGATATCGTCAGTATTCGGAGTCCGATATCGCATGGTTTCAAGTTATCAAATACTTTCGGGCAATGGGGATGCCCATTCGGGAGATGCAGCAGTTTGCCGCTTTGAACAATAGTGAAGTCTCCACCATAACAGCACGACGGGAATTCATGGAGACCTATCGCAGCAATGTTATAGATCAAATGAAGGAACTTGAAAACACGCTGGAGAAAATCGATCATAAAATCATTTTTTTCAAAAATCTAGAGAACTCAGAGGGTTAAAAATGATTCAATCCATTGTTCATATCGCTCTAGTTGTAAAAGATTATGATGAGGCAATTGAGTTTTACACAAAAAAGCTGAATTTTACATTAGTTGAAGATACATATCAGCCCGAGCAAGATAAACGATGGGTAGTAGTTTCACCCCCCGGTTCGGTTGGGACTACAATATTATTGGCAAAAGCATCGAAATCTGAACAGGAACCATTCATCGGGAATCAAACGGGTGGTAGGGTGTTCCTCTTTTTAAACACCGATGACTTTTGGAGAGATTATAATGAGATGGTTTCAAGGGGAATAGAATTTGTTAGAGAACCTAAAGAACAACCATATGGAATGGTTGCTGTATTTAAGGACTTATACGGGAATTTGTGGGATTTGCTGGAGTTAAATGAAGATCATCCGATTTCTAAACGAATGAAGTAACGAAGAAAGGAGCAGTTTGCCGCGGCGGCAGGCTGCTCTTTTTTTGATGAATCGGGCAGGGCAGCGGGACTGGTCAAGAGCGGATAAGCCTGTTCAACGCAGCTACTCCCGTACTTTTGAAGAGGGATTTTTTGCTTGTTTGGACGCCGCCATTGCCTCCACTCCTGCCAACAGGAGATCTGTACCGAACTTGAAGTGACGATCCGTATCGACGCAAGCCGCAATATCAGGGGCAACTTCAACGAGCCAAGGATATTGTTGTTGCGGAAGGCCTCCATAGAACTCCAGCAATTTAGCCCCCCATACCCGGCGCTCTTCTTCCGAGCCTTGTACGAAACCATCTCCCGTTACAACCAGAGACACCACTTGATTTAGCAAATGTTCAAAAATCAAGAATGCTTCTTGGGGCTCGAAGCCGGCGCTGCGGAGGATGCCAATCGAAGTATCGAAAATCTTGAGCCTGTTCGTAGAAGGCAGGGATCGCCTGGACAGCAAGCTTCTGCCCGATGGGTGCACGAGCAGCACCCGGCGCAGAGCGTAAAGCAACCCCCTCACCTGTTCCCGCCAATCCGCCTCATTTACTGCCGAGGTATCGAAAGAAGCCAGCATATGTTCGGTCATAGCGTCTAAAAGGTCATCCTTATTGCGCACATGCCGATAGATTGCCATGGGTGTTACGCCGAAATCGTGGGCTAACCGCCGAAAACTGACCGCTTCGATTCCTTCCGTATCCGCAATATTCAATGCCAGCCCCACGATAGCCTCTCGACTAAGGCGGACAGGGCCTTTCCGATTATGGGTACCTTCAAGTTTTTGATCATTGTTATTGTGGACCACAGTTCGACGCCCCCGAAAGAAAAAGTGTAACAATATTATAACACAGGAAAGTTGACAGGTATACGCCGTATACATTGGAGTATGAGGAGTTGATCGCGAAATGAAATTCCGCAAAATTAGCCCACTGGCGATACTTTTTAGAAGTAAAAGAAAACGCAGATTTACTTTGCTGGCAATCGCGGCCGTTTTAACGCTGATCGTTAGCTCAGGGTTTGTGCTTTATCAGCCGTTGATGGTTGCTTCGGGTTATACCAGCAAAGAAGTTTGTTCCGGAACCTTTGTTTCGGGCATGGATTCCAACCAGGTTTACGCGGACATGGTCAAGCCTGAAGGGGCCATCAGTCTCATCAGCAGTTTGATTCACATCAACGTTGACCATGAAAAGCTGGATGTAACAACGACAATCGCAGGACTTTATAAAACACAGGCGGTGTACGGCGATGGGATGGGATGCATGTTGGTGCATACACCCGAGGACGTTACTCTGGCTGCAACTGCTGATTCTAGTTCCACAGCCGGCCCATCGGATTCGCTAGCTCCTGAAATAGCGGGACCCGCCGTGGTTGTGCCTAGGAACGAACAACTTGCCGCCGCGCTCGACCGAGCTTTTGCAGAGCGTGAGCAACCGCCTTATATTCGTACCCAAGCGATCGTTGTGGTCAAAGACGGAAAAATCGTGGCCGAGCGTTATGCTCCCGGCATAGGCGTGGACACGCAATTATTGGGATTCTCGGCGACAAAATCCGTCACCAACGCGCTGATCGGCATTCTGGTCCGGCAGGGAAAACTGAATGTCGACCAACCGGCACCTATTGCAGCATGGCAAAATGACAACGATCCGCGTCACATGATCACAACAGATGAATTGTTGCGGCAAACAAGCGGACTCGCTCTTAAACAAACCAGTACAGGATTCGATCCTGCGTCCAGAATGGCATTTCTCGAGCGAGACATGGCGGGCTTCGCCGAGAAGGCCAAACTAGCTGCTGCGCCCGGAACCGAATGGGCTTATACCGACGGCAACTTCATACTTCTCTCGCGCATTATCCGCGACGCTGTCGGTGGTCAGGCCTCAAATGTCAGACAGTTTGCACAGCGTGAGCTTTTCGGGCCGACCGGCATGAAACACGTGACGCTGGAGTTTGATGCGACCGGCACGCCGAACGGTGCAATGTCTATGTTAGCATCTGCGCGTGATTGTGCTCGTTTTGGGCTCTTGTACCTGAACGACGGCGTGGTAGGTACTGACCGCATCCTGCCGAAAGGGTGGGTTAAATACTCGTCCTCGCAGACGCTTGATACCGGCTATGGAGCTGGCTTTTGGATTAACCTTGCTGCGAGTGGCAAAGCGCCGTATGGTCTTCCATGGGGGATGCCCCATGTGCCCGATGATGCATTTTTCGCCATGGGCAATATGGGGCAGCATGTTGTAATCGTACCGTCCCGGCATCTGGTCGTGGTACGATTGGGCATGTCATCTCATCCGGATGGTCTTATCGCTGGAGCCGACCGGCTAGTTGCCGATGTGATCGCGGCGCTTCAACAACAATAAATATGATTTAACATACGAAAAAAAGCCAGGTCATCTAGCAGTCCGCGGCCATGACCCAGCTTTTTTACCTCATAAGAATGTTAGCGACCAGGCGATCCGATTCGTACTAAATTTTGTTGTAAGACATTATTGCCTGTCTGCAGTTTTACCCCGGTTTTGGATGATCTGCCCAATCCGAAACAATTAGTCACCAAATCAGTAGTTGTAGGCACAGTTATTCTAACTTCATATTGGGTTATCGAAGGTTTAATAGCCACAAGAACATTAACGGTTGTGTTCGGTGGAATTGTACGCCTTCTTTTTACAATAATAATTGGTTTGCCGCTAGTCCAGTCGATAACTTGTACAATTACAGCCCTGGTTCTAAATTTGTTTAAATTAGCTATAATTGTCGCAGCAGTGTCAGTGCCGCCATTTCTAAACAGAACCCCTGTCGATAAAACAGGATCTTTTTTGGGTTTCACATTATTTGACAATATAATCCCTCCTCCCTGTTATATGTTATGGGATGAGGACATTAAGCGTTATGGATATACAAACAGAAAAAAGCGGAACTTGTAAAATCGCCCTGGAAGATGGGTCGTTGCTGCAAAATCAAGCTCGTTACGGAGGCAAAAACTTGCTGTTGCAGACAGAACGTCGAACCGCAGGGGGGCTGGGAGAAAGAATAGTATTACGTTTGAGACAATCCGGCTTGAGCTTAAATATGGTAAAATGAAATCAACCATTGTTCGTCTGATGCAATGAATGAAGGAGGGGTTGCGATGCAATGGCAGGAAGTAAGAGAACTGTTTCCGAATCAATTTGTTTTGCTGTCCATTCTTGACTACCGAGAAGAAGACGGGAAGAAAATCGTAACGGAAATGGCTCCTGTTCGGGTCATACCAGAAAAGAATGCTAACAGGGAATTCTTTAATGTGAAGCCGCGACAGCTTGTTTATCATACTTCTAACGAGGAGTGCATCATCTATCTACGCAACGACCCGCTTGTGAGGATGAGGCGTAATATATGAAGATTCATTATGATGGAAATCTTCTAACGATTACGCTTTCTGTAACTTATCGTGGGAAAACGATGCAAATCGCAGATGTTATCGTGGATACGGGCTCATCCCACACTATATTCAGCCCCGATGTGCTGGAGCAGATCGGAGTCACCTACGAAAATGGAGACCCCGTTTACGAGGCTTACGGGATTGGCGGAACCGTACCGTTTTATACTAAAATCATGGACGAAATTATCATTGATACCCTGAAAATCAAGCAGATTGAAGTCGATGTAGGGATGCTGCCTAAATCTCATAAGGGTTTGCTTGGCTTGGATATTTTGAGGGTAAACGGTTTTGTGGTGGATATGGACAAGCTGGAACTGAGGTTACCTGAATCAGCGGAACAAGTTCAATCCTCATGACCCTTTATGCAACCCCCATTTTGCCGAGGCGGTGAGCTCTCTGAAACCGGAGCTTTTGAGCCTCCTAAGAATCGAATCAGCGGCAGTCATGGACGCAAATGAGGTCCTAGACTGCCGCTGTTTTATTGAACTGATGATTAGTTAACTGTGGATAGGTGGAAATGGTCGGCATGGTCGGCACGAACTTCAATCTTCGTGCTGGTCAAGCCATGGTTTTTATAGAAAAGCACCTTGGAAACGCTCGAGTTGGCAACAGCAATTTCGAGGAATTTCTTCTCTTCGGCAGCCGACATTCCCGAATTGCGTATGTCAACCGACTTTCCGTCCTGATGGCTGCTGTGCTCCGGTGTGTCTGCGCCGTCAATTAAGCTCGCGTCGTTAATTTCCAGCTTCTTGCTGTATACGTTGTAGAAGCTTAGTGCAACTTGATCGAGCGTCGTTTTCGCCGAACTCGTCACGTAGCTATGATCAAGCTTGTAGGTGCTGTCTCCGGAAAGACCGCTGGCCGTATCATTATAGTTAATATAGTAGGATGTATTGCCCACGCGTACATATCCTTTCGGCGAGGAGCCTATTGCGGCATGCATGGCATTTCGGCTTCCCGCGCCGTAGATGCCGTCGGCGCTCAAGCCTTTCACTCGCTGGAACACCATCAGGTTGTCCTTTGTGGTCTGGTCAAAGTAATTATCCGTGCTTGTAATTTTAGCAACGCCTGTGAAATGGCTTTCATTGCTGCCGAAGGCTCTCCACGCTTTCAGGTTGTTCTTCAATACACCGATTTGCGCGTGTGTTTGTCCGAACGAATAAGAGGACTGGTAGCTAACGCCATAGAAACTGTTGGAACTGGCTGTACCTACGGCTGCGACGTTCGAATGACCCGCTACCGCGAAGGCACTGGAAGCGAACGCTACAGCAGTCGTGCACGAAACCGCAAACGCTACGAATAATTTACTCTTCAATTTCATCAATATCACCCTCCCAAATTGTTGTGGCATTTCTCCGAATATACGGAAGTAGATTGGAAATCTTTCAATCTACTTCCATTATCATACTACAAAATGGTAATTTTTGTGTGAAAATAGATTCAATAATATGTAAATTTATTTTGAAGCACGTTTTCAAGACATTCCGCCAATCCGGTATTATGAGGGCCAGAAAAGTCGCTTTTTTTGTTTGTTGACTATTTAGATAATTGGTACAATAGTGTTATAAAGCTATGACTGCGATGAATCCGGCAAGACATGATTTATTGAACCGGCAGCCGGACTTTAATCGTTATGAAAGGAGTATACACACTATGCAAAATCCGCAGAGCAAAAGCGCGCTGTTGGTCATGGATATGCAAAACAGCGTCGTATCGCGTTTCGTAGAAAACGAGAACGCACTGCTTCCGTTCCAAAAGGCCATTGAAGCCGCACGCAGGCACGCCATCCCGGTTATTTACGTACGGGTCGCATTTCGCACAGGTTATCCCGAGATTAGTCCTAGAAACAAAATGTTCGTGGGTATTTCCAAGCGGGCCGGAACAGCGGCCACGGAGACGCCGATACAAATTCACGAATCCGTGCAGCCCCGGCCGGACGAGCCGATTGTGACAAAGTTTCGAGTTAGCGCGTTCACCGGGAGTGACCTTGAGGTCATCCTTCGGTCCAGCCAAATCGACACGCTCATTCTCAGCGGTATCGCCACAAGCGGAGTCGTTCTATCGACTTTACGGGAAGCGGCGGATAAAGACTTTGCCCTTACGGTGCTTTCCGACGCATGTATCGATGCCGACCCCGAGGTTCATCGCGTTCTAATCGAGAAGGTGTTCCCCCTTCAGGCCGATGTATTCACTGTCGACGCGTGGGTGGACTCTTTAAATTAGGGCAATTCCTAGTTTAGGGATTGTGACTTTTTTCACGATCCGGGCAGGGGTAAGGCCTTCAGCAACCTTCTTTTTGTCAATCGCTGAAATTTACCTGCTTTTAAATAGCATATAAGTATCATATAATAGTAGATATCTTAATCAATAATTAATAGTGTTACACTATAATCAGGTTATAATTAATGCAGAAAGGGTGCGTGACTAGGTCGCACCCTGCCTTGCTGTGGAGCCTAAGCAAGAACGCCTTCATTTTTTCTTCAAATATCAGCGTGTAAGGACGGTAAACATGAGCAACAGACAAACCAAAACAGACGTTATCTTAATTGGTGCCGGAATCATGAGTGCGACTTTAGGGTCACTGCTGAAAGAATTAGTGCCGGACTGGAAAATTACAGTGTTTGAGAGGCGCGCAACCGCAGGAGAGGAAAGCTCTAACGAATGGAATAATGCGGGAACGGGGCATTCTTCACTGTGCGAGCTCAACTACACCGTCGAAAAAACAGACGGATCCGTAGATATTAGCAAAGCTATAAAAGTGAATGAAGAGTATCAGGTTTCAAAGCAGTTTTGGTCTTATCTTGTAAACAGCAAGCTGATACGTAATCCGCGGGACTTTATCGCGCCGGTGCCTCATATGAGTTTTGTACAAGGCGAAAATGATGTAACATTTTTGAAAAAACGGTTTGAAGCACTGTCTAACAATCCCCTGTTTCAAGGAATGGAATTTTCCGATGACCCGGAAAAACTGATGGAATGGATCCCGCTTATGATGAAAGACCGGACATTGAATTCACCTATAGCGGCAACAAGAATCGAGTCCGGGACGGATGTCAACTTTGGCGCTTTAACGCGCTTATTGTTTGATCACTTAAAGAGTAAAAGCGTCGATATAAAATTCAAACACAATGTCGATGATATTAAACGTACTAGCGACGGCTTGTGGGATTTGAAAATACGGAATGTCGATACCGGCACCGTCGAACGCCATACTGCAAAATTCGTCTTTATCGGCGGCGGGGGCGGAAGCCTCCATTTGCTGCAAAAATCCGATATTCCTGAAGGAAAGGGTATTGGAGGATTTCCGGTAAGCGGAGTATTTATGGTGTGTCAGAAACCGGATATTGTAGCGCGGCATCATGCCAAAGTATACGGCAAAGCTCCGGTCGGCGCTCCTCCAATGTCTGTTCCGCATCTTGACACAAGATTTATCGATAACAAAGAATCGTTGTTATTTGGGCCGTTTGCCGGCTTTTCGCCAAAGTTTTTGAAATTCGGTTCGATGTTCGATTTGATAACTTCCGTAAAACCGCATAATCTCGTAACGATGATGGCCGCAGGCGTCAAAAACATGTCATTAACAACATACCTGATCAAAGAAGTTATGTTATCGAAAGAAAAGCGGATGGAAGCTTTACGGGAATTCGTCCCGAACGCCAAAAGCGAGGATTGGGACTTGCTGGTAGCGGGCCAGCGTGTACAAATTATCAAAGATACTGCTGACGGCAAAGGAACGCTTCAATTCGGTACGGAAGTGATTAGTGCCGCTGATGGCTCGATAGCCGCATTGCTCGGCGCTTCTCCGGGGGCTTCTACCGCCGTTTCCGTCATGCTTGAGGTCATAAATAAATGCTTCCCGCAGCATATAAAAGCGTGGGAACCGAAAATAAAAGAAATGATTCCTTCTTATGGCTTGTCATTGTTGAAAAACCCGGAGCTTATCAACGAAATTCATACTTCAACAGCGCGGAATCTCGGTCTAGTCAATGAACTGCAACCTGTCTAGTAAACAGTATAAAATATAACTTAGAAGCGTCCGGAAATCCGGGCGCTTTTATACCATACGTGGATGTGCACCCCTTTTCAGGCTTCCCGCCTACAGGTTTTTTATTCCTATGAATAGCATATACCGAGGAACAAGGTCAATTCCATTTTAAAAACCAACGGTTGGGAGGACAGGCCGTGAACAAAGAAGAGCAGGTCATAATGGGTTTCAGGGACTTATTAAACAAGATGGTTTACCTTAATAAGTTTAAGATGGAAGACAGTCTTAAGGGCTATAAGCCTTCTGAAGTACATTGTATCGAATACATTGGAAGAAATGCAGATTCCAACGTGACAAAACTTGCGGAGGCCTTTTATATGACTCGCGGTGCCATAAGTAAAATAACTAAGAAGCTCATAAAAAAAGGCTTTATCGAAAGCTACCAGAAGCCGGATAACAAGAAAGAAATCTATTTTAGGATTACTGAGCAAGGGGAAGTGATTTATAAAATCCATGAGGAACTGCACAAAGAGTTTCAAGAGCGGGATAAAGCCGTATTTGAGCAGATAACCGAGGAACAATTTGACAGTATGCTTAGCTTCATGGAAAAGTATAGCAGGCATTTGGATGCAGAAATAAAGAAACAGGGTATAGATATTAAGTCGGAATAAATTTGAATCATGAAAATGAAACCACAAGCAGCCGGGCTCTATTGAGAACAGGCTGCATTTTTATTGTTATTATTTTGTTGACAAGGAAACAAAGTCGCAATACAATAAATTTGTTTCCGAGGAATCAAAATCATAACTTTTGAGGGGAGAATTTGAAATGTCCATATCTAGATCACACCATGAACAGAACACAGAACAGACCGTAGATAAACACGCTTTAATATTCGGTCTTATCTCTGTGTTTCTTTGCGGAATAGGCTTCAGTATCATAGCACCTGTCGTCCCATTCTTAGTGCAGCCTTATACAAGCAATCCGGGAGAACAAGCTATAGTTGTTACGCTGCTGACCTCTGTTTATGCAGTCTGCGTGTTTTTTGCGGCTCCCGTACTTGGAGCTTTGAGCGACAAATATGGCCGTCGTCCATTGCTCTTAATATGCCTTTTGGGTTCCGCAATCGGGTACTTAGTTTTTGGCGTAGGAGGAGCTCTATGGGTACTATTTGCCGGGCGCGTAATAGAAGGTATAACAGGCGGGAGCATAAGCACTATCTTCGCATATTTTGCTGACGTCATTCCTCCGGAACAGAGAACCAAATACTTTGGATGGGTGAGTGCGGTTGTAGGTGTAGGCACCGTCATTGGCCCAACTCTAGGCGGATTACTTGCCAAGTTTGGTTATTCTGCACCCATGTATTTCGGAGCAATCATAACTTTATTGAATGTTGTTTATGGAATCTTATATATGCCTGAGAGCCTTGACAAGAACAATAGACTGAAAGAGATTGCCTTTGTAAGACTGAATCCATTTACACAGCTTGCAAACGTACTTTCCATGAAAAACTTAAAAAGGCTGCTTGTCTCGGCGTTCTTACTTTGGATACCCAACGGATCTTTACAGGCGGTTTTTTCACAATTTACAATGGATACTTTCAGTTGGAAGCCTGCACTAATCGGACTTATGTTTTCAATTATGGGCTTCCAAGACATCATTTCACAAGGTTTCATAATGCCAAAGCTTTTGATAAAACTTAGTGATAAACAGATAGCAATTCTTGGAATGGTTTCGGAGATTATAGGCTACAGTCTTATTGCAGCATCGGCTTTGTTCTCATTCTATCCTCTTTTTATGGCTGGAATGTTTATATTTGGTTTTGGCGATTCGATCTTTGGGCCTTCATTCAATGGGATGCTCTCCAAGTCTGTTGGTTCTAGTGAACAAGGAAGGATTCAAGGAGGCAGCCAATCTATTCAGGCTTTAGCAAGAATGATTGGGCCTATCGTTGGAGGTCAAATCTATGTATCACTTGGTCATGCTGCACCCGCTTTTATGGGGATGATTCTTATAGCAGCGGCAATACTGGTTTTGTATAAGGGTACGCAGGCATATGAGGCTGGTTGGCAGTAGAGTATAATAATAGTCAGCCGCCTTTTCAGTTACAAGCGGCGGCTTGACCGACTAAGGCGGACTGTGGCAGTATGTTAAGAGATAAAACAACGAATGGAGAAGTCAAACGATGTCAAACTTGCCCAATTGTCCGAAATGCAATTCAGAATACACTTACGAGGACGGAAGCTTGTTGGTGTGCCCGGAATGTGCTCATGAGTGGACCTTAGAATCCGGTTCCGAAAATAGCGAAGACGAAAAAATCGTTAAAGATGCCAATGGCAATGTTTTGCACGATGGCGATTCAGTTACCGTCATTAAAGACCTGAAAGTAAAAGGAACGTCGTTGGTCGTCAAAATAGGCACCAAAGTAAAAAATATTCGTCTGATTGACGGCGACCATGATATTGACTGCAAAATTGACGGGTTCGGAGCAATGAAATTAAAATCGGAGTTTGTAAAAAAGATATAGCTTCGGCTTCTCGTTGAAGGGACTTCCTTAGGTTGCAGAACCTGGGAAAGTCCCTGCCCTCCACTTCAAAAACATGCTAGTCACAAAAAGCCCCTGCTTCTAAAAGCGAAGCCGGGGCTCTTTCATATAAAAAATCAATTACGCGCCAACAGCAGGCTTACGTTCTGAGATATAGCAGGCAATTCCTAAAATCAGCGCAAGTCCTACAAGCACGGCACCGACCCAAGGGAGGGAAGCGATGGACAGTTGGGTTATAACCGATCCTCCGATGAAAGCGCCTGTTGCATTTCCAAGGTTGCCGGCTGAATGACTGGCGGTAGAGGCTAATGCCGGCGCGGACTGGGCTAAGCTCATAATACGCACCTGCATCCCCGGGAATACGGCGAAGGAAGCGGCTCCCCAAAGGAAGATGGTCAATACCGCGGCAGCGGGGCTGTGAACGGTAAAAGTAAACATAGTAAGGAGGACGCATGTTATGAAGTAAATTCCAAGTATGGAAGGCATCAGTTTCCAGTCCGCCAGCTTGCCGCCGATCATGTTGCCGGCGGTCACTCCGCAGCCGAACAGAACCAGGATCCAGGTGACGTTATGTTCGGTAAAACCGGTAATTTGCACAAGCAGCGGGGTAATGTAAGTAAATACGGCAAATAGGCCGGCATTGCCTAACGCAGTGATCAGCAGGAATACAAGAAGCTTGGGATTCGCAAGGGCGGAAATCTGCTGAACAATACCGGCGGACTTGTCTTGCCGGATTTGCGGTATGAAGATTAGTATGCCGACCAATGTCACGGCACCCATAACGGCAATCGTCCCGAACGAGGCGCGCCATCCCAAATGCTGGCCGATAAATGTCCCCAACGGGACACCGATAATATTCGCAATGGTGAGACCGGCCATCATGATAGATACGGCTCCGGCCCTTTTGTCCGGGGCGACAAGGCCGGAGGCAATAACGGCCCCGACTCCGAAGAAAGTCCCGTGAGTCAATGCCGTGATCACACGAGCCCCCATCAGAACGGCGTAGTTCGGGGCGATCACGGAGAGTACATTGCCGAGGATAAATAAAACCATCAATAGACATAATAGTTTCTTTTGCGGAATTTTGTGGGTAAGCACCGTCAGAATTGGGGCTCCTACGGCTACTCCAAGCGCATACATCGTAATGAGCTGTCCTGCGGCCGAGATGCTGACATTCAAATCTTCGGCCACATTAGGTAAAAGACCCATGATGACAAATTCAGTCATTCCAATCGCAAAAGCTCCCATTGTTAAAGAAATTAACGAGATGGGGAACGATTTTTTAGCGGTTTGTTTCATGGTAGTGCTTTGGGATAATTCCATGATGTTATTTTCACCTTTCTGCTGTGTTGGCTGAAGCTTTAAACAGCCCGTACCATATTATTTAACTTTCATAACAAGTAATCAAGTATTTTGACGAAAGTTCCAAAAATCTTAACATGAACCGTGCATACGTCCGCATAAAAGAAAAGGCCCTCCTTTATATTAGGAAGGCCTTCAATTTATAACGACTCTTTAATGATGCGTTTGTAGAACAGCACCGACAAAAGCCCGAAGATGGAGTAGAGCGCCGTATACAGCAGCATGACGATCACCATCGGCGTCCATAGCTCGGTACCGAAGAAGAACCAGCCGGATTTGACGGCAAAATAGCTGTGGAGCAGTCCGACGATTAACGGTATACCGAAATTAAAGAGCTGCTTGATCTGAATGCCCCGGAGCAGATTTCCTTGGGTGAATCCGAGCTTCCGCAAGATGGTATAGTTCGGTTTCTCTTCTTCTCCTTCGTCCATTTGTTTGAAGTACAGAATGCAGCCCGAGGTAATCAGGAAGGTCAGCCCCAGGAATCCGACGATGAACATGATCAGCCCCATGGTGCCCTTCTGACTTGCAACGATTTCCGGCTGGGAGTAATAGCCCTGTTTGTCGCCGAAACCCAGTTCGTTAAAGATTTTGCTTGCTTTGTCAAGCAACGACGGATCGGCAATGTCGATACCGAAATAGACGGAGCTTTTCTTTTGAATATCCGGCTTCAAATCCCCGGCTAACCGCTCATAGACCGTACGATCCACAATCGCTGCCGGCACGCCGCCCGAAAAATACAAAGATACGACAGCGTCTTTTTTTACACCGATTAGTTTCTGCTTGATGGATTGCGACTTTCCTTTAAGTTCAACCTGCCCTGTTGTCTTGATCGCCATAAATTGCATCAATGCGTCGCTGGAACCGGCAAACAGCGTCTCTTCAGGAGTGACATCCGCGCCCGGAACCGTATCCTCGCTGATGATAGGGATGATCATCCTATCTCTGTCGATTTCGGTCAGCTTTGCTTCGGAGATTTGAGATATATCGGCGTTCACCTGAATAACGTCCCGCCGGGTTGTCTTATACGCGATACGCTCCTTGTCGAGCGCTTGGGTGAATTTCACGGCATCATCAGCGGAAAGGACGGAAAAATGGTTGGGCACGCTTTGCCGGGACAGCTTTTCCGCCGAATAGTAAGAAATAAAGCTGAGGGACAGCAATCCGATTGCAAGCGCAGAGACGGTTGTTATAATCGTCAGCAGCAGGGCGTTTGATTTCATTCGGAACATGATGGACGAAAGGGACAGCACATCGTTGAGCGATAAATAACCGCCTTTGCTTTTACGGATCGCATTGAATATAAAGCTGACGGAACCCTTATAAAACAAATACGTTCCGATGATGACGGATCCCAGAATCAAGATCATGGCAAGGAACAACTGGTTCATATTTACGAAATCGCCGCGGAATAATCTGGTGGATACATAATACCCCAGCAAAACAAAGCCAATCCCGAGCAGTCCGATGAGCATTTCGAACAGGGACATTTGCTTGATTTTGTTCTCGGTGGTGGATACGACGCGGAACAACGACAAAATACTCTGGTTCCTAATGAACATAAAATTCATCATCATAATAAGCAAATAGATGGCCGCGAATACGATGAGAGTCTGAATCATAGCGGAGGATGAAAAGTTTAGGGCTGCTTTGGCGTCCACGCCTATCACCTTGAATAAAATCATCAGGATGAGCCGCGAGGAGGAGAACCCGACGAAGATGCCGATCAGCATGGAACCAAAATACAGGATCAGGTTCTCGCTGCTCAGGATCCGGAATATTTTTCCCTTGGTCAATCCGATCAATTGAAACAGCCCGATCTCCTTGCTGCGCCGCTTGATGAAGATTTTGTTGGCATACAGCAGGAAAATGGCCACGATGGCAACAAGCAGCACCGACGCCGCGCCGAGAGCGGCAGCGCCTTTTATAGATCCCTTGTACTCGTCCATAGCCGGATCGTATTGCAGGGTGACAAAGGCGAAATAGAGCGCGACGCTAAAGATGAGCGCAAATACGTACAAATAATAATTTTTAAGATTCTTTTTCAAATTGCGGTAAATCAGGTCGGTAATGCTCATGCCTGGACACCGCCCAGTACGCCTTGCGTCTTGATAATGTCATTGAAGAAGGCTTGCCTGGATTCCTCGCCCTTGATCAACTGCGTGTAAATCTGCCCGTCTTTGATAAAAACGACTCTGCTGCAATAACTGGCCGCCACGGGATCATGCGTAACCATGACGATCGTTGCCGTGATCTTCCGATTGAGTTCGCTTAACTTGTGCAGCAGATCGGAAGCGGATTTCGAGTCCAGCGCACCTGTCGGTTCATCTGCAAAAATGATCCCGGGCTCATGAATAAAAGCGCGGGCGGCCGATGTCCGCTGCTTCTGCCCGCCGGATATTTCATTCGGGTATTTGTCCTTGAGTTCATAGATACCGAGCTCTGTCGCTACGATTTGAAATTTCTGATCGGCTTCTTTCCTGGATACGTTCCGGATCGACAATGGCAGCAGCACGTTTTCTTTCACCGTCAGCGTATCCAGAAGATTATATTCCTGAAAAATAAAGCCGAGATGCCGCTTGCGGAATTCGGCGAGTTCCTTCTCTTTCATTCCCGTGAATTCCTTGCCTTCGATTTTGATGCTCCCGCGGCTGACATGATCAATCGAAGAGAGCACGTTCAGGAGAGTCGTTTTCCCTGAGCCGGATGCGCCCATAATGCTGACGAACTCGCCTTTTTCCACGCTAATGTCGATGCCTTTCAGCACTTCCTGTTTATTGAATTTGTTGCCGTAGCTTTTATAAATTTTATTTGCTTCCAAAATCGCCACTTCTATCACTCCTTCAGCTCATGCTCTCATCATACTCGAACAGGCCCGCCCTTTTCCTTCGATTCGCCGAACAAAGCGCAAAAGCATGTGACAATTTTGTCACATGCTTCTTACGTCTATAAAATCATTTTTTTTCGGAAAAGTTAGCGTGAAGGCGGTGCCCGTTTGAGGCTTGGAGTCCACATCGATGCGGATTAACAGGGAGTCGGCAGCTTTGCGTGTCAAATAGAGTCCCATTCCGGTTGCCGCGCTGTCCGTATGCACAGCCGTCGACGTAAATCCTTTGTCAAAAAGCCGCGGCAGGTCCTTGGGGTCGATGCCGCGCCCGAAATCCTGAATGCGAAGCCTGACTTGCCCGTCCTTCATCTCGCTTTCAATGATAATGTCGGAAGCATCACTGTATTTCACGGCATTCGTCAGCAGCTGTCTGACGATAAAGCCCAGCCACTTCGCATCCGTGAGCACCTCCGGGACTTGCAGCGAGACGTCAAAGCCGATGCCTTTTTGCATACACCAGGACTGCAGCGCTTTGATTTCCTTGTAGATGATCGGTTCCAGCGCAGCCGTCTCGATGAATACATCATTTTTGATGAAAGGGATGCGTCTCTGATGCAGCTGCCGGTCAAGAAGAAGGTGAATGCGAAGCCATTCGTACATCAGTTGCGGCTTGAGCGTCTCGTCGTCCAGGCGCTCGATCATTAATTGCATCGTTGTGAGCGGCGTTTTCACTTCATGAATCCAGGATAGGAGCTCGTCCTTCTCTTGTTCAAGTTCGATCAGATGCAATGAGGATTCTTGCTTATACCGCTCGGTTTGCCGGGCGAGCATGTCCAGCGCCATATTTTCAAACGGACTTTCCGGATCGGCTATGGCGGCTAAATCGCAAGTTTCATCCCAAGATTCCAGGCTTTTATAAAACTTCGTTTCCTTATGGTACCTCACGAACAGAAACACCGTAAAAATAAGCGCCGAAAGGAAGACGATATAAAGGATCGGCAGGAACGGGAGGGACGTATCTACGGCGGCAATAAATAGAACGAGCAGTTGAAGAAACAGGAAGAGGACAATCCAGCTTAGCCGTTCCCTGACGTATTTTCCGATCATAAAAAAGCAGCCTCTTCCGCAGCCATATAGCCTTGTCCCACCTTCGTTTCGATAAAAGCGCCCAATCCGATGTTATCCAGCTTTTTGCGCAGACGGTTGACGTTCACGGTCAACGTATTGTCGCTGACAAAGTGCTCGTTGTCCCACAGGCTCTTAATGAGCTCTTCCCGGCTCACGATGCGATTTTTTTGTTCGATGAGTATTTTTAAAATGAGCATTTCATTCTTCGTCAATTCGAGCGAGCCGTTCTCATTGGCAATGGTGTTCTTGACGTATTCAACGGCAGCCCCGCGCCAGGTTCTAAGCTCAATCCGCTCTGTGTTGTAATTGTATACACGGCGGAGGGTAGCCTGGATTTTGGCGATCAGCACCTCAAAGTGAAACGGCTTCTGAATAAAATCGTCTGCACCGAGCTGCATGGACATCACCATATCGGTCGGATGATCGCGCGAGGACAGAAAGATGATTGGCACATTGGAATGGGAGCGGATCATTCTGCACCAATGGAAGCCGTCAAACTTGGGCAGCTGAATATCAATAATGACGAGATCGGGCTTAATTTCAGTAAACTCATGGATCACTTTGCTGAAATCCCGGACTCCGTATACGTCATAGGTCCACTTCAGGAGACGTTCTTTAACTTCATGAAACAGGGTTATATCGTCTTCAATCAGCATAATTTTGAACACTGGGAGTCACCACACTTTTTGTAATCGGCAGTTTATTCCCAGTGTATAGCAAAACTCAGGCAAGCGCTATCTTAGACCACAAATGTTACACCAGCGTCGAACCGCCGTCTACGACTACGATCTGTCCGGTGGAATATTTTTCGCGCATTAAGTACAGATACGCCTCGGCTGCGTCTTCCGGTTCTCCCACCCGGCCAACAGGGAGGGTTTTTCCGACGTTCTCATACATCGCGTTCCGGTCTTGTTCGGGAATGCCGTCCCACAGTTCCGTACGCATGAGCCCGAGACAAACGGCGTTGACACGCAGCGGGCCGAGCTCGACGGCCAGCGCCCTGGTCAGTGCCTCAATAGCGCCGCATATGCTGGCCGCGACCGTCAAGCCTTTTTGCGGCCTGGCTCCGGCGGCGCCGGAAGTCAAAGTGATGGAGCCGCCCTGTCTCATGTTCTTACTGCCGTACTTAGCGGCCATGAATGCCCCCCAGTACCGCAGGTTGAAACACCGGCGCGCCGCGTCCACATCCATTGCGCTGAGGCTTTCGACTTGCAAGGATTCGCCGGCCGTGAAAACCAAGTGGTCGAATTCGCCGATTTGGTCGAATAATACGCGAATCTGATCCTCATTCGCGAGATCGGCCGCATGTCCTTCCGCGCCGTGGGGAAGACGCGAGATGGCCGCGTCAACTCTTTCTTTTCGGCTGGATACTACGACTACGGACGCCCCTTCCCGCGCTGCGGCTTCGGCTGTCGCGAATCCGACTCCTGACGTTCCTCCAAGGAGGATAACACGCTTGCCTTTCAATGTGCTGCTGCGTTCGTTCCGGTCTGGTTTTATCATACAATCTCCCTCGTTATTCGTTATGTTTTTCAGCTTTAGGCTTCGGCTCCGTTCCTCCTTCACTACGGGCGACAAGTCGATTATAATTTGAGTTGTAACTGACAAACAGGTCTGCATTTATAGTATTATTCGGGATACTGCTATAAATTCTATTACGATGGGAGAGGTGAGGTGGCATCGTTATGAATAATGAAAGAAGACGAAAAGAACTGGCCGATTTCCTCCGAACCCGCCGCGAACGTTTATCTCCGCATGAGGCGGGACTGCAGGTTGGAGCCTCGCGTCGCCGTACGCCTGGCTTAAGGCGGGAGGAAGTGGCAAGCTTATCGGGCATTTCCTTGCCCTGGTACACCGCACTGGAGCAGGGGCGGGATATTCAAGTGTCGGAGCAAGTGCTGGAGAGTCTGGTCCGGGCACTCCGGCTCAGCAACGACGAACGCAACCATCTTTTCGTTCTGGCGAACCCTTCTCTGCTTCCGAATGCAGCGGCTGACGAATCCGTTCCTCCGGCTCTGCAGCAGATTCTCGACAGGTTGGGAACCTACCCGGCCTATGTCATCGACAAACGCTGGAACGTTTCCGCATGGAACCAAATGGCAAGCACTTTATGCGGGGGACTTTCAACAACTAGAAGAAATCGAGAAAAATATGCTTTGGCGCGTCTTCGTGCTGGAGAAAAATAAAGCTCGCATCGCCAACTGGGATAATGTCGCAACCCTGCTGCTGGCCCATTTCAGAAGCCGGTATGCATTGCACATGAACGATCTGTGGTATCAGGAATTGGTTAGCAAGCTATGCGAGAGCAGCGAGGAATTCAGGGAGTGGTGGGGACGGCATGACGTTTCCGGGAATTCGGAAGGGGAACAAGTGATGCTTCATCCCGAAGCAGGCCGGCTGACATTTCGCTACAATACTTTTGCCGTCTCTGAAAGCGGCGACTTCGTGATGAGGGTATACACGCCAATCGAAAATACCGGAACTAACGAACAATTAGAAGGTTTATTGTAAAAATGAGGGGCTTTCCCGCCAAAAGGGGAAGCCCCTTCCGCATAGGTTCTCGGCGGAAGGGGCGATACTCGGTTAGGGCTATGGGAAACAGCGAGCCCCTAACTTGAGGGACAGCCGCTTTTTCTGGGCGCGCACCTATCCTTGTGAGGTCGCGGAACTGAACAAAATGAGCAGGAGACATCGCGGTAGGAAAAAAGCCTGCAAAAGTGCAGGGATTTTCTCTGGAATTGGCTTATTTTGGGGAAAAGCCTGCAAAAGTGCAGGAATTTTCGCTGAAAGTGAACCTGAGCCCATGTTCCCGCTGAAAAGCCTGCACAATTGCAGGAATTGTTCGTAGCCAGCGACCAAGGACGTAAATTCATGTATTTTTGCAGGTTTTCTTCGTTGCAGCCAGGCAGTTTGTGGTTATCGCCTTTGATGCGGGGGTTTTTGGGCAGCCTGATTTTTGCAGGCTTTTCGCCAAAATGAACCCTGCTAACGGAAAAAAACCTGCCCTTTATACGAAAATAGACTCAGTAGACCTGAATTATTTTCATTCCGTGGGGTGACGTCCACGGCGTCATGGGGGGCGCAGGTTTTCCCCATGCGCGTAGCTCCCAGTGCACGCTGTATGACCGCGGTCAGTCGACCGACCACACGCGGCCAAGTAAATGTATTCCGCTCAAGCGGCCGAGTTTTGCTTCCAAATTTTATTTGAAATCGTACCCTTGCTGCTCCAGCATCCGTTTCACATCCGGATAATAAATCCGGTTGTAGATGGAGGATACGGTTTGGCTCCAGTTTCTGGTTTCTTTTCCATTTGTTCGCTTCTCCATGTAAGCGGAAATCGTCTGATCATATTCATGAATCAGATCCTTCAAGTTCGTGTCGTACCGCTCTTTATGCCAGACTGCCGCTTGCGGCAGACGCGGTTTTTTGGCGGAATGATCGGCAGGGTGTCCGACGACAAGCCCGCTTACGGGGAAAACGTACTCGGGAAGCCCCAGCAGCTCGATCAGCTCCAGCGGCTGCCTTCTCACGCCTCCGATCGGCACAATGCCGAGGCCTAGCGATTCGGCGACGGCAATCGCATTGCCCATCGCCAGGCCAACATCCGTCGCTCCTACTAAAATGGATTCCACGCCTTCGGTAATAGCCAGTTGTTCGCCGTTCAATTCCGCCGCGATCTTGGCCCTGTAATAATCCGTGCAAAACACCAGGAACACAGGCGCTTGCGCGATCCAGGCTTGATTGCCGGCCAATTCGGCGATTTTTTCTTTTGTAGCCCGATCCTGGATGCTGATGACAGACACCTGCTGTCCGTTGATGGAGGACGGGGCTGCCTGCACGGAGTCTATAATGAGTTTTAAATCCTGCTCGCTGACCGGTTGATCGGTGTAACTGCGAATGGAGCGGTGATTCGTTAAGGTTTCGTATACGTTGTTCATTGGGTTATCTTCCTTTCAATTCAGTATTATCGATCATCAATAAATGACCGGATTTAATAATTGATTTTTGCAAATATTTGTTCGAGAGAACCTCTCCCAATCAGGAAGGAGGCTCCTTTAAGCTTTGGCCGCTGCGAATCGCATCGCTGAGCAGTTTCATCGTTTCGAAGGTCTGCTCATGTTTTTTTGCCGGTATGTGCTTGAAAAGATTTTGCAGACACGCTTCCACCGCCGCGGCGATTTGCTGCTGCTCCTGCTCGCCCTTAGGCGTCAAGGACAATACCACGTACCGCCGATCGTTCGAATCGGGTATCCGTGCGACCAGTTCCAGTTCCACTAGCTGCTGCACTTGTCTGCTGAGCGAACTGGTGTCCGTCGCAAGCAATTGGGCGAGATCGTTGAGCGAAATGTTGGGCCGTTTGCTTAACTCATACAAAATATGGCTATGAGCGACCGAAATGCCGCAGCCTTGCGCGCCGTCTTTTTGCAGGGACCCGAATGTGCGAACCAACTGCTGCAAAGTTTCTCTGACTTGGACATATGGAGAGCCAGCGTTCATCGTTATCACCCAAACACATGATATCATACAATAGTTGATATTTGCAATTAATTAAATTCAGCCAGTTCATACCAAATGGCCGTTCGCATTGCTCAAATCGCTTCGCATCATTGGTTGACTTGCGAGTACCCGCTTTGACAAAATCGGACTCGGGGTCCTCGATATTATATCCATAAATTTCGTCCCGGTATGCAAAGACGGCGTCCAAATCGTTCGAACCTTTTGCAGAACGGCCGATTTTGCCGTCCGGTCAACTAAGGATCGCGGGGTGTCGGCCGAATAAAGCCGGGGGATTACAAATTCTTTGTAATTTCGAGCTATTTCAACCCGGGATTCTATTTCCGCAATATGGTACTTTAGTAGTTATTATGATAGTATGAAATTGTTGCAATCTGTTAAATTTTGCTGATAATTGGAGTGATTAGCGTGGCGTTAATCGATAGAGTCAAGTACGACGGAGCGGCAGACGGAAACTGGTTGGCATACAAATATCCCAGTGAAGATTTGTCTCTTGGCGCGCAGCTTGTTGTCGGCGAGGGACAGCTTGCCATTTTCGTCAAAGAGGGCAAAGCTTTGGACGTATTCGGGCCCGGTACCCATACCTTGTCAACGGGAAATATCCCTTTGCTGGACAAGTTGATTAACTTGCCGTTCGGCAGCGAAACTCCTTTTACGGCCGAAGTTTATTATATTAATACAACATTGAATATGAACTTGAAGTGGGGAACCGAGTCGCCGATTCAGATCGTGGATCCGGTGTATCGAGTCAGGATTAATACAAGGGCGAACGGGCAGTACACGATAAGAGTGGATGACTACAGCATTCTGCTGACCCAGCTCATAGGTACGCAAAGAGGCGGAACGACTATTACCGTCCAGCATGTACTTTCTAGCTTCAAAGGCATCATCCTGAATAGCGTCGACACGATTCTGGCCCAATACATCATCGAGAAACAAGTATCCGTCCTGGATATCCGCACCAAACAAAGGGAAATCGCGCAGCTTTGCATGGAAGATATGAAAGAGGGATTTTCCACATTCGGCATAGAGTTGGTTAACTTTTTCGTCAACTCTATTAATTTTCCGGACGAAGACATGGAGGTTATCAACGGAATTCTCCAGCGCAAAGCGGAATTCGACATTCTTGGAGATGCCAGATATGCAACGGAAAAACAATTCGAGATCATGAACAATTTTGCTCAAAATGAAGGTACTTCGGCAATGGCGAATGCCGGTCTCGGATTAGGCCTTGGGCTTGGCATGATGGGGCAAGTCGGAAACGTGATGTCGGGTATATCGAACAACACGCTTCGGCAGCCGGTGCCTGCGCCTGCGCCTGCGGGAGGCGTTCCGTGCAAGCATTGCAGCGCCGTTAACGCGGCGGATGCCAAATTTTGCGCGGAATGCGGCCAAAAAACGCAATCGGCCAAGCAATGTCCGCAATGCAGCGCGGAGAACAAGGAGAACGCCAAATTTTGTTCGGAATGCGGTACCGCCATCGGCACCATTTCCTGCCCGCAGTGCAATCAGGAACTGAAGGCCGGGGCAAAATTTTGCCATGAATGCGGCACATCTCTAGGATAGGGAGTGGATGGACTTGAGTAAGGACCGGTATTTTAAAATACTTGCGAGCGCCGTTGCCGCCTGTGTGCTGCTTCTCATGTTGTTCCTTATTTTTGTCGCAGGGCTGACGCTCCATTCACTTGCCTCTTTTTGCGTACTGCTCGTTGTCATGTTGATAGGGGCCGCTGAAGTCGTCAGCATTTATCATGTTTTTATGTCGAAAAGGTCCTCCTCCGTTTTACTTCCCCATAAACTGGCGTTATTTACGGCAACCCAATTGTTTGCTGTCGTTGAGCTCGTCCTGATTGGAATATATATGAGATCCGCTCCGGCAGCGGGCCAAGCGGAGATAGGCGCCAGCTATATTTTGCAGACGTTGCTAGGGGTCGTCTTGTATATTGTGGTGTATGCATCGATCCTGTTTTGGGGCAATCTCGGCAAAAAAGATGCGGATAGCCAAGCGGAACAGAAGGCCGGCACCCGGAATGTCGCGGCAGCTTTGTCCGGTATTATCGTTTCGTATAACCAACTGGCCGGGCAGTATCAAAGTCTCGATTTCAGCAAAACCAAAATATTGTTCGATAAGCTGGCTGTCAAATCAAGGGCGCTCGGCGTTTTGGGGCGAAGCGGCCAGGCGGACGCAGAGTGGGACCTGGTTTATTCATGCGAGGAATTGAAGGGGCAGCTTGACCAATATCGGAATCAGGAAAACATTCAACAGGAACATGTAAATGAAATACATCGGAAGACTTCTCAAATCTTGCAAGCGATCCAGGCGTTGGACAGAGCCGGAATTCAGTAGGAGGCAGCTATGGCGAAAATTTTAGTGAATACGTGTCCCAACTGCGGGGCGAACCTGCCGGCGGATTTGAACCAGGTATGCGAATTTTGCGGTACCGCGTATATTCCCAAAACGCTTGCATCCTTGGCGAGGATGGACAGCCAGACCAAACACAAGTACATTACCTCTTACAAGCAAATTCTCGAGGATAACAAGGGGAATATCCCCGTCGCCGTTTCCCTGGCTATGTGCCATATCGATGCGCAAAATTACGAGTTTTCATTTGACATTTTGAAAAAACTGGCCGAGAACGACTGTACGGACCCCAATGTGTTCTATTATATGGCGCTCGCCATGCTTGAGGGGAAAAAACCGCGTGTACTCCGCATGGACCAAGTCCGCAAGGTGGAGTCGTATTTAAACAGCGCCCAAGTGCTGTCCAGCGGCAACGGCTTGTACTACATTTTGCAGGCGGTCATCAAGAGAGATTATTACGAGTATTACTTGTTCAACATGCATCAAGGGGATAGCAGCAAGCTGCTGCTTGAGAAAGCGAACAATTTCAAGCTGGATGCGGAAGAGGTACACCAGATTTTGAAAATCGTCAAGCTGGACGAAAGCGATAGAAATTACTTTGATTCCGTGTTGGCACTTTAGACGAAAGGTGATTCTATGAGCACATTGAAAAATTTGTCGGAGGTTTCTTTCGACGAGCTCCCTTTGACCGAAAAGCTGGCGTATTTGAAGCATGGTTTGACGACAGATGTCCCTGCATTTCATCAAACGGAGCCCGTTTTGAAGAAAAACCGGCTTTTTGATAGTTTGGCCAACAGACCGGTTAGATGCTGGATACTGACAGCTTTGATCTTAAGCGTATTGATTTGGGCGCTCAAGTTGGTTAACAGCATTTCCGATATAGTCGCCATTCTTTTATGGGGCGTCGTGTTTCTGCTGCTGGTCGTCTATTTTATTTGCAAGAAAAAAGTCGACGGTTTGTTTATTCGCTGGAATGACAAGATTATGAAGAAATTCAATCTGGAGTATGAAAATAAGCTTGAAGCCTACCAAGCCGATCTTGCCAAGCATCAAGAAGAATTGGGCGAGTACAACGCCAGGGAGCTTACGTATGAGCAAGCTGCACGCACTGTAGAGCAGGCGATACATGCCCACGGCGTGAGATTTTGCCGGACGCTGCTGGGGGTCGACGAGACCGAACTAATCGCTCTTCATTACATCAAATCACCGAATCTTAAGAAAGCCTCGAGAAAATACGGCGATCATGAGGTGTATGCATCTTTTCAGGTACAGTACATTTGCATGACGGACACCGAGCTTTACGAGATGAATGGGGAAATCGAATTGTTTAGCGAAGAATTTACCGATTACAGCACATCGAGAATCCTGTATTCGAAAATCAAAAACTCGGATGAAAGACATAACAACTACAATTGTCTGAACTTTTTTGCCGTTACAACCAGCAATAACGATGGCAGCGAAAGTGACGTGATGTACATTCCTTCCGGCAACCTCAGACCCCAGGTTAACTACTACATTCAATCGGTCACTTGGGCCGCGTTGAGCAAAACCGCCCCGGGGTATAACCAAATTCAAACTGCACGAAGCACTGCTAGCCGTTATACCAAAACTCCGCTATCTTACGATCAGTTTGAAGAAGCGGTGAAAAATATGAAAAATCTCAAGTGCATCAACTACGAATCCAAAAAGGAAATGACGGAAACCGAGACCGACGTGGAAAATTTCAAAACCGTCAAACTGGTCGTAGAACGAGCCATCAACCGTAAAATGCGCGAGAGCACGATGTGATGAAAGTTAACAAAAGCGCCCTTTCTAAACCAGGAAGGGCGCTTTGTTTGTATGACTGACACCGCGTCCATGATGGAGGCGGGGCAGGCTGTTTCCGCGGTTATTCCTTTGCCTCGATGCGCGCAAGCTCCTTGTGAACGATGGGCGCGACCCGGGTGCCGAGCAGTTCGATGGCGCGCAAAACTTCGCGGTGCGGCATCGTGCCGACGTTCACATGCAGGAAGAAGCGCGTGACGCCCAAGTTTTTGCGCAGCAGAACGATCTTTTCCGCGACGAATTCGGGATCGCCGACATAGAGGGCGCCCTGAAGGCTGCGAGCGGCGTCAAAAGCGGCGCGGGTATAAGGCGGCCAGCCCCGCTCGCGGCCGATGACGTTCATTTGGGCCTGCGTCGACGGGAAAAATATATCGGCGGCTTGCTCGGTTGTTTCGCCGACAAACCCGTGCGAATGCGTCGCAATCGCCAGCGTGTCGGGATTGTGCCCGGCCCGCGCGGCCGCTTCCTTGTAGAGAGCGACTAACGGAGCGAATCTCTCGGGCATTCCGCCGATGATGGCGAATGCGATCGGAAGCCCCAGCATGCCTGCCCGGATCGCCGACTGCGGGTTCCCGCCGCTTGCAATCCATACCGGCAGCGGATTTTGAACGGAGCGCGGATAGACGCCGAGGTTATTGATGGCGGGGCGATGCCCTCCGCGCCATGTGACCTTTTCCGAGGCTCTGATCGCCAGCAGCAGCTCCAGATTTTCTTCGAACAATTCATCGTAATCTTCCAGGCTGTATCCGAAAAGCGGAAAAGATTCAATGAATGACCCCCGGCCCGCCATAATTTCGGCCCGGCCATTCGAGATGCCGTCAAGGGTGGAAAAAGCTTGATAAACGCGAACCGGGTCGTCTGAGGACAACACGGTAACGGCGCTTGTGAGCCTGATCCGCTTGGTCATGGAAGCCGCTGCCGCCAATACGACAGCGGGCGAAGTGCCGGCGTAATCGGCTCGATGATGCTCCCCGATTCCATATACATCCAGGCCGACCTGATCGGCCAGGACGATTTCCTCAACCGCGTTGCGGAGCCGCTCGGCATGGCTGATCACTTTCCCAGTCACCGGGTCCGGCGTTGCCTCCAAAAATGTGCTGATCCCTATTTCCATATTCGTTGTTTGATCCGTCATATTCATTCTCCTCCTCCATTATTTCCAGTTTACTTATTTTTTTATTGTTTCTCAAGTTTAGTAAGCAAATATTGCTTCGATATTTTTCGACGATTTATTTTTACTGGTGGGATCCGTCTACATTCGCTCCGGGTTCATACGGCGCAAAATTAGCGGTTGAAGCAACGAAAAGAGTGTACTTTCTACAAATGTAGAACGTACGCTCTTTTTTCGATTTATATGTTTTTGGGTTTAGGGGAAGCGAAGCTTACCCTCTTATTTACTGTGGCGGCAGCCGATCATGAAGCGGCCTGGCAGCGCGAAAAACCTGCGAAAGCTGCAGGCTGTCCGGAAGTCCACACGCCAGAACCGGCCGCACAATCTGCCTGGCTATGGTGGCGCGAAAAAACCTGCAAAAGTACAGTTTTTGCTCGGTTGATGCGCTGACTTCGGCATATTCCTGCAAATGTGCAGGCTTTTTGCCGAGAACATAGGATCTGGTTCATTTTTATCGAAAATTCCTGCACAATCGCAGGCTTTTCGTCAAAATGAACCATGTTTACGAAGAAAACCTGTACAATCGCAGTTTTTTTTCATGCCAAGCCGCCTTGCCCCCACTTCAGCTCCGCAACCCGTGCAGGAGAGGCGTGGGTCGGGGAAGAGTGGCTGTGCTCGCCGTGGCATCCGACTTCACCTGCTCGTTGACCACACCGTAAGGCGCAGCGAAAAAGGGAAGGGGACTGCCTAGTGGCCGCCATCAGGCTGAACCCGGCGATATCTTCTTTATTTTGGACATTGAATATTTAATTTCTACCGTTTTTGAAAAGGCTTACATCAATTATGGTTATTACAATCGCCGGATGATTGGCGGATGGCAGAGGCTTTTCAGACGTGCAGGAGGGGAGTGACAATTATGAATGATGCCGTGAGGCTCTAACGCGGTCCGGGCGGTTGGAACAATCAGAACAGTCGAAACAGTCCTGATTCTCAAAAATGGGGAGTGAGAACATGAACAAGCGAACCGGGAAAAATGTTTTTGCAAAAATGGCCGCTGCGTTGGCCGCATGTATGCTGGTTGCAGCGGGCCTGCCATTAACCGCACATGCCGGAGATACGTGGCCTTTTACGGGAGAAAGCGCCCAAGGTGCGAACCAGCCGAGCGTGCATGGCTATACCGGCAGTCACATTGCGAACTGGAGTCCGATAACCGATCCGGGGGCGCAAATGCTGCGGTCCCGCGTGCCCTTGCAGCCCCGCAACGCACCGTTTGCTGCAACACAAGCCAATCCGGGGTTGAACCCGGATGCAAAGCTGATCACCGTAGCGGGCGATTACGGAAATGCATTTATCGAGAACGCGGCGTATACGAATAAATTTGCGCAGTACCATTTTAACTTCTGGCAATATGTCGATTATTATTCTTACTGGCACGGCACCGCCACCGCTTATACGCCTCCCGCCTACTACGACGACTTGGCCCAGTCGGATTGGCAGCAAAAATGGTTCGAGTTCGGCATCCTGAATATCCCGAATCCGACCTACACCGATGCGGCGCACAAGAACGGCGTGCTGTCTCTGGCCTGTATTTTCTTTTCGAATAATGACCGCGGCCAACAAACGTATAAACAAATGCTCGTCAAAGATGCAAGCGGCAAATTCCCGGTGGCGGAAAAGCTGATTGAGATGGCCCGGTATTTCGGGTACGACGGCTATTTTTTCAACCAGGAAGAGCAAGGTCCTAACGTCGCAGCCGCGGATATTCCGGACTATATCGCTTTCAAGAAAGTGCTGCAAAAAAGCGGGCTGTATGTGCAGTGGTACGATTCCTTGAGTACCAGCGACGGCGCCAATACGTTTGCCAGAACGTTCAACGATAACAATATTTCATTTTTATACGATAAAGCTAAAAAAGAGCGGGTTGCAAATTCGTTTTTCTTCGATTATGGCGTGGGCAGCACCCAGATTAATAGCGCTACAAGCTATTTGAACGCTTTGAACGGCGCTTACGGGACAAATTATACGATTTACGACACAGGATTTGCCGGTATTGAGGCTGGGGGGAACAGGTGGAGCGCTGCGAACGGCGCGCAATTGAGCAGCAAGCTGAGCAACGGGGTGCCGCGTTTGAGCATCGCGACATTGGGGGCGGATTTTGTGCATGCCGGCCTTGACGAAGACATGGGCCTTGCATGGCCGAGCAGACACAGAGCGGAAAACGACTACCAGTGGATGACGACGGTGCGCGAACAGCTTTGGTGGTCCGGCCCTAACCTGAACCCCAAAAATACAACGAAACCTTCGGCGAATACAGTGAGCGACGTCTATGCCGACAACAGAAACTGGCCGGGGATCGCGTCGGTTATGGCCGAACGGTCCGTTATCGGCGGCACGAATTTTTACACGGATTTCAATACGGGTCACGGGCTGTCCTATTATGTAAACGGGGCGGTCTCCAGTGACAGCGAATGGTCGAACATGAGCCTGCAGGACATTCCGGTTACATGGCAATGGTGGCAGGACACGGCGGGCGGCAGGCTTACCGTTGATTACGACTACGGTCCAAAATACAAGTTTGCCGGCACTAACAATCGCTTCAAATATGGGCAAATCGGCGGGTTCAGGGGCGGCAGCTCGCTCGTAGTCAACGGCAGCCTGAATGCCGAAAATTTCCTGCGCCTGTACAAGACGAATTTGAACGTCAACGCAAATTCCAAACTGTCCGTCACGTATAACAAACCGTCAGCCGACGATTCATCGGCCATGAAGGTCGGTTTGATTATGGCGGACAATCCGAACACTGTCGTCAAGATCGCTGTTCCGGATACGGGCAAGCATACGAACGGCTGGGTCACGAAGGAATTGGATCTGAGCCCGTATGCCGGCAAATCCATCGCCGCGTTCGGTCTGGTTTTCGATCCGGGGGCGGGAACGGTTGCGAACTATCAGATGAATATCGGGCACATCGGAATTTCCGACGGTTCCGCAGCAAAGCCGGCGGCGCCGATAGGCTTGGCGATCACCGGGCTGTTCGCGGACACGGGTGAAATGTATGTGAAATGGAACCTGGATACCGATTATGCCAAAGTCAAGCAGTACAATGTCTATGTAAACGACGTTTATGTCGGCGGGAAATACGACGAAGGTTTTTATATCAAAAAACTGCCCGCCAAGTCGGGAACGGTCAAGGTCGTCCCGGTCGGCGCAGACGGCAAGGAAGGCGCTGCCGCTACGGCAGCTTACGATCTGAACGCCGCTGTCTCCGGCATTCATGCGGACTCCAAGGCAAATGGCGAATTTGCCGTGTCCTGGACCAATCCCGCGGGGGCCGCCGGGGATATCCGGGTAAGCGTCAAATCGTTGAACTGGATTACGACTCCCGCGCCTGTGGCCAAACAAACGGTAGTCCCCGTAGGTTCGACTTCGGCGGTATTTGCCAATATGCCCGTGAACGGCGACGATTACGTGGTCACGATCACGGCGGGGAGCACCAATCCGATATCGCTCAGCGGCCGTTTTATCGATGTCATTGCCGAACCGTACGCCGAGGCCTGGTCGTGGAGCGGGAATACGCTCAAGCTGCCGATGCCTAACACGAGAGATTGGCGGTATTTGTACGTCTATGAGAACGGTATTGCAAAATCTTTTGCCACGACGTACAGCTCGGGCAGCAAGCCGATGATCGTCCGGGGCCGCTCGACCAAAGCAAGCCTGAGCTTTACTTCGACAGCCTCAAACGTCTACGTCGTGTTGGAGGACTATGCCGGGAACAAATCGGCGCGGGTATATCTCAGGCAGTAGCTTGAACGGTTTAAAATAGCTGCAAAAGCATGCTCACCGTACTCGGGCGTCTGATCTTTGCTAATTTGGCGAAGCGCAGACGCCTGCTCTAACTTTCATGATATACTCATATCAGCAATAGGGGGCGATTGACGATGAAATGGACCCTTTACCATAGATATTTAAAAAACAACGCGTTTACGAAATTCATCCTCTTGTTCTCCGTCATCGCTATTGCAACGATCATTATGTGCTCTTATCTCGTATTCAAGCTCATTTCGCAATCGGCCGTCGAGCGGCAGTTGGAAGTGCAGAAACGGGCCGTTGAAAGCGTAAACAATTACATGGAGCAAAAGTACGAGTCCGTACAGGCAATCGTGCGAAATATATACAGAGATGACGGACTGGCGGCCAATACTGCGTATTTGTTGGAGCATCCTTATCAGGACTATATCGGATACAGAATGGACCGGTTTTTCAACGAAAGCAAATCGGCCTCCGAGGCGGTCAAATATTTTCGAAATCAGATGGAAGACGACCCTGATATTATTAGCCTTGTGCTGTACAGCGCCAACGAGCAGGTCATGTACGTCTATCACAAGAACGGGCAATTCCGGATTATACCCGCGAGCGCGGCCCATTCGTATGTGCCCGACGCCATGTATTTGGGAGAAGGCGGTCAAGTATCGCTTCCTAACATCTGGGTGCGCAAAAGCATCGGTTTGCCCCAAAGCCCCATGTTCACCGTCCGCACGCCGATCAACAACAAGTTCTCGCTGCGGAATGCCGGTCAACTGCTCGTTTTTTACGATTCCGGCGCAGTATGGAACAGCATTGCTAATTACAAAGACGACTACAAGGGCGCCATCATGGTGCTTTCGGCCAACAGCGACGTCATGTTCGACACTTCCGGCGAGCGGTACGGACAAACGTATGCCCCAAGCGAGCGGGACGGCATGATGATTACCCCGCGGACCCACAGCCAGGGCGGCTTCACCGTCGTCAGTATAGTGCCCGGCACAGAACTGGCTGCGACATATCGGGGGGCGCGCAACGCGATTATCATGATCGGCTTGGCATGCATCTTGTTTGCGGTGCTGTTTCCATCCCTGTTTTTAAGCAGCTTTGCCAAACGGACGCATAACATTATTCGCTTTACAAGAAAAGTGAAGAACGGAGATTTTACAGCCAGAATCGCAGTTTCGAAGGAAGACGAGCTCGGACAAATTTCCCGGAGCTTCAACGACATGCTTGAGGAGTTGAATTCATACATAGATCGGGTGTACAAAGCTGAAATCAAGCAAAAACATACGGAAATCGCCGCGCTGGAAGCCAGAGTCAATCCTCATTTTCTTTACAACACACTGGAGGTCATCCGCATGCGGGCCATCTCCCAGGGAGCCGCGGATGTAGGCGAGATGATCTACAGCCTGTCCGCCCTGTTCAAAAGCTACGCCCGGCCCAAGCCCGTGTATACGTTAAAGGACGAGCTGGAGGCATGCCGTCTGTACCTGGAATTGTTTCGAATCCGCTACAGGGACAAATTTTCGTATAAGCTGCATTGCGGCAAGGAGCTGGAGAAGCGCAAGATGCTCAAGATGTCGCTGCAGCCGATTGTGGAGAACTACATTTTGCATGGCATGAACCCGGAGCGGACCGACAACCGCATTCAGATTTCGGTGACGAAGGAAGAGGGCCATATTCGCATCCTGATTGAAGACAACGGGCGGGGAATTTCGCCGGAGCGGATGGAGAGACTGGCGCAGGAGCTGGAAAATCCCGAAGGGATGACATCGTTCGGGCTGCGCAGCATTCACGAGCGGCTGAGGCTGCTGTACGGCAGCCCGCACGGCATTGAAGTACATAGCGAGTTGGGGGAAGGAACTGTCGTAACCGTATTGTTCCCGGATCCGGGTGAGGAGGCGCCAGACTATGTATAACGTATTTATTGTGGACGACGAGCCTTTCATTATTGAGGGGTTGTACGATATCATCGATTGGGACGAGGTTGGGCTGGCCATTGTCGGACAGGCGCAGAACGGACAAGAAGCGCTCAAGAAGCTGGAGAGCGTGCCCGTCGATCTTTTGATAACGGATATCTCGATGCCGATCATGAACGGTTTGGATCTGATCCGGTCCGCGCGCGGGCTGCTGCCTGAGCTTAAGGCGGTTGTTTTGAGCGGGTATGACGAATTTGCTTATGTGAAAGAAGGGCTGTCTCTCGGGATTGAGAACTATTTGCTGAAGCCGATTAATTTGCAGGAATTCCGGGATACGCTCGGTGCGGTCGTGGAAAAGCTGAATATTTCGCGGACGGAACATAAGCCGAGCCCGTACAGCGAGGAGATCATGAGGGACCATGTCGTACACCGCTGGCTAGGCAATCAGATCGGCCCGGAGGAGCTGGCTGAACGCGCAGAGCTGCTGAATCTGCCCATCGGCAAGGCGTTCGTGCAGGCGGCGGTTTTACGCCCGGAGCAGCCCGGCGGCGCTTGCCCGGAAACCGTCCGGGGATGGATGCGGGACCGCCATCGGCCGGTCATCTTTCAGGATTTGGACGGCGATATCGTGCTGCTGCAGGGTGGAGACAATGCCTCGGAATTAGCTGCCGCGACGGAAGAAACGCTGGGCCTGCTGATGCAGGCGCTGCCCCCGGCAAGCGGGCTGCGTCTGTCGGCAGGCAGCGTGGAGGAGGGCGCAGCCGGGGCATCGCACAGCTACAGGCAAGCGAAGCGGACGCAGGAATATTTCATGATGCACCCGGAACGCAGCATGCTTCGTTTCGCGGAACTGAAGCTCTATCAGAGCGATATGGAGTCTGATCTTTCTTTTGACTGGAACGAATTCGCCAAGCTTGTTATGACCAAAGACAAGGAAGGAATGCTGGCGGGCATCGAAGCGTTCGTGCGGAGGATGGGAGCGCGGCCCGGAATATCCCCCGACTCGCTGCGGGATGCGGCGGTGGAATGGATGATTTTGCTGAACTTGCAGGTGAAGGAAATCCGCCATACGGCCGAGCCGGAATTTTACAGGAAGTGCGCTGCGAAAATAAGAAAATCGGGATCGATCGGAGAACTGGCCGAAGCGATGAAAGAAGCGGCGGCAGCGGCGATTGACCTGCTGGAGCGCGACATCAAAAGCCCGGTAGTTCAGCAGGTGATGAATGTTGTTCATAAATCGTACAGCGAGGGCTTGTCGCTCAAAAAACTGGGAGCGTTGTACAACATACACCCGGTGTATCTCGGCCGGTTATTCAACAAGGAGGTCAACGAGTCCTTCACGGAATACTTGAACCGCTACCGGATTGAGAAAGCGAAGGAGCAGCTGCGTTCGACGCATCTGAAAGTCCATGAGATCGCCCGGAACGCCGGGTATTGGGAGATCGGATATTTTTATAAACAATTCAAAAAATACGTAGGAGTATCCCCTACGGAATATAAGGAGCTCCTTTAGCGTCTTCCGCTGGGGCTTTTTTGTTTATTTTATACAACGACTTATTTAGTTTGACTTCTATTTGAAAAGGTTTTCATTTATTACAGTGGTAGTAGGCAATCAAAAGGGAGGGTACACAAATATGGCACAAAGAAGAAAACGCTTGTCACTGCTGCTGACATCACTGTTAACGCTTTCATTCACACTTAGCGCTTGCAGTGGAAATACTGGCGGCAGCGCAGCGAACAGTTCACCCGCGGGAAGCGCTTCGGCAGGCAAAAGCACGGCGGCGGCCGGCTCCGGCAAGCCGGTCAAGTTGATCTGGTACACCATCGGCGCGCCGCAGAAAGACCTGGATAAAGTGCTCGTGGAAGTCAACAAGTATACGCAGGAGAAAATAAATGCCACGATCGAGATGAAGATGATCGACTTCGGCGACTACTCGCAAAAAATGCAGGTGATGGTCGCCTCGGGTACGCCGATGGACATTTTGTTCACCTGCTCCTGGGCGTTCGATTACGTGCAAAATGCCCGCAAAGGAGCATTCATGAAGCTGGATGACCTTCTTGAGAAATACGGCCAGGGCATCAAGAAAGCGATTGACCCGGCCTTCCTTGAAGGCTCCAAGGTCGACGGGCACAACTACGCCGTACCGGCGAACAAGGAGCTTCCGGCACAGGAAGTGTGGCGGTTCAACAAGCAGCTGTTAGACAAGTACAGCCTCGACATTTCCAAGGTCGATTCGATGGCCAGTCTGGAGCCGCTGCTGAAAACGATCAAAGAGAAGGAGCCGAATATTACGCCTTACGCCATGGTCAAAGATTTTATGCCGCTTATGCCTTTCGATTACGTGATCGAAAAGATGCCGATGGCGGTCTATATGGATACCAAAGACTATAAAGTCGTTAACATTTTGGAAACGCCGGAGCTGAAATCGGCGCTGCAAACCGTGCGCAAGTTTTACCAGGCGGGCTATATGTCCCCGGAAGTCGCTACCGTCACCTCGGTAGACGATCTGTACAAATCCGGCAAATGGTTCACGGACCGCGCCGCTACGCAGCCGATGGCCGACAACCTGTGGTCGGCGAGCTACGGCTATCCGGTCGTATCGACGCCGGCGGGCAAGCCTTACATTTTCAACTGGTCGGTTATGGGCTCCATGCAGGCGATCTCCGCCAATTCGGAGCATCCGGAGAAGGCGATGGAATTTCTCAACCTGCTCAACACGGACCCGGTGCTGCGCAATATGATCGACTCGGGCATCGAAGGCGTGCACTATGCCAAAATCGGCGACAATCAGATCAAAAACTTGCCGGATGCCAAAAACTACGATATGCCGACTTTTTCGCTGGGCAACGTCATGATTACTTATCTGAATGAAGGCGACCCCAAGAACAAATGGGATGAATTCAAAAAGTTCAACGCCTCCGGAGTCAACGCTCCGCTGCTCGGCTTCAACTTCGACGCCTCCAAGGTGACAAATGAAATCGCCGCCGTACAGAACGTCAAGGAGGAGTTCTGGTCCTCGCTGATGACCGGGTCCGTCGATCCGGATGAATATTTGCCGAAGGCGAACAAGAAGTTCAAGGATGCGGGACTCGATAAAATTATGGCGGAAGCGCAGTCGCAGGTCGACGCGTGGAGAGCGGCAAACAAGAAATAACGCGGTATAGCGGGCAATGAACCGTGTGGGCGAAGCGAGTGAAAAGCCTCCTGCCCGGTTCTTTTTCATAGAAGAGCGGAATTCCGCTCCCCAGGAGGGACAAAGCGTGGGAATGCTCGGCCTTTTTATCAGAAATGTGTACAAAAATAAAGTGTTGCTGCTCATGGTTTTGCCCGGCGCGCTGTGGTTCCTTATATTTTCCTACCTGCCGATGGTCGGTACGGTTATCGCTTTCAAGGAGTACCGGTTCAGCAGGGACGGCTTCTGGGCCAGCATCGTCAACAGCAAATGGGTCGGTTTGGACAATTTCAAGTTTCTGTTTAGCACAAACGATTCTTATGTCATTACCCGCAATACGCTGCTCTACAACCTGGCGTTCATTGTAGCCGGTCTGCTATTGTCGGTGCTGATGGCGGTCGTGCTCTCCGAAATCGTCAACAAGCGACTGGCCAAGTTGTATCAAACGGGGATGTTTCTTCCTTATTTTTTGTCCTGGGTGGTCGTCGGCTATTTTGCGTTCAGCTTTCTCAGTTCGGAGCGGGGGCTGCTGAACCAGATTTTTAAGCTCTTCGGCATGGCGCCGGTCACTTGGTATTCGGAATCCGGCTATTGGCCGCTCATCCTGATTCTGGTTTATTTGTGGAAAGCCGTAGGCTACAACAGCGTCGTGTATTTGGCGGCCATCATGGGGATCGACAAATCGCTTTACGAAGCGGCGATGATCGACGGAGCGGGCAAATTTCAGCAAATCCGCAGCATTACCCTGCCGCTGCTCGGTCCGATTATGACCATTATGACGCTGCTGGCGATCGGCAAAATTTTTTATGCGGACTTCGGGCTGTTCTACCAGGTGCCCAGAAACTCGGGGACGCTGTACAGTGTTACGAACGTTATCGATACGTATGTCTACCGCGGTCTTAAATCGACGGGCGAAATCGGCATGAGCACGGCGGCGGGGCTGTATCAGTCGGCGGTCGGCTTCGTGCTGGTCATAACGTCCAACTATATCGTGCGCAAATTTAACAAAGACAGCGCCTTGTTCTGATCCGGCTGCAACCGAAGGGAGTGAACGGGATGACCCCTGCTATGCTCAAAAAGCGCAATTTTCACCAGTTGTCTGCGCCCTGGAATTTCGTGTTTAACCTGATTGCCGTCTTGTTCGCGGTTATTTGCGTGTTTCCGTTTGTGTTTGTCGTGCTGCTTTCATTTACGGACGAAGCCGCGCTGGCGCGTGACGGTTACAAGCCGTTTCCGGCCAAGTGGAGTCTGGCGGCGTACAAATATGTGTTCCAATCGGGCGATATGCTGCTCCGGTCGTACGGAGTCACCATTTTCATTACGATTGTGGGCACCTTTGTCAGCCTGCTGCTGATTTCGCTATACGCTTACGCGATTTCGCGCAAAAGCTTCAGATACCGCCGGTTCTTTTCGTTTTTCGCATTTTTTACGATGCTCTTTAACGGGGGGCTTGTCCCGACATACATTGTCGTCACGCAGTTTCTTGGACTCAAGGACAACGTGTGGTCCCTGATTCTGCCGCTGGCGGTGAACGCTTTTTACATTATGATTTTGCGGACTTTTTATATGACCAGCGTCCCGGATGCCATTATCGAATCCGGCAAAATCGACGGGGCAGGGGAGTTCCGCATTTTCCTTGGCCTGGTGCTGCCGCTGTCCATTCCGGGTTTGGCGACAATCGCTTTGTTCAGCACGCTCGGGTATTGGAACGATTGGTTCAATGCGCTGCTTTATATCGATAACCCGAACCTGGTGCCGCTGCAATCGATGCTGATGCGGATCGAGACGAGCATGCAGTTCATTTTGCAAAATTCGCAGAACAGCTCGCTCAGTCTGGAGGCGCTGCGGTCGATGCCGCAGGATACTTCGCGGATGGCGATGGTCGTTCTGGCGACAGGGCCGATCATTTTTGCCTATCCGTTTTTCCAGCGCTATTTTATACAGGGTCTCACGGTAGGCGCCGTTAAAGAATAAGATTCATTCGCCGACGGGTGCGGGGGGAAGAGCATGGAACGAATTAATCGGTTTATACGCGAGCTGTCCGAGTGTCAATGGAAAGACAGCCGCGAGCTGAACGAATGGAAAATTACGGCTGCGGAATACCGGTTGCCGGGGCAATACAGCGGCATGCGGGAATTCGCGGGGAGCGAAAAGTTCGGTCAGTTCCCGAGCGTACAGGGGACAACGTATTTTTTTCGCGCCGTGGCGGCGATTCCGGCCGAATGGCCGAACGTCGGAATCGGGCTCATTTTCGAGTCCGGCGGGGAGGGGCTGCTGCGCGTAGGCGGGGAATCGTGGCAGGGGCTGGACCGCAACCACACGTTCGCGGCGCTTGATCCGGAGCGGACCGGGCGCAATCCCGAGCTCGAAATCGAGCTGTACGATCCGATTCCGGAGCCGGTCGATCCTCTGAATCGGCAGGCGGTTATCCAACCGCCGATCCGGTCGATCGTCAGCCGGCTTGTGCTCGCGAACCGGCCGGTGCAAAGCCTGATGTACACGGCGACGGTCATTCGCGATTCCGCCGCTCTGCTGCCGGCGCAGGATTTACGGCGCGTTCGGCTGATTGAAGCGCTGTATCGCGCGATGGACGGGTTCGTCGGGCTTGCAGCGGAAGAGATCAGACAAGGGGACGCGGTGTCCCGGCTTGAAGACCGTCTGAGAGAAAGCACGGCGTCCGTCGGCGGCAATACCGAAGGATTTATCCATATGATCGGCCAATCCCACATCGACATCGCCTGGTTGTGGCCCGCGCGGGAGACAGTCCGCAAAACAAGCCGGACATTCGCCACAGTAAACGCTCTGATGCACGAATATCCGCAGTACCGCTACGCGCAAAGCCAGCCGCAGCTGTTTGCCTATTTGAAGGAAAACGATCCGGCTCTCTATGGGAAAGTGAAGGAGCGGATCAGGGAGGGGCGCTGGGAGCTGGTCGGCGGCATGTGGGTCGAGCCGGACTTGAACATCCCGAGCGGGGAGTCGCTGATGCGGCAAATGCTGTACGGCCAAAGCTTTTACCGGGAGGAGTTCGGCACCGTCTCCCGGATTGAATGGCTGCCGGATACTTTCGGCTATTGCGCTTCCCTGCCGCAAATTTTGAAGCACGGCGGCATTCACTATTTCATGACGACCAAGCTGGGCTGGAATGACACGAATGCGTTCCCTTACGACCTGTTCCACTGGGTAGGCATCGACGGAACCCCGATCTTGTCCTACTTAAATCATGGCGTCAACGAAAATACGCTGCCCAAAGATGTGGACGACCATTGGCGGTCGTACCGTCAGAAAGCGAGCCATAATGAGCAGATGCTGCTGTACGGCCATGGGGACGGCGGCGGCGGGGTCACCCGCGAGATGCTGGAGTATATCGACCGGTCCCATCTGATGGTGGGCCAGCCGTCTGCGGCTTACAGCACCGCGGCTGCTTTCTTCGCCGGGATTGAACATTCGCGGCCGCAGCTTCCGCAGTGGCGGGGAGATCTTTATCTGGAGCTTCACCGCGGAACTTACACGACGCACGGGCGCAACAAGCTGAACAACCGCAAAGCTGAAATCCTGTACCGCGAAGCCGAGCTGTGGCAGGCGCTTTCAGCGCTGCTGGTAAGCCCGGAACAGCTGCAGGACAGCCGGCGCAAGCTGAGGGAAGGCTGGAAGCTGATTTTGCTGAACCAGTTCCACGATATTATTCCCGGCTCGGCGATTACGGAGGCTTATGCGACGTCGCAGAAGGAATACAACGAAATATTCCGGCTTGGAACGGAGGTCTTGAACCGGAGCCTGCAAGCGCTGGCCGGCGAGGCGGCGGCGGAAGCGGAAGGCGGAGGCGCTGAGGCCGTCATCGTCTTCAACAGCTTGGGCTGGGCCCGGGATGCCATTGTCGAAGTCGCGGAGGAGCACTGGCCCCGGCGAGGAACCGGGACCGACGTGGCTCCGGCTCCGGGGCTGGGGGCGTTCGACGAACGGGGGCGCCCGCTTGACGCGGACATCGTACCGGCGGAGCACGGGCAGGGCTGCACAGTCCGGGTGATGGTGCCGCAGGTGCCGGCCTTCGGTTACAAAACGTTTTGGATCGGCGGTAAGGAGCCCGCTCCGGCAGCGGCGAACAGCCCGTGCCGCAAGGGCGGAGCGGCGGATGAAGGCTGGGAGACGGAGTACTACCGAATCCGCTTTAATGCGCGGGGCGAAATCGTCAGCCTGTATGACAAGGAGGCGGGACGCGAAATCGTCAAGCCCGGCCACAGGGCCAACCGGTTTTATTTTTACCATGACCGTCCGACCTTGTGGGATGCCTGGGACATCGACAGCCGGTACGAAGAACAGCCTGCCGGGGAGGCGGAACTGCTCGGAAAAGAATTGCTTGTTGCAGGCTCTGTCATGGATGTGCTGCGTTTTCGCTGGCGAATCGGACAATCGGAAATTACGCAGGAGCTGAGGCTGTACCGCCACGACCGGCGGATCGATTTTCAGACGCATGTCGTTTGGAACGAGGCCCACAAGCTGCTGAAGGTCGGCTTTCCGGTTGACGTCGTTGCGGAGAAGGCGACCTACGAAATCCCGTTCGGCGCGCTGGAGAGGACGACCCATCGCAATACGAGCTGGGATCGGGCGCAGTATGAGGTGTGCGGCCACCGCTTCGCGGACGTATCGGAGCGGGGGTATGGCGTCAGCCTGCTGAATGACAGCAAATACGGCTATGACATTCGGGACGGCGTCATCCGCCTGTCGCTGCTGCGCGCGCCGAAATGGCCGGATATGACGGCCGATCTCGGAGAGCACCGCTTCACCTATTCACTCTATCCGCACCAGGGCGACTGGCGCGAAGCGCTGACGCTGCGCAAGGCGGCGGAATTGAACCACGCGCCTGCCGCCATACCGTGCCTCCTGCCGAAGGCGGGAAGCCTGCCTTCGGCAGGGTCGCTCATCTCGTTTAACGGCACTCATGTCGTGCTGGATACGGTGAAACCGGCGGAAGACGGACAAGGGACGGTTCTTCGTCTGTACGAATCTTCAGGGGGCCGGGAGACGGTGGAGCTGGGATGGAAGCCCGGCTGGTCCGAAGCGTATTTGTCGAATGCGCTGGAGGAAGATTTGGAGCCGCTGCAGCCGCTGTCCGGCGCGGGTGGACGGGTAAAGCTTTCTTTTGCCCCTTTTGAGATCAAAACCGTCAAATTCAAATAACAAAAACAAGAAAGGCGTGATTGAATTGGAGCGTTTCAGACTTCCCCGCATCCTGCTGCCGAAGCTGCCGCTGCCGCAGTCCATTGTGGAGGCAATGGCCGAGGTGGAGGAAAAGCTGGCCCACCGGCCGAAGCTGGCGGAGCTGTTCAGAAATTGTTTTCCAAATACGCTGGAAACGGCAACGAAACTGATGGATGACGGCACGACCTTCGTCATTACCGGCGACATTCCGGCCTGCTGGCTGCGCGATTCCGTCGAGCAGGTCATTCACTATGTTCCCTACGCGAAGGAGGACCCCGATCTCCAGCGTATTATCGGCGGGTTGATCAAGCGCCACGTCAAGTACATCGGGATCGATCCGTATGCCAACGCTTTTAATGAGTCAGCTAACGACTGGCACTGGGATGCGAGCGATCGTCCCGAAATGTCGCCCTGGGTGTGGGAGCGGAAGTTTGAGATCGATTCATTGTGCTTCGTCGTCCGTCTGGCGTACGCTTACTGGAAGGAGACGGGCTTGACCGATATTTTCGACGCCGGTTTCAAAACCGCGCTGCGAACGATCGTCGATCTGTTCAAGCGGGAACAGCGGCACGCCGAGTTGTCTCCGTACCGCTTCACGCGGGGCGACGGCATTTTGGAGTCTTCGCTTCAAAATGGCGGCCTCGGCATGCCGGTCAACTACACCGGCATGATCTGGTCCGGCTTCCGTCCCAGCGACGACGCCTGCGATTTCCACTACAACATTCCGGGGAACATGTTTGCTGTCGTAGCCTTGCGCCACATGCAGGAGTTTGCCGAATGGATATTCCGCGATGCGGATTTTCTGGCCGAACTGCGGGAGCTTGAGCGCGTTGTCGACCGCGGCATCAAGTTGTACGGCATTTACCGCCATCCCGCATTCGGTCCAATCTACGCCTATGAGACGGACGGTTTCGGCAATTACTGCCTGATGGACGATGCGGGCACACCGGGGCTGCTCTCCATCCCGTATCTGGGCTATGTCTCCGCGGATGACCCCGTGTACCGGAATACAAGGAGGTTCGCGCTGAGCAAGGAAAATCCGTATTACTTCGAAGGCAAGGCGGCAAAGGGCATCGGCAGTCCGCACACGCCGCAAAACTACATTTGGCATATGGCGTTGTCCATGCAGGGCATAACGGCCGAGACGAAGGAAGAAAAGCTGGAAGCGATCGCCATGCTGGAAGCTACCGACGGAGGAACCGGATTCATGCACGAAGGTTTCCATGCCGATGATCCGAACGTGTTCACCCGCAGCTGGTTCGCCTGGTCCAACAGCTTGTTCGCCCAACTGATCTGCCGCTCGCTGCAAGAGGGCATCCTGTGAGTATTGATGGTATTACCGAATCATGCTAATTTAAGTGTGTGAGAGGTGATCAATCATGAAAAAACACAATTGTCCTTCTTGTAATACCTACAGTAGAGAATGTATACTCGTCATCCGGAATGCGCTGAACCCTTCGGAAGAGATTCTAAAATGCAGTATCTGTTCCTGGAGCGGAAAGTGGTCGGACATGAAAGTGCGGGAGATCCCGGACGGCGAACCGATCCCGGGCGTCGAACCGGTTACTGACTATGGTGTGCTTCATTCAGATACAGCTAGAATTACATATACGGGAGGTTGTTGCCCTCATTGTGGGGGAAGCGATCCTTTATGCTGGTGCATGACGATCGATTTTCCATGAGCCGCATGCCCGATTCCGTGGTTCCCTCCGGTCGTGCAAGCGGGCGCCTATTCACCGGACGATGACAATGGGAATGGAAGTGAATGCGGGTTGCGGAATCGAGCGATTGTAACTCCTGAAACATTGGGTTAAGCATGACGAAACCCATAACAAATACCACTGGTACAACATGGTATAATGGGCATGAATCGCAACACTTTAAACAAGAAACGAGGGTTAACGTGATGAAGTTCATCGATTTGAGCGTGCCGATAAGTCCCCGCATCCGCGAGCCGATAGCGGCGAAGATCGAGTATTCGAGCCATAGTGACGGCGCGCTGCAAGCGGCAGCGGTGCTCGGCCTAAGGCCGGACGATTTTCCGGAAAGCAAGGCTTGGGCGACGGAAACTGTGACGCTAAACACGCATTCCGGCACGCATATCGACGCACCTTGGCACTACTGGCCGACTTCGGAAGGCAAACCGGCCAAAACGATTGACGAGCTGCCGCTAGAGTGGTTTTATTCCGACGGCGTGCTGCTCGATTTCAGCTCAAAGCCGCCCGGCTATGAGATAACGCCGGACGATCTCGCCGCGGAGTTGAACCGCATCGGCTACAAACTGAAGCCGTTTGATATCGTGCTCATCCGAAGCGATGCGGATAAGCGGCTGTATCACGAACATTATGCGTTTCTTCACGCCGGCGTATCGGCCGAAGCCACGTTATGGCTGCTGGACCAAGGCATCAAGGTAGTCGGCACCGACGGCTGGGGCTGGGATATCCCGCTCAACCTTCAGGCGGAATCATATAAACAGAAGCCGAGGGACGGCGTTCTTTGGGCAGCGCACTATATCGGCAAGGATAGGGAGTATTGCCAAATTGAGAAGTTGGCCAATTTGGAGCTCATTCCGAAGCCGTTCGGCTTCAAGGTCTGCTGCTTTCCGGTAAAAGTAGAAAAAGCGAGCGCCGGCTGGGTTCGTCCCGTGGCAATCGTAGAGGAATAAGACTAAATTTATTAATAGGGAGTACCTGCTTGACCGCCTACGGCTCATTCCTCGGCAAAAGCCAGCTCCAGATTGTAAGCTTGATTCAGCAGCGCTTCCAGCGTCTCGTAGAACAATTCGACCTTCGAGTTCGGGAGCGTTTCAGGCTAAATCGACTAGTTAAAATTTATACAAGCCTTCAAACTCCACCGTCTGTTAAAACGAAAAAAGCGAGCAGGGCTGACATCCAAGGCCGCTCCGTCCTTTTTGAACGAAAACCCTGGATGTCAGCCCTGCTTTAGGCTCACTGGTTATCTCATTGGCAGTGATTTACGAATTCCTGGAAAATACTCAATGAAGCGGCATCCCGCTCATAAAGAAATTCCGGGTGCCATTGTACGCCAAGCACAAACTTTTTGCCGGGCATAACGACCGATTCGACAAGGCCATCTTCGGATACCGCACACGTTCTTAATTGGGGGGACACGTCTTTGATAGCCTGATGGTGCAGGCTGTTCACTTCCAGCGATTTTCTCTTCACAATGGTAAACAATGGCGTGTCCTCGATGATTTCGACCGAATGACAGGGCTCATTATAGGGGTGCCCTTGCTTATGTGTTGTTTGCTTCGATGACGGATGCTGCGTTTGAATGTCCTGATACAGCGTCCCTCCCAGCAATACGTTCATGAACTGCAAGCCTCTGCAAATTCCGAGAACCGGTTTATCCAGCTTCAACACTTCATGAAACAAGGCGGTTTCGAGCGCATCCCTTGCTGCCTGCGTTTCTCCGCAGTACGTTTGGACTTCTTCGCCATAAAGGCTGGGGTGAACGTCCTGTCCGCCGGTGAAAAGAAAGCCGTCGAATTTCGCAGCCAGGGAGACGATTTCATCCTGCTGAATATGTAAAGGCAGCATGACCGGAATGCCGCCGGCGCGCACGATGCCATCCAAATACCCAGGAAGCATCCAGAGGCTGTCCTTTTGGTTATCGAACAACGGGGTCACTGCAATGAAAGGCTTGCTCATTCTCGCCACCTCAATCCTCAATATGAACTGTCGCCAACGCAACATAGTTATTTCTAATATTAAAACATCCGCGGATGGAAATTCAATCGCCGGCGGCGGGATGGAACGACAAATAACCTCTGACCGGGCAGAGGGTATTTGGGCTATAGTGCCTTTATAACGGGCTGTGCTTGCGGTCAAGGCCGCTAGTCCTTCTCTTCTTGTCGCTGCGAAAAAGAGCGCAAGCCTTCGCGGTAGGCTTCGTCGGTATTTGGCGCCGCGGATTCTGCCGCGGCCGCTTGATCGGCAAGTTCGCCGGGTGTATCGTCAGGCGGCGCGTGCCCGGATAGCTTGAGCAAGGCTTGCCGGTAATCGCTGTCCGAGTGCTCGCCTGCGGGTGCGGCTAGCGGCTTCGCAGGGGGGATTTTTTCATGCGGCGGCTCTATCCGTTCCTGTTTTTCAGCCGGGATATACTTTTCAGCGGTTTCCCGGGCTTTTGGAACGTCAGGTTGAACGTCAGGCTTATTTTTCGCGCTTTTCGTTGCATTCATATTTAAGATGATCAACACAATCAAGGCGGCGATCATGAGGATGAAAAAAACAATGTACATCGCTGTCCCCCCTGTCGTTCGATCATTGTGTGAATTTTCGGGCGATCGTCGCTACGCGGTTGCCGAGCGCTCTTCCCAGGGCCAAATCATTGTCAGAAGGCAAATTGGGCGGGTCTGCAAGGGACGTTTCCACCGGGCATGTGACTCCCACGCCATAATAAGAGCCGTACAGCGCGTTTTCTTTTATATTTCCAGGCAAGCCCACGATGATCATTCCTTGATGCAGCATGGTCGTAATCAAATTAATCATCGTAGATTCGATCCCCCCGTGCACGGTGGCTGTAGTGCAGAAGACCGCTCCGATTTTGCCGATTAATTTGCCCTGCGCCCACAAATAACCCAGCTTGTCGATCCACGTTTTCAATCCTGCGCTGATCGTTCCGAAATGGCCCGGGCATCCCCAAATAATGGCATCCATATGCTCCAAATCCTCAACGTTCGCGTCATTCACATGATAGATGAACACTTCGGCAGCTTCCACCTGGCGGGCTCCTTCGGAAATGGAGCGGGCCAAAGCTTCGGTATGGCCGTTTTCGCTGTCGTAGACAATATATATTTTCATCCGCGGATCTCCTTTAAAGTTCTTTGTTTTATTTGTTCCCAAATGGAGGAGAAATAACACGCTTCGGGCCAACCGAGCTTCGGCTGAACCTGTCGGAAAACCCGCCCGCGTCCGACGGAGCCGGGCATTAGTGGCAGCGCGCAGAAACCTGCGAAAGTCCCCGAAAGTGCTTGGAAGTGCCCGAAAGTGCAGGGTTTTTCCGTGAAAATGGCTCGTTCGGCGAAAAGCCTGCGACTGTGCATAAACGGGCCTAAGCGAGAGAAACCCCCGCGTCGCGAGGCGATAACAACCGCAATCGCCGCCCGGCTGCACGAAAAAAACCTGCAAAAATACATGAATTTGCGCCCGTAATCGCTGGCCGCGAACAATTCCTGCAAAAGTGCAGGCTTTTCACCGAACACATGGGCTCAGAGTCACTTTCAGCAAAAATTCCTGCACTTTTGCAGGTTTTTCGCAAAAACAAGCCAATTCCATAGGAAAAACCTGCACTTTCGCAGGTTTTCTCCCAGCCAAGCTGCCTTCTGCCCAATTACACGGGGTTCCACGACCGACACCGGGAGAGTGCCCCGCCCTACTGGTTCCCCTATCCCTAACAAAAATGTCGCGACTTTCTCGGGCGATTTGACAATAGCAGGAATATTTCGTCGCCGGCGTACCAACGAGCAAAGAGCTGCATTTTCGCTCACTTTATACGAAAATAGACGCAGTCATTCTATGGGGTGACGTCCGCGTCGTCATGGGGGTTTTCGCAGGTTTTGCGAGCTGCCAAGCCGCAGTAACAAACGGCACCGCCGGCTTTGGCGGTAAGCGTTCGCCGGTTTTTAACAGGATTCGCCGCGATTCGATTTTTTCATAGTTTCTTTGTCATATACGTATGTTAAAAACCCTACTTATCACCTATAATCAGTGTGTGAGAGTATGAATTCCAATTATCAGTCAACTGCGCACGAATGGGGACGGAGTACATATATGGACGAAATATGGATGAAAAGCGCCAATTTTCTGATTATCGACGATCAGGAGTTTAATATCAGTCTCTTGGAGCGGATACTGGGGCGTGCAGGCTTCACCAATTTGCACTGTACGACAGATCCCAAGCAAATGGAGATTTTATATAACAATATCAAACCGGATATTATTTTATTGGATTTGCATATGCCGGAAATGGACGGGTTCGAGGTGCTCAGGCGTCTAAAGGAAATCACCCATGAGGTCAATTATTTGCCCAAAGTGGTGCTTACCGCCGATGTGACCCAGGAGGCCCGGCAGGAAGCGCTGCATCTGGGTGCGAACGATTTTCTTACGAAGCCGCTCGACAAGGCGGAAGTCGTTCTACGCATTAATAATTTGCTGAAAACGCGGTACTACCACTTGCAAATGCATGCCCAGAACCAACTGCTCGAGCAGCGGGTTCAGGAGCGGACCCTGGAGCTGGACCAAGCTAAGGTGGAAATCCTCCAACTTCTGGGACGAACTTCCGAGTTTCGCGACGATCAGACCGGACAGCATACGCAGCGAGTCGGCAAAATGGCCAAGGACATTGCCGCGGTTCTCGGTTTGCCCGAATACGAGGTCTGGCTCATTGAGCGGGCTACTCCTCTGCACGATTTGGGGAAAATCGGGATTCCCGATGAAGTATTGTTGAAGCCGGGCAAATTCACTCCCGAAGAGTTCGAACAGATGAAAACCCATACGACGATCGGAGCGAGCATTCTGGAAGGAAGCCAATTTCCCGTCCTGCAGCTGGCCCGGACGATCGCCTTGTCGCATCATGAAAAGTGGGACGGCACAGGGTATCCGTACGGGCTGAGCGGAGAAAATATTCCGCTGGCCGGGCGCATTGTGGCGATTGCCGATTTTTACGATGCGCTCACCCATGAACGCCCTTATAAGCGGGCCTGGACGGAGGAGGAAGCTTTGGCGGAGATTCGGAAGCAGCGGGGGTTTCATTTTGACCCGCAAGTCGTGGACGCATTTTTGAGCGTTATCAGTAGATCCGGTTTATCTTGACGAAAGCGGAAGTGAAATAGATGGAGGAAATTGAAGTTCTTCGCAGGCAGTTGGAGCGGGAAAAGACGGCGCGCCAAGAAGCGGAACGGATTGCCGAGCAAAAAACGCGCGAAATCTGCAAAGTGAACCAGGAACTGCGGTCATTGAACGACCAGTTGGAGGAATTGGTCAAAGAGCGGACGGCGGAACTGTCCAAAGCCCGCGATGAAGCGATTGAGGCGAACTTGATCAAAAGCCAGTTTCTGGCCAATATGAGCCACGAGCTGCGCACTCCGCTCAATGCCATTATCGGGTACAGTGAAATGCTGAAAGAAGACGCCGAAGATTTGGGCGAGCAGGCTTTCGCGGATGATTTGAACAAAATCCATCAATCCGGCAAACATCTATTGGCGCTGATTAACGATATTTTGGATCTTTCCAAGATTGAAGCGGGCAAAACGGATCTCTATGTGGAGGTATGCGACATTCCGACGCTGATCCGCGAAGTGGTGACTACGATCAATCCGCTGGTGGAGGCTAGGGGCAACCGGCTGGAAGTCGATTTTCCCCAGGGAGAGATGAGGACGGACGTTACGAAACTGAGGCAGATTTTGTTTAATCTGCTGAGCAACGCCGCCAAATTTACGAAAAATGGCACAATCCGGCTGGCTGTCCGCCATGAAATCGGGAACGGCCGTCCGGGATATGCGTTCAGCATCGAGGATACGGGGATCGGCATGACTCCGGACCAGATGAAAGGCTTGTTCCAAGCCTTTAAGCAGGCCGATTCGTCGACGACCCGGAAATACGGAGGCACCGGGCTGGGGCTGGCGATCAGCCAGAAGCTGAGCCAAATGATGGGCGGCCGCATTGCCGTCGAAAGCGAGTTCGGCCAAGGCACCGCCTTCACCGCCTGGCTGCCCGCATTGGAGCGGCAAGAGGACGGCATGGGCGAGCCGTTGTCCGACTTGAGCCCTCTGCCGCGGGAGGACGGCAAAACCGTATTGGTCATTGATGACGACCCGGCTATGCTCCAACTGATGGGGCGCGTGCTCGGCAAAGAGGGCTACAGGGCGGCCCTCGCCCATAACGGGCGGGAAGGATTGCGCCTGGCCAAGGAACTGCGTCCTGCGCTCATCTCTCTGGATGTGGTGATGCCGGGAATGGATGGCTGGTCCGTATTGACCATGCTCAAAAACGATCCCGAATTGTCCGGCATCCCTGTCATCGTGATGTCCATGACCGATGACAAGAATCTCGGCTACGCGCTCGGCGCATCGGAATTTTTGATTAAGCCGGTCAATAGGGACAAGTTCATTTCCGTACTGGACAAGCATATCCCGGAGCGCCGGGCGGCAAGCGGCTAAACCAAGCGAAAAGGAAGCGGACGATGCATAAAATTTTGTTAGTCGAAGATAATGAGTTGAACCGGGACATGTTGTCCCGCCGGTTATCGCGCAAAGGCTATGACGTTGTTATAGCGGTGGACGGGCAGCAGGGCATTGACGCGGCGAGGACGGAGTCTCCGGATCTTATTCTTATGGATTTGAGCCTGCCCGTAGTGGACGGCTGGAATGCGATCCGGCTGTTGAAGGAGTCCCCGGAAACGAAAGGCATCCCGATCATTGCGCTAACCGCTCATGCGATGGCCAGCGATCGGGAACGGGCTTTCGAGGCGGGCTGCGACGACTTCGATACGAAGCCTGTGGAATGGAGCCGGCTGCTGGAGAAGATGCAGGTGTTTTTAAAGAACGATGGCCGGGGCGGGGGTCAGTAGGCGGGTTGTCCGGCGTTCTCTCAGTGAACTTTCAGTTTGCACTCATAAAATACTCAGGCAGCGATGATAGTATAGGGAAAAAGCAAATTGAAGAGAGAGGGAACCCAAATGACACGCAGCAAAACTGCAGCTATTCCGGCTGTTATTGTGATCATTGCAAGCTTGATTTTGATCGCCTATTCGTTTTATGCCATGTCCCACAGTTCTCACCCGGCCCCGCCTGACGGAGGAGGAGGAGGAATGCCCCCGAGAGGCGGACGGAAAGAAGAACTGGAACCTTTTAAACTGATGGGCACTATCGCCGTTATTTGCGGGGCTGTCAGTTTTTCGTGGCTGCGTTTTAAAAAGAAGCTGACTTCTTCCTCTATTCCCGTCAAAAAGCTGGGGAAACTCCTGTACAACGTACATAAGTTTGTGGGATGGACCGCCCTGGTGCTTGTCGTCGTGCATGGCGTCTATTATTTAATTACCAAGCTGCAGGATGACAAAATTTATACCGGCCTGGCTTCGTTCCTCATACTTCTGGCGCTGGCAGGGTACGGATGGATGATCAGAAAAGCCCGCAACCCGCTGATGCGCAAGGTGCATTTGCTCCTGAGCATCGTCTGGATTCCGGCACTGCTCCTGCATGCAGGAGGCACGATGATAACGACGGTTGCTGTCACGATCGCCGCGTGGATTTTGGTCTGGCTGCTGGAGAGGTTTACCCGAGCCGGAGCGGCAAATCCGAAGGGAATATAAGCGAAAACCCCGGCTGCTTGCAAAAGCAGCTTTTTGGGTGTTGACAATTAGCTGAAAATAAAGTATCTTAAATTTAAGATATTTTATATGAAGATAAATGAATGGCAAGGAAGTGACGATCCGAATGCTGAATGCGAAAGAGGATTCGCTAAATCTCTATATTGCGCTCGCCAGAGCGAGCCAATGGGTCAACGCACACGCGGACCGGGATATTCGGAAGAACGGCCTCACCCGCACCGAATTCGGGGTGCTTGAGATGCTGTACCACAAGGGGGCGCAGCCTCTGCAGCAAATCGGGAGCAAAGTGCTCATGAGCAGCGGCAACATTACTTATGTCGTCGATAAGCTCGAGAAGAGGCAGTTCGTGAAACGCAAGGCTTCGACCGATGACCGGCGGCTGATTTATGCCGAAATTACCGATGAAGGCTGCGCTTTTATCGAAGAAGTATTTCCGAAGCATGCCGACGTCATTGACAAGGCTGTTGACGGACTTACTCAGGAAGAGAAGAAGGTCGCCGGACAACTGCTCAAGAAGCTGGGGAAGTACGCGGAGACAACGTATAAGTAGCTGGTTTTCATCTTTTGAATGCGGCTGCTTCCTTTTTCACCCCCATATCTTAATATTAAGATTCTTAAACATTTAGGAGGATATTTCAAATGAACTCAATTCAGCAAACTACAGGTATCCATCACATTACCGCTTTTGTCAAAGACGCGCAGGGAACCGTCGATTTTTATTCCGGGGTGTTGGGACTCCGGCTGGTCAAAAAAACGATCAACTTCGATGCGCCGGAAGTTTATCATCTGTATTTCGGCAACGAGTCCGGCAGTCCGGGCACGGCGATTACGTTTTTCCCGTGGGCGACGTCCCGCAAGGGGCGCATCGGAGCCGGCCAGGTCGGGATCACCTCGTACGCGGTGCCGGCGGGTTCGCTCCTTTTTTGGGAGGAGCGCCTGGCGAAATTCAACATCAGCGTTGACAAAACGGTGAGATTCGGCGAGACTTCCCTGCAGTTCAGCGACAGCGAGGGCTTGCAGCTTGAAATTGTTGAGCGCGAGGAAGGGCCGCAGAGTGGGTGGGCGTTCGGAGGCATCCCCGTGGACAAAGCGATCAAAGGTTTCGGAGGAGCAGTCCTTTACAGTACGGAACCGGAAAAAACGGCGAATCTGCTCGTCCATGTTATGGGTCTTGTAAAAGTGGGGCAAGAAGGCGCCTACGCCCGTTTTAAAGCCGCCGGGGATTTGGGCAACGTCATCGACGTGAACGTCACCGCAATGGCGCTTGGCGCGGGCGGGTCCGGCACGGTCCATCACATCGCATGGCGGGCGAAAGACGATGCGGATCAACTGCTGTGGAGAAGCCATGTGGAACAAAGCGGATTTCATCCGACACCGGTCATCGACCGGCAGTATTTCAACGCGATCTATTTCCGCGAGGAAGGCGGGGTGCTTTTCGAAATCGCCACTGACCCGCCGGGATTCGCGCGCGACGAGCAGCCTGAGGCGCTGGGCGAAAAGCTGATGCTGCCCGAATGGTTCGAAGCGAACCGCGCTCAAATCGAGAAAAACTTGCCGCCCATTCAGGTGCGGGTGCTGAAGGAGGACCAATCATGAGGCATATTTTTCAAAAAGGGGCGGATCCGGCCGCCCCGGTGCTAGTGCTGCTGCATGGAACCGGGGGCACGGAGCGCGATTTGCTGCCGCTTGCCGCACAGATTGCGCCGGCTTCTCCGGTGCTGAGTGTTCGGGGCAATGTTCTGGAAAATGGCATGCCGCGTTTCTTTAAGCGGCTTGCCGAGGGGGTTTTTGACGAGGAGGATCTGCTGCTCCGGACGAAGGAACTGCACGATTTTCTCGACCAGGCTGCCGAGGAGTACGGGTTTTCCCGCGACAACCTCGTAGCGGTCGGTTATTCCAACGGCGCGAATATTGCCGGGAGCCTTTTGTTCCACTGCGAGCGTTCGTTCAGGGGCGCGATATTGCATCATCCGATGGTGCCGCGGCGCGGCGTCCGGCTGCCGGATTTGACGGGAATCCCCTGCTTCATCGGAGCGGGGCTGAACGACCCGATCTGCTCCCCTCAGGAAACCGAGGAGCTGAAAAACATATTGGAGAAAGCCGGAGCAGCCGTAGACGTGAAGTGGGAGCAGCAGGGGCACCGGCTGACACATGCCGAGGTCGAAGCGGCGGCAGCCTGGTACCGGCTTCATTTCGCCGGATGAATAGTATTGCAAGACCGGATGGGCCTGGAGCCCGTCCGTTTTTTTTGGCTTGAATAACGCAGGGAAAGCGCGGTGAAATGTCGAAATACATCGAAAATTAAAAAAGGATGAGGTCGGGTTATGTTTCGCTCTGTGAGATGGATTCGGGAACGATTGATTTGGCGTATTGTTTTGGCGGTGATAACCGTCATCTGTGCAGTTTCGGCCGGTTACATGATTATGGAGGTAAGCAATGCGGAAAAAGCCGCGACGGAAGCTATCTCCAGCTACGGGATACGGATGTCGGACAGCTACGCCCGGCAGATCGATACGGACAGGCTTGGACAATTTTTGAAGAACCCGCAGGAAAACGAGCTGTATTGGTCGATCCGTCAGGAATTAGACCGGTACCGCACGCAAATCGGAGCGTTGTATGTATATTTGGCGCGCATCGACGAAAAGGGTCAGCCGCTGATCCTGATCGACGGCCAACCGAAGGATTCCGACAGCGCTTCACCGATCAATGAGGTGACGGATATACCGGAGAATGCGGTGAAAGCGCTGCAGCAAGGGACAACCGCCAGCTCGCCGCTGATCGATAACCCGAAATACGGCAAATACATTTCGACCTATGCGCCGGTCAAACGCGCCGACGGAACTGTCATTGCGGTGCTGGGCATCGATACGGATGCGAAAGTCACGGAAAGCATCGCCGGCAGCGTTATCAAAAGCAATCTGTTTCTCTATGCGCTTATGCTAATGTTGACTCTGCTTGGACTTGGCTGGATCGTTTTTTTCGTATCGCGCGCATTGCGCCCCTTGCGCCAAATCGTTGCGGGGGCGGAGCGCATGGCCGTAGGTGAGCTGGCCGAAGCAAACAGGTTGCTGTCGGAGCATTCCGTCCGGTCTGTCGATGAGATTGGAGCCGTGTATCAGGCTGTTTTCAAAATGTCGAACAATATGAATGAAATACTGGGCGGTATTGTTTCCAAAGTTGCGCATACCTCTGACCGGTTCGCGGAGTCGACCGAGCGGTTTGCCCGGGAAGCTCGTCACATGCTTGGTTTGAACACCCATGTCAATGAGCTGGTGCAGGCCGTTGCGGAAGGCGCCGGCGCGCAGCAAGCAAGCACGGATGAACAAGCGCGATCCATAGAAGAAATGACGGCCGCCATTCAGCGAATATCGGAGGCGTCGCTCACGGCATCCGATGCTTCGGCACAGGCTTTGCAGGACGCGGAAGCCGGCAAGTCGATCGTTCAAGGCATCCATCGGCAAATGCGAACCATCGCTTCCGCAACGGAAGAAGCGATCGACCGTGTGTCCGTATTGAAAGGGCATTCCCAGGAAATCGGCATCGCGCTTTCGTCCATCGCGGACATTGCGGAACAGACCAAGCTGCTGGCGCTGAACGCCTCGATTGAAGCGGCCAGAGCGGGAGAGCACGGGGCCGGGTTTGCGGTCGTCGCCGGCGAAGTGCGCAAGCTGGCGGATAATGCCGCCGGATCGGCTCAGGCGATCGGCAGCTTGCTGCAAAACATATATCTGGAATCGCAGCGGATTGGGATATCGATGGATCAGGGGATGAAAGAAATCCAGTCAGGGACGGCACAGTCCGGCGAAGCCGATGCTTTTTTTGCCGGCATTCTGGAAGGATTCCGCCATATCGCCGGGCAAATCTACGATATCTCGGCATCGACAGAGCAAATATCGGCAGGAGGCGAGGAAGTGACGGCCGGCATGACAGGCATCGCGGATATTGCAAGGTCTTCCTCGGACCGTTCGGAGCAAATCAGCGAACTTGCGAACGAGCAGTTGAAGACGGCGCGGGACATTGCCGATTTTGCCGCCGAGCTAAGCGGGTTGACGCGCGAAATGCGGGAGTCGATTCGGCAAATCAAAGTGTAGCCTATTCTTTGGCCCGCCCCGGTAAAAAGCCGTTGCGGCATATGCCCGCCCCGAATATGTTGGGAATTATCCGGTAAGAACGGAGGGCCCGGGATGTCTGTGCCAAACAAGTCCGCTTGCTGCAAAAAGCCGCCCTGCTGCTGCTGCCGATGCAAAATAAAAACGGCAAAACGCCGTCACTGCTGCAAGAAACGGATTCCTTGCTGTTCCAAATGCGGCAAACTGAAGTTGTCCGGGCGGCGCAAACGATGCTGTACCCGGAACGTTAAGATTCAAGTGCAGTCGAAGAAGTTTATCGATCAGAAACGTCTTCATGTCAAGACGGGGAATGAGTGGAAGCCCTCGCTATCGGTCAATTCTTCCCTGCTGGGCATTTATTCGTACGCGGTTGTGAACCGCGGGCATCATCCGAGCGAAGTAAAGGTCGAGATCAGTCCGAACGGATCGGACTTTATGCTGGATTCGCAGATGACCGTTGCGCCCGGCTCCACGCTGGCCGTCGTGCCGATCCGGTATCTGAAATATACGCGCTTCAGCGTCAAATCGAAGGAACCGGACCAGCCGACGACGCTGGATATATATTTTCAGGCGCAGACGGCCGGTTAGTTAACCGGTCCTCTGGCGCCGGGCTGTCCTGCCGCAGATGCTGGAATCACAGGTCGGCCCCAAAAAGGAATGGCGCCCATTCGTCCGAGCCGGCGTACAAGCCGTATAAGCCGATGCGGGGTTCGAGGCGCTGCGGCAGGTCCCGCTTCAACTGTTCGAAGAGACGTTTGCATGCTTCCTTGTTGCCGAGCGAATAGGCCAACTGAGCGGCAAACAAGCGCTGGCCGTGCCGGTCTTCGCCGATGCGGGAGGCCCATTTGTGCCAGACGGCGGCGCGCACCGGCGCCGGGGAGCGGTACACGGCCGGACGCCAGGCTCGTGGAACGTCGTCGGCCCGGGCATGCTGCCAGACGAGCAGAAAGCCGGACCAGGCCCCCATCGTCAGCATCGCATAGGCGGCCTGCTCCGCCAGCGGTTCGAGGGCCTCCGGCACAGGCTCCCCGCGAAGCAGCAGATCGGCGAACGCGGCAAACCCGGGCTCGGTGTCGGGGAAGCCGTACAGCAGGTTCAGCTGAACCTGCGATTCCGCTCCGATATTGTGCAGCGCCCATAAATAGAGAATGACATGCCTTTCCGGCTTGTCGCGGATAAGCTGCTGGAGGATGCCGTCCGCGGCCTCCGTCTCGCCCGTCTGTGCCATCATGACGGCACGAAGAAACGAGAGCTCCCTGGAGCCGGCGGCTTCCTCCGCCCGCTCCGCCGATTCAAGCAAGGGCAGCAGATCGCCCCCAAGCCCCCACTTCACCGCATAGCGCCCCAGAGCGGCAAGGACGTCGGCAGTCTTGACGCCGTGCAGCGCCGCTTCAAGTTTGGACAACACCTCCGCGATCGGGTGGACGAGCAGGGCAAGATCCAGCCACCGGGGCAGCGCCTGCTCCCGGTACAAGCCGCTGTGCAGGCAGCGTTCCAAGCAGGCTGCCGCTTCCCGCCAATTGCCCAGTTGGGCGTGAACGAGCCCCTGCCAGTAATGCAGCCGGCCGCGCTGCCGGTCATCGGAAAAGGAAGCCGCTGCGGCGAAACGGGCCAAGCGGTGGCGGGCCTCTTCGGGGCGTCCGCTTTCCAGCAGCAGGACGCCGTGCAGCTCCTGCAGATCCGCCTGCAGCGGATCGCGGACGATTCCCATCTCCGCTGCCCGGAGCGCCGCTTCAGTCTGGCCCGACCGCCAATTCGCGTAGGCCAGCTTATATGCAAGGTCCGCGGCGTATCCGGCGGACGGGGGAACGAGCGGCAGAAGCGGGGCCAGCTCGCTGGCCGCTTCGGGGTACTGCTCTTGCAAGAACGATTCCACACCGGTCGCATACCGGTAGTAATATGGATCGTTCTCTTCGCGAACGGCCCGCTCCAGCAGCTTGCGGTTGCGGGCGGCTTTGTCTTTGGCTTGCGCTACCCGGCGCAAGTAGCCGTAGTGCGAGACGACCAGCTCCGAGCGGACGATGGCCAGCTCCGGATAGCGGGAGGACAGCGCCATGCCGATATCCTCATGCACGCGGCCCCTGTAGGCGAGGCCGGGAAGGTTGCGGAACAGCCGGCATACGGAGTCCGTCTCGTAATCGTCAGGGAGGTCGGAACGGTGATGCCGTATCGTCACCAGATAGCCGCCGACGGCTTCATCGGCGATGCAGCGCCTGAACAGTTCGGGATCGGCGGGATGCAGGCGCTCGTCGGCATCGAGCACCAGAATCCAGCTGCCGGATGCCCGCTTCATCGCATAGTTGCGCGCTTCGGCGAAGTGGTCGTTCCACTTCATCCGGTACAGTTTGGCGCCGTGCAGCTCCGCGATGGCGGCGGTCCGGTCCTGCGACCCGGTATCGACGACGATCATTTCGTCGACATACGGTTGGGCCGCATCCAGACACGCTCCGATGTGCTCCTCTTCGTTGCGGACAATCATGCACAATGACACCACGGTCGGCATCGTCAATTCACCTCCTCCATGAGCAAATCGTCAATCAGCGTCAGCAGCCGGGGCCTGACATCGTTCCAAAGGGCGACATAGGGGTGGCCGCTGTTGTCATTTTGAATAATATGGTAAATCCTTACATGCACCGTTTTGACCAGCTCGTAACGGCCTTTTAAACGCTGGACAGGGTCCGGCAGAACGGCCAGCAGCCGCCGCCAGTAGGCCTGAACGCGCTGCTGAAGGGCAAATAGATGCTCTTTGGCCGCCAGCATATACAGAAAATACAACTCGCTCCATAAAGCGCTGTATGCGGCCGCTTCCAAATGCAGCGGAATGTCGGTCTGCCCTTGCTCGTGCAGCAGATAGGCGTGGAGGTTCAGCATAAGCTCTCGCGTCTGATTGGGCGCGGAGTCCGTCCGGGCCGAACTTCGCTCCGGCTCCGACTTCATACGATCCAACCAATTCGCGGCGGATTGGTCGTCGTTGCGGGCAAGCGCCGCATAGAATGATTTTCGGGCCGCAAGCTTGCGGTGGACGGCCGCTGCGGTTTCTTTATGCCCGCGATTGCGGTCGGCGACGAGCAGCTGGCAGCGCAGCAGCAGCAGTTGGCGCTCCTCCTTTTTGTCCAGAGGCAGCGTCTTGCCCTTCAAAATGCGCGCCGCCTGCGCGTACAAGCCAAGCTGGTAATAGGCCAGCGCGATGCTCCACCATGTTTTCGGCGTGGCCATTCGAAACAGCCGATCCATTTTGTCCGTGAGGCCGTCCGCATCGTGCAGTCGGGCCAGCAGGCTGATCAGCCGCAAAAATGGCGAAATCAGGCCGGAGTTCAGCCTTAACGCATTCGCGTACCACTCTATGGCGCCGTCGTAGTCTTCCAACTGTTCCAAAGTTTTGCCCAGATGGAAACTGGCATTGTACGTTCCTGCGCCGTTGGCGGACGTATAGTTCGGCGGAGCCTCGCCGATGTCGATCGCTTTGCGGAAAGCTTCCGCCGCAGATTCCCACTGGCGCTGCTGGTAGTGAATTCTGCCGAGCGTCAGGAACAAATCGGGAAAATCGCGCAAAACGTCCCCCGCTTTGCTCAGCAATGCAACCGCCTCTTCCCAGCGGCCTAGAGCTTGCAGACAGTTCGCCTCGCGAAGCACGACGACATGCCCGAAGCTGGAGATGCGCCAGTCCACGACCGTTCGGGACAAGATGAATTGCTCCAAAGCCCGCGCATAGTCGCCTGCCCGCATGTACTCCACACCGAGATTGTAGCGGTGAAAGCTTTCGTTGTCGGTGCCCTCCAATTCCTGCAGCAGCAGATCCATATTGCGTTGAACTTTGTTTTTCTTTTGCACCACCTCGGGCAGGTAGCCGCCGTGATTCACCTGAATATCGGAGTAGATGAGCTGTGCCGCCGGATTCGCGTTCAGAATCGGCTGCACGATCTGCTCGTGTATGCGCCCCTCGTAACGGTAGCCGGGCTTATTGCGAAACAAACGGAGCGAAGCGGATACTGAAGATCCCGCGTGTTTGGCCTCCGTACCGATAAAATTGACGATCCGCACAAAAAATCCGTCCGCATGAGGCGAATTCGCGACCATGTGGCGCAGCAGCTTCCCGTGCTGCTCTTCCAGCACTTCATCGGCGTCAAGCATCAAAATCCATTCCCCGGCGGCAAGTTCGATCGATTCGTTGCGGGCATAGGCAAAATCCCGCCGCCACTCGCGAATATGGACGGCAGCCCCGCTGTTTCGTGCAATTTCCACCGTACGGTCCGTTGACCCGGTATCGATGACGATCATTTCGTCCGCCGCATCCCGGGCGCTCTCCAGGCAGCGGGCGATGACATCCTCCTCGTTTTTGACGATCATGCAGAGGGAAATCAGCGGCTTATTCATGGAAATTCGCCCTTTCCGCCCATCTCCAACGGGTGATGGCTGCGCTTTGCTCCATTTTTCGTATGCCTGCCGCAACTTTATCCGCTTCCTCCCGCAAAAAGACGGAAGACGGAAAAATCGACATCGATTCGCTCAGCAGCGCCTCGCTTTGCCGCAAGCAGGCCAGAGCCAAAGCCGTTCGCAGCGATGCGTCATCGGGCTTTTGGGCGAGCAAATACTCGAACATCCCCGATGCCTGCTCATAGGCCCCCCGGTAATACAAAATTTCCGCCAAACAGCGGTATCCCGCCGGGTCGAGGGCATTGTCTTTCAAAGCTTGCAGAAAATAAGCGGCAGCCCGCATGACGTAGCCGTAGTCGAACAGGGCGAAGGCGAGCGATAGCGGGTTTGCGAGAAAGGGCCGCAGCTGCTCGGCGCGCTCGAACAGGCGCAGCTCGACCGTGCGCTCCAGCAGCGTTTGGAGCTCATGTGGCGCGAGGGCATCGGCGAGCATGGTCATGGCGGCTTTGTCATCGGCGAGCAGCAGCTTGCACATCAGGTCGTCCTGCGGGAACGCCCTGCGGTAGCCGTCATCCATGCCGCGGATTAGCAGGACGGCTTCGGACAATCGCCCGGCCCGGATCAAGCACGCAAAGCGGATATGGATAAGCGGAGGGGCCGTGTTTTTCGCGGATTCGAGCATTTTCAAAGCTTTTTCATACCTGCCGATCTTATGCAAAAGAAAAATGAGCCGCTCCTTTTTATCCGGATCATGCTCCAGCCACTGTTCGATGGGGGCGGTCGCTTCATCGCCGGTCCAACCTTGCCGCATGCGCTCATCGGCCCAGCCATACAGCGGCTCCATGCTGCGCCGTTCGGCATCGGACATGCGGAAGGCGGCGGCAGCTTCTTCGTGGAGGCCGCATTGCGCCGCATGCAGGCCGTGCGCCAGCCACAGCCTTGCGGTATCGCAGCCCTGTTCCGCCGGGGCGGGGCCTGCGGCATTCAGGGACAAAGCCTTCCGGCTAGTCGCATAGGCTTCTTCGATGCGGTTTGTTTTGTCGTACAAGCAGGAGAGGGCAAACAGACGGCCTGCGTCTTCGTCGTCTTTTTCTAGTTTATTTTCCAATTTGATCCAATTATTGGCATCAAAATAATAGAGCAGCCGGGCATCCGCCCATCCATGCTCGCCGTCGCGGATTTCCCGTGTCTCGATATGAAGATCGGGCAGGGCAAGGAGCGGGGAAAGCGGGATGCAGGCCAGCGGGGAGGCCGATGCGATAAGATCACCGGCGTCGTATAACCGGCGGTATTGGCGGGAGGGCCATTCGATATATGTCCAGCCGTGCTGCGGAATGGCAATGGTTTCATTGGAAAATTGGACGAAAATTTTTGCCGCGCCCGATCGGGCGATTTGCTCTTTTACCTTTTGCCATGTATGGCCATGATCCGGATCAAAAGCAATTACCGGCGGCCGCCCGTCCGGGTCCGGGGTAGCAGCCGGCTTTTCGCTGTCAACGTGCAGCAGCACAATGGCAAGTTCGGTCACCATGCAACAACTCCATTTTCAACTTTTTCGCGTACAAAAAAAGAAGAGGATAACAGTCGTCATCCTCCATTTTATGAATTCGATTTATACTTGTGCATCGAGATAAACGTCTACAGTAGCGGAACCGACTGCCTCTGTTGCCAGAGATATCCGGGTATATTTAGCAAATCGAATTGGCGTCAGAATGCCTCCTGTCAACAAGCCGGTAATAGTTGAGTCGACAAGCCAACGCGATCCGTCAGAACTGATTTCAACACGGGCATCGACGGTAACGGCGCCTGCATTGTTATAAACCAAGTAAGAGTAGACTTTGTATGGGTACGTGTTTTGCATAAGCGAGGCTGCGGGAACTGGCGTGTAGGAAGTTGAGCTGACCGTAAAGCCCAGTGCGTTGAATTGGTTGAAGTTGTTTTGAGATATGGTTGTGATGGTTCCGCCCAAGAGAGTAGCGGAAATCGTACCGCCGACGATAGTAACGGCTTCGACTGCGCTGAGCGTTCCGCCAACGATGGTAACGGCTTCGACCGCGCTGAGTGTGCCGCCGACGATGGTAACGGCTTCGACTGCGCTGAGCGTGCCGCCGACGATAGTAGCAGCTTGCACAGCATTGAGCGTGCCGCCGACAATGGTAGCAGCCGATATAGCGTCAAGCGTGCCGCCAAGGACTGTGGCCGAGACAGTGCCGCCAAGGATCGTAGCGGAAACGGTCCCGCCGACGATCGTAACGGCTTCGACCGCGCTAAGCGTGCCGCCAACGATAGTAACAGCTTCGACCGCACTGAGCGTGCCGCCAAGGATTGTAGCCGAGACAGTGCCGCCAAGGATCGTAGCGGAAACAGTCCCACCGACGATAGTAACGGCTTCGACTGCGCTAAGCGTACCGCCAACGATAGTAACGGCTTCGACTGCGCTAAGCGTACCGCCAACGATAGTAACGGCTTCGACTGCGCTAAGCGTACCGCCAACGATAGTAACGGCTTCGACTGCGCTAAGCGTACCGCCAACGATAGTAACGGCTTCGACTGCGCTAAGCGTACCGCCAACGATAGTAACGGCTTCGACTGCGCTAAGCGTACCGCCAACGATAGTAACGGCTTCGACTGCGCTAAGCGTACCGCCAACGATAGTAACGGCTTCGACTGCGCTAAGCGTACCGCCAACGATAGTAACGGCTTCGACTGCGCTAAGCGTCCCGCCAACGATAGTAGCCGAAACGGTCCCGCCGGTGATAGTAGCTCCCAGCACAGCAGTTACCGTATTCACAGCACCTATGTTAATGCGGCCGGTACTATCCGTATTGATTGCAAGGGTATTGGTCCCGTCGCTTCCGAAAATCAAGGTTTGCAATTGATTGGGGTCCAGATTATATGCTGCAAAGTTAGGCATGAATTTTCCCTCCTTTCTTCTATATATTTTATACTTGCTCTCGTATCCTTGATATGGATAGCAACCATCATAGACTTGCCTTAAAACAGCCCTTTTTAAAGCGCTCTGCGGGGATAATCTGCCCTGATGATTATAGACGTTCATCATTAGCAACAGTAATCTTGAACGTACGGGCTTCATTTGAAAGCCCGGTTCCGGTTCTATATAATGAGGATTACTCCGCGGATGGATGCCACTTGCAAAGTGAGGGACTGTCATGTTGAAATCGAAGTATTTACGCAGACTGATCGTTTTCAGTATGATTCTGGTTACGATCCCGGTCGTTTCTCTGGGCTGCCTGTCTTATTGGAAGGCGGGGGGAATTATTCAGGAAAAGGTCATTCACGGAAACATGCAGGTGCTTGCGCAGACACAGCTTCAAGTGGAACAGCTTCTGCAAACTATCGACCGGTCGATCCTTCAATTTATCAATAGCCCGTTATTGAATCAATCGATAGGAATGCAGCTGACGGCAAAAGATTTCCAGAAAGTGAACGACCTGAACGAAGGTCTCCACAAGCTCCAGTCCTATGACGCAGGCATACAAGATATACGGATGGCCAGCTTCGCCGGAAGATGGTATTTGGACAATAACGGCTTTATGGAATCACTGCCTGAAGAGGATTTGCAACCGCTGTCAAAATTGGCGGAGATGCCCGTGCTGTCCCGCTGGATGACGGACGAGGCGTCGGCCAGCATTCAGCTCGTGAAAAAATTGCCGATCAATACATTAACGAACCCGTTAGGCGTCATCGCCGTGACGATACCGGAAAGCAGGCTGAAAAAGCTGCTCCCCGAAAGCAACGAGGAAGCCGAGACGATCATTTTGGATGCGGATTACCGCATTTTGACCGAAGCGGCCAACCCTACGTTTACGCCCGAACTGATGGGCCGGATTGTGAAACATTTGCAGGACGTTCGCGCAACGGATGGCTTCGAAACGATTCGGATCGAACATCAATCCATCGGGGTTACATACCGGACTTCCACCTATAACGATTGGATTTATGTTTCGGTTGTTTCCATTGCTCAAATTACGAAGGAATCCCGGGCTATCGGCTGGTACACGGTGCTGGTGTGTTCGGCCGTTTTTGCCCTCCTGCTGGCGGTGTCACTGATGGGCTCCCGAAAGATGTACAGGCCGATTCGCATGATGTTCGAGGCGGCCGGCAGCGGAGGCAGCGAAGGCAGAGCGAAGTCGACGGATGAGCTGCAGGTCATCGGCGACCATATACGTTCGCTGAAGACGTCGCAGTCGAAGCTGCTGGAGCAGATTCAAGGGCAAACGAAGCAGTTGAAGGAGTTTTTTGTAAGGAAACTGTTGATGGGAGAGCTTGGTTCCAAGGAGATTCAGGACAGAGCCGAGGCGTTTCAGTATGATTTGGGCGCAGGTGCTTTTTGCATTGTCACTGTGCAGATCGACTCGCTCGCCGGCACGCGATTCCGCGATACCGACCGCGATTTATTGATGTTTGCCGTCAACAATATCGTATCCGAGTTGATTCCGGCGGATACTCGCCTGGATCCGGTCGTGTTAAGCGGGAATCAGGTGACGCTGCTGAAAAACAGGGCGGACTCGCCGGAAGCGGCGAAAAACGGGGTGTACGTCTGGGCGGAGACGATCCAGTCTACGGTGAAGACGATTTTGCAGTTGAGCGTCAGCATCGGCATCAGCCGGTTTCATCCCAGCCTGACGTATTGTGCGCAAGCCTACCGGGAAAGTCTGGAAGCGCTGAAATACCGGATTCGCTTTGGCGAGGGAGCGATTTTGCATGTGGAGGATGTGCTGCCGGATCAGCGTATTCATGCGATGTTCCCCGAATGGATCGAGAAGCAGATGATCGACGCCCTGATGGTGCCGGACTTGGAAAAGGCGCGCCAACTGCTCCGCGAGTTTTTGACAATGACGATTCGCGAAAATATTCGCCACCAGGAATATCAAATGATCCTTTTCCGCCTGCTCGTCGACCTGATCCGCGAAATTCAAAGCTCGGGCGAGACGCTCAAGCTGTCCTTGAACGACGACCGGCAGCTGTTCGAGCAGCTGAACGATTTGAAAACCGTTCCCGAAACGGAACAATGGTTTATGAGCACGGTCATGGAGCCGATGGTGACGCTGATGAGCAGAAAATGGAATACGCGGAACAAAAACATTTCCGATCAGATGAAGGACATTATCCACCGCGAATTCGAATCCGAGCTTACGCTGGACGTTTGCGCGTCGCGCCTGAATTACCATCCGAACTATTTGAAAACGGTGTTCCGCAAGGAGTCCGGCGTCAATTTCAGCGATTATTTGTCCCAGTACCGGCTGAATCAGTCCAAACAATGGCTGCTGGAAACGGATATGAAAATTGCCGAAATCGCAGAAAGGCTGCGGTACCAGAATCCGCAAAATTTCATCCGGTATTTTAAAAAAATAGAAGGTACGACTCCCGGCGAATACCGGAAAAATTACCGCCCTTTATAACCCGAGCCCTTTCGGGTTTTTTTGGCGCGGGCGCAAGGGGAACAGGAGGGATGGCCACCTACGTGCCGATCCCTTCACGATCACATCCGGGAAGAATCGATCGCGAGCTGATGCAGATGACCCCGTTCGATTGCCGAGCATGTGGAGGTGACTCGGACGGACAACTTTTTCAAACGCCCCGCTATTTGCAAAACAACGTGCTTAGAAAAGTTTCCGTGAAAACGGGTCTTTTTCGTTATTTTTAAGCTTTTGCTAGGGGGTGTTTTCAAACTATTAACCAGCCTAATAATCTGGCAAACTTTTCGTATGAAAAGACGATACGAACTACGAGACGATAAATGGAATCGAATAAAAGAGCTGTTGTCGCTTGAACGGAAGACACAAGGAGGAGGTCAGGCAAAGGACAACCGCCAGGCTAAACGCCATGCTTTGGGTCATCCGTTTGGAAGCACCTTGGCGCGATTTGCCTGATTATTATGGAACACGGCAATCGGTGTACACGCGATTCCGCTGGTGGGAACAGGCGGGAATATTCGATAGGATGCGGAATGTCCTCCGCAGCTCCCAATTCGGAAAGCGCTATGGTTGATGCCTCCATTGGGTGGGTTCACCAGCACGTTGCGGGGGCAAAAGGGGGCAGCAATTTCAAGCCGCCGGACGGTCACGAGGAGGCTTAACCTCCAAGATTCACGCGGTGGTGGACACACTCGGCAACCCCCAGAAATACAAAGTGACGGCATGCAACATCAACGATTGTGTGGCGGGATACAAGATCCTGCAAACCCTTGACGTCGAGGGCAAGAACGTTATGGCTGATCGTGGATATGACACCGATAAAATCATCGCACTGATTTATTATCTTGAAAAACTCTATGTTCAGATTCCGGGTTTATTTACAGATTATAATCAAAAAATCAAGCAGATGTGCTCACTCTGCGTTACGGATACTAACTGAAGCAGCCAACATACATCACTTTGCGGCGAGGTCTACACCTGGAAGAGCCAGGTTTGCTAACTTCCACAGATGGCCAGGCCGCTTATAATTGTTGCTTAGATAATCGCCGCTTGACTAAGAGAATGATATAGTCTAAGACTATACCTAACAAAAAGAATGTTCCAAAGTGAATTAAATAGGCCGGGAATCTAAGAGGTATAAAGACACTATTATCTGTGTTTTTTGCACTATGAGTATCGAGGATCCAAGTATTAAATTTCAACGCATCGATAACTGGATTCAATCGGACAAGGATAATATTAGCTAAGTTACTTCCAAGAAAGTCACTTAGACAAATTAAAATGCTGGCTGCAGAAAGCCAAAAAGTAAGCTTTTTAAAAACCATTATTTATATCCACCTCTCTTCCATTACTAAACTATAGCATTGTCACTCATTTTTTTGAATAGGCCAAATTAAACGTGCAGAATCCTTGTTTTTTCCTACCAAAAATACTTCGTTAACTTTTACCTTGCTAACAAATTTTATGCGGAATTCTCCTGCTCTTTTTAGAGATACAGGGCCTCCTTTTATCCTAAGATATATCTTATTCCCTGTATTATTAATTGCATATCCTCTATATTCAAAAGAAGAACCTATGAAATATCCTTCAATAAGCACGTTTTCACCAATAATATTTACGTTTCTTATTAAGATGAATTCTGGGTTAACCGTTTGTTTATAAATTGTCATAATCGAGTAAATGCATCGGACAAGCCTGTTACTCATTAGAGATCACCCGTTAACCATAGTATTGTAGAAAAGATCATGAGGCTTTTCTCTCACGATCTTTTCTTTGTATTATTAATTGTAATCTACACTTTTTTTAGGTGTGCCTGTCCCTTGAGCATAGTAAACAGCATAGTCCCAAGGAATTGGTATAGTAGTGGAGTAGCCTACGTTACTTTTAATTGAATCATAAAGATCTTTTGGAGTATTTATAAATATTCCGTTACCAACTTTAACATCTGAAATACTATTCCAAAGACCTTTTGCAAAAGAGCTGCAATTGTTATTAAGGGCCCACTCATCATGATTTTTAATATAATTTGTTAGTGTTTGTAATCCAGCAGCGTTTACATTCCAAGCAAGGGAAGCCCTAGTAGCATAGGCATCGCTTTTTTTGGACTTGATGTACCCTTCTAGATTGTACCAAAGACCAGTGTGCTCAGATTTATTACCCCATGTACCAACCGTTACTGTTTTGTGGGGAGCAATAGACGATAGCTGACCAACAGTAATATTAGAAGACGATACATTTTCAACTGTAATCCAAGCATGTCCATCCGTCGAGAAAGAACTTCCTGTACTTGATGTGCTTGCGGTAATAGTAACAACGGCTACAGTATCACTTGCCAATAAATTCAAAGCTGCTGATGATGAGGTCGCTACATTTTTCTGCATGACACCACTTGATTCAGCTACAATTGTACCGTCATTTGTTGCAAAAGCACTTATAGGAAAAATAGAAAATACAACTGTTAGTATTAATGCAAAAGAGAGTAATTTCTTATTCAAAAATTTCATTAATTGTAACCTCCTATGATTTTAGGTGTAGTAATAGGTATTGTGCTATATGATAGCCGGCCGGCGAATCATAAATAATCCTTTTAATACATAATTTGGAACAAACTAAAATGATTGTATCACCTATATTAGAAAATTGCATATAGGATAAATTTACTATATTAGGCTATGATTTGAATTGAGGGGAATGACGTTTTTTTGTCTATTGGAAGGTCCAATCGTTCTTGGTCACGAAGGGAATGTAAATGGACTGTGGCATTTTGTCGCTAGCAAACCGGTTTACGCTGAGCCTTTGAAGGAATCCAGGACGCTATGAATGGAGCTTTACTCAGGATAGCCCTATTATGCGGACTACAGTAAGAACAAATCTACGTAGAGGACTTTGTTAAAGTAATTTCGAACATGATAGTTCCTGTGCCTGGATTGACCGGATCACATGAACAGCGCAATGGGGAGCGTAGAACAGAGAGCAACACGAGTGATTACCACTACGTGTTGCTCTCTTCGTGTAATAGTCGAAAGTTTTCTCAAGATTGTTTTGTACCATTATTTGGAAGATATATCACATGACGCATTGCTAAACGCAAAGCACCAACACAGATCTCAAAGAAGAAACAAGGAATAAGGTGTAAAGCCGGAGAAGCATCCTCCAGCCCGAAAAGTTCTGCTTTGCGGAGCACCCGCCTGCCTTGGGGATTATCCGGCAAGAAAGGCAGCGAACCTTCTGCCGGAAGGATTATAGAAGGGGAGCCGCTTTTATGGCTATATGGTATTAAGCGGGAGACGACGATTGCGATTCTCCCTAGTTACGATTGCGAGGAGCGAAGCTATGAAAACGACCGAACCCCCGTTCGAGCAGGTTTGGAAAGCGGATTTGCAGGACGGCACGTACCGCAATCCGATTTTGTATGCGGATTACGCCGATCCTGACGTGATTCGAGTCGGCCGCGATTTTTATATGGTATCTTCGAGTTTTTCGCATGTACCCGGCCTTCCCGTGCTGCATTCGCGGGATTTGATCCATTGGAGCATCCTCGGCCATGTGCTGGAACGGCTGGACTTGCCCGGTTACGATCTGCCGCAGCATGGCGCAGGCGTCTGGGCGCCGAGCATCCGGTACCGGGAGGGCCGATTTTGGGTCTACTACGCCACGCCCGACGAGGGCATTTTCATGTGCACGGCAGAGCATCCGCAAGGCCCCTGGACGGCTCCGCATTTGGTGTACGGGGTAAAAGGCTGGATTGACCCGTGCCCGTTCTGGGATGAGGACGGCCGCGCCTATCTCGTGCATGCGTTTGCCCACAGCCGCTGCGGCATCAAGGATCAACTGCAGCTGATCGAAATGGCGCCGGACGGCCGCAGCTTGCTGGGCGGGAGGCGGATCATTTTCGACGGCAGGGAGCGTCATCCGATCATTGAAGGTCCGAAGCTGTACAAGCGCAACGGCTACTATTACATCTTCGCACCTGCCGGAGGCGTGAAACCCGGTTGGCAGACGGTTCTCCGCTCGACCTCCATATGGGGGCCTTATGAGGATCGAATCGTTCTCCACCAAGGGACGACGGATGTGAACGGACCCCATCAAGGGGGCTGGATCGAGCTGGAGTCGGGCGAGTCGTGGTTTCTTCATTTTCAGGATCGCGGCGCATACGGCCGCATCCTGCATTTGCAGCCCATGCGCTGGACGGACGATTGGCCGGTAATGGGAGCGGGCGAGGGAGAGATCGGCGAGCCCGTGGCGCAATGGACGAAGCCGGATGTGGGCGGAGTCCATCCGCCGCAGGCGCCGGCCGCCTCGGACGATTTTGCCGGGCCGAGGCTGGGCCTGCAGTGGCAGTGGCAGGCCAACCCCGGGCCTGGCTGGCATTCGCTGGCGGCCCGGCCCGGCCGCCTGCGTCTTTACGCAGCGCCGCTGCCCGCAGGGAAGCGGACGCTCTACGATGCGCCGCAGCTGCTGCTGCAGAAATTACCGGCGCCGTCTTTTGCCGCCACGGCGAAGCTGGAGCTCGCCGCTGCCGGGCCGGCCGACAGAGCCGGGCTGATCGTCTTCGGCATCGCATACGCTTGCCTGGCCGTAGAAGCCGGCGAGGACGGCGTCCGCTTGTCCCTCATGCAAGGGCACGGCGCTCCCGCAGCCGAGCAGGAGGTGTGGGCTGCCGGGCTGGAGCGCTTCCCCGCCTCCGGTTTGTATTTGCGGGTAACGGTCAGCGGCCCGGCCGGCGGCGAACCGGAATGCGCCTACAGCTACAGCCTGGACGGCAAAAGCTACCTGCAAGCGGGAGCGCCGGTTCCGGCCAGTCCGGGCAAATGGGTCGGCGCCAAGGTCGGCATTTTCTGCGTGAATCGGGAAGGTGCCGCAATCGGAGGCCATGCGGACTTCGACTGGTTCCGGGTCGATGAGCTTCCTTGATGATTATCGGATATTCCGTACGGATTATTCGCGGCGCGTGCGCAAGGGGATTGCCCGGGCCGGCAGTGTCTTGCGGCCAATATGTGCCTCGGGGATTGTAGACGGCAATGCGGCGCGATTTTAAAGTGAATATATCCGCTAGCCGATAAGGAGGGATGCGACGTGCAGACTGTTTCAACGGAAACCTACTCGCCCTCGCAAACGAAGAAGAAAATGTTATACTCGCGCCTGCTGAAAAGATACTATTGGTTTTATCTCATGCTGCTGCCGGGCTTGCTTTATTTTATCGTATATAAGTATGTGCCGATGTGGGGGATATTGATTTCCTTCCAGGATTATCAGCCTTTTCTCGGGTTTGCCAAAAGCAACTGGGTCGGCTTCAAGCACTTCCGGACGTTTTTCGGCGACGATGCGTTCTGGATGCTGTTCCGCAATACGTTCGTTTTGGCGGTATATAACATTGTGTTCTTTTTTCCGCTGCCGATCATTATCGCGTTGATGCTCAATGAACTCAGGCTCGCCGTGGTAAAACGCCTGATTCAAACGTTGATTTATATTCCCCACTTCGTATCTTGGGTCGTTGTCGTCGGCATCAGTTTTTTGTTCTTCTCGTCGCAGGGCGGAATCGTCAACAACTTTCTGGCGAGCGCCGGACATGAGCCGGTGAATTTCCTGATGAGCAAGGACTGGTTTCGAACCGTCATCACCTCGCAGGTGATTTGGAAAGAAACGGGCTGGGGTACGATTATTTTTCTGGCGGCGCTGGCCGGCGTCGATCCGGGACTGTATGAGGCGGCTCGCATAGACGGGGCCGGCAGATGGAGGTCGATGTGGCACATCACGCTGCCTGCGATTCGCGGCACGATTATTATTTTGCTGATTTTGCGGCTTGGGCATTTTATGGATTCGGGCTTCGAGCAAATTTTCCTGATGATCAACCCGCTCAACCGCGAAGTCGGCGAAGTTTTCGATACGTACGTGTACGATATGGGGATTTCGCAAGGGAAATTCAGCTACAGCACCGCGGTCGGCGTATTCAAATCGGCGGTTGGGCTGGTGCTCGTCGTGGGTGCGAACTATGTAAGCAAAAAGTTTGGCGAGGAAGGTATTTACTAACGGGAAAGGGGAGATTGTAATGGCGGACAAATCGATTTCAGGCAAAATCGCAGACGGCATCAATACGGTCATTCTGCTGATTGTGGCGGCCGTCTGCGTCCTGCCGTTCCTATATATTTTGGCAGCCTCGCTGACCGCCCCGGAAGAGCTGATCAGCAGCGGGTTCGTGCTGTTTCCGACGAAGTTCTCTCTGGACGGCTACCGGTACATTTTGTCCACCAACCTGATTTTGTCGAGCTTGGGCGTATCGATCTTCATTACGATTGCCGGCACGCTAACGAATCTGCTGTTTACGGCTTTGATGGCCTACCCGCTCGCCCAGAGGGGGCTGCCCGGCGGCAAGCTGGTCATGAAGCTGGTCGTGTTCTCGATGCTGTTCAGCGGAGGGATGATTCCGACCTATCTGATCGTCAAATGGACCGGGCTGCTCGACAGCGTCGCGTCCCTGATTATTCCCGGCTTGATCAGCGCTTTTAACCTGATTATTATGCGCACTTTTTTCCAGCAGCTTCCCGATGGGCTGGAGGAGGCGGCCAGAATTGACGGCTGCAGCGATCCGGGCATTTTGTTCAAAATCGTGCTTCCTTTATCCGCACCGGTTCTCGCCTCGCTCGCCTTGTTTTATGCGGTAGGGCACTGGAACGCTTATTTTAACGCGGTATTGTATATTAACGATAATTCGCTGTGGCCGATTCAGGTCTGGCTCCGGCAAATCGTTATTTTGTCGCAGGGGGGAATCGGCGATTCCACGCAGTTCAGCGGCGATTATGTGCCGCCTCCGGCGGAAACGATTAAAATGGCCGTCATTATCCTGTCCACGCTGCCGATCTTGATCGTGTACCCGTTTTTGCAAAAGCATTTTGCCAAAGGCGCATTGCTCGGGTCGGTGAAGGAATAAATAACTACTTTCAATTCAGGAGGGTATTCTTATGAAATTAACGGCAACCGGAAAATCCCGCAAGCTGATATCGGTTCTCTGTCTGACCTGTATGACGGCTTCCATGCTCGCTGCTTGCAGCTCCAAGCCGGAATCTCCGGCGGCAAGCTCGACGGCCACTGCGTCGCAAGAGCCGCTGAAGCTGAGCGTGATGATGATTCAACAGCTGGCGGAGCCGCCGAAAAAAGATTCGCCGGCCATTAAAAAAATCGAAGAGTACACGAACACGAAGCTGGATATTACCTGGGTCCCGGCCACGACCTACGACGACAAAGTCAGCGCGACGATCGCCTCGGGCAACATGCCGGATTTGATGCTGCTTCGCCGGGTCAAAGAGTCCGCGCAGCTGAACGCCCAGATGTCCGGCGTGTTCTGGGAGCTCACTCCGTTTATTAAAGATACGAAATCGTTAAGCAAAATGAGCGAGGTGGCCAAGCGGAACGCCAGCGTCAACGGCCAACTGTTCGGGATTCCGCGGGAGCGGGTGCTGGCGCGCTACGGGATGATTTTCCGGAAAGACTGGCTGGACAACTTGGGGCTGCAGACACCGAAGACGGTGGACGATATTTACAACGCAGCTAAAGCGTTTACACAGGGCGACCCGGACAAAAACGGCAAAAACGATACGTTCGGCATCCAGGAAGACAGCACGATGGAGCTGCTCAAGCAGCTGACGATATATGCGGGCGGGCCTAACGGATGGGGGCTGCTGGACGGCAAAGTTACGCCGGATTTTCTGTTCCCCGAATACCAGACCGCTTTGAACACGTACAAGAAAATGGTTTCCGAAAAGCTGATCAGCCCTGACTTCCCGATTGCCAAGAAATACGACTACTTTAATCAGGAAAAAGCCGGCATCTACTTCTCGGTTCTGGATGACGCCTCAACCCGCCACCTCGATATGATGAAGAAAAATCCGAAAGTCGCCGTCGACGTGGCGCAAAATTTTGACGGCCCCAAGGGACAGCGGGTCAGAGCGACGCTCGGTTACGATTCGATGCTGGTCATCCCGAAAAAGAAAGAAACGACCGAAGCGAAAGTCAAACAGATTGTCGCTTTCCTCGATAAGCTGGGCGACGAGCAGATGCAAACGCTGCTGAAATGGGGCATCGAAGGCACCGATTATACGGTCGATAACGGCAAGGGCGTGAAAACCGCAGGTTCAGCCGGAATCGGCGATGTGCTCAACTTCAAATGGGATACGCCGGGAACCGGCCTGGCCGGGACGAAAACGCCGCTTGAAGAAAAAATCGACAAAACCATGGCGGACAACAAAGGCATCGCCGTCGTCGATCTGAGCGCTTCCCTGCTGTCGGAAACGAACAATCAGAAGGGCAGGGATTTGACCAAAAGCATCACGGATGCTGTAACCAAATACGCGCTCGGCGAACTGGACGACAAGGGCTGGAAAGATGCGATCGACAAATGGCGGAAAGACGGCGGAGACAAACTGATCGAAGAGTATACCGCCGATTACAACAAGCAACAAAAATAAGCTCCCAGTACGCCGCGCGGAGTTGCGCTGCAGTCAGAGTGACGGCAAACCGCGGCGCAGGGCCGGAGGACGAAAGCGTCGCCTTCGGCACCTGTAGTGGTACCGTGTGGAGCGCCGCGACCCGCACTGGCCAGGGCCGGGCTGGGAGCGCTAAAGCGTGTGTTTAGAAGAAAAAGGACTGACCTTCCATAGCAGCTTTTAGCTGCGAGGGGTCAGCCCTTTTTTGTCCGCGTGTCACGCGTGGGTGGAAATGCCGTCAGGGGGTCGGTCGCGAACGGTATTTTGTATCGTGTATCGTGTCGGGCGAGAATGTCAGCATGTTTGGCGAACGTAGCAGTTACGAACGATGTCTTGGTGACCGTCGGAAAACTCACTTGCTGGAACTGGCGGTGCCGCGCTTGGCAATTCCTGCACAATTGCAGGCTTTTGAAAAACCCCTCCGCATCAGAGGCGATAACTACAATCTGCCCGGCTGAACGAAGAAAACCTGCAAAAATACATGAATTTGCGTCCTTGATCGCTGACCACGAATAATTCCTGCAATTGTGCAGGCTTTTCAGCGGGGACATGGGCTCAGGTGCACATTCAGCGAAAATTCCTGCACTTTTGCAGGTTTTTCGCCAAAATAGGCCAATTTCAGAGAAAAAACCTGTACTTTTGCAGGTTTTCCCTACCACGATGTCTCATTGCCCATTTTGTTCAGTTCCGCGACCTCACAAGGAGAGGTGCGTGCCCAGAAAAAGCGACTGTCCCTCAAATTAGGGCCCCACTGTTTCCCATAGCCCTGACTGAGTGTCGCGATTTTATCGGGCAGCCTGCACAATTGCAGGCTTTGCTGGCGTCGGAGCTGCCCGGGGCACGAAAATTATGCTGCTGCGGGGCTTTTCGGCGGTTTCCAAAACGCCGCAGCATACATCAGCGCCCCTGGAGGCGCGTTCGTCTCCCGCATCCGAACGATCGGGAGTTGATCGCAGCCATGCGGCGGCGCTGAATTAGTATCGCCTCAGACACCCCCGACTGACTGGTGCGTTTGCCGCACTGCGGGCCGGAGCGCACCAACCCCGGCCGCAAGGCCGCAAGGCAAGCCCGCCTGCAACTGCTCTATATGCGCCGCATTGTTCCCGACCGCGCAATGCGCCATTTGCTACCGTTCAAGGAAACGAATCCGAAACGTTCGGATTTCGTAAGGCGAGAGCGCAAAGCGCAGTTCGCCGCCCTCCCGGCATTCCCCGACCGGGCGTTCCAGCAGGTCGGTTTCCTGCCACTCGGCGATCGGCCAGTCCGAGGCGAGCCCCACTTCGCCGCGTGCGCCGGCGTATTCGTGCAGCCGGAGGATGACGTCCCGGCTGTCCTCGCCTTTTTTCACGGCGTCGATCATGACGCGCTCGGGGGCCGACAGCCGGAAGCAAGCGAACGACGCTCCTTGCTTCGGCGCGCCGGGGTAGGCGCTGAGCGGGGCGTTCAGCGCCCACGCCTCGTGCACCGTGCCGCCGTCGCGCCAATCGCCGGCATGCGGCAGGAGCGAATACGTGAACGCATGCGCTCCTTGATCGGCTTGATCGTCCGGCACAAGGGCCGATTTGATCAGGGACAGGCGCATCACGTTGTCCTTGATGTCGTAGCCGTACTTGCAGTCGTTCAGCAGACTGACGCCGTATCCGGCTTCCGCCAAATCGGCCCATTGATGGCCGACCGTTTCGAAACGAGCATAATCCCAGCTCGTGTTCCAGTGCGTCGGCCGCTTCACGTTGCCGAATTGAATGTCGTAAGTCGCTTCGGTCGCGCGAATATCGACGGGAAATGCCGCCTTCAGCAGCTGCCGCTGCTCGTGCCAGTCCGCTTCGGTCACAAAATCAAGACGGCGGCTGTGGGCATACGCAATCAGGCGCTGGCGGATCGTCGAATCCATGTAGGTCCATTCGAATTCGACGATCGCTTGCAGCGAGCCGAGATGAACGGCGCGGACGGCCCGCAGTTCCGTAACGGTGCGCTGTTTTTGCATATAGTACAGATCGATGTCCCACGCTTCATGCCGGCTTTTGGGCTTATCCTCGAACACCTGCAGCACATTGGCCGCCGTCCCCGCCGGAAACACTTCGCGGCCCGCTATTTTGTCATGCAAGCGCGTCAATTGTCCGAATGCGTTCCATTCCAACGTATAAAAGGGAGTTTCCAACTGATTCCCATCCGCCGCAAAAGGGACAATGGCCGGAGGCTGAACCTCGCTCGGCTCGCTCAGACCCGAATCCGAACCTGGACCCGGACCGTCCGGCTCAAACCGGATCAGCGCCAGCCCCATAGGAGGCACTTCCCGGACGAGAACGTGCCAGTCCGTGCCGATCCGCTCGGCGGCAAGCGCGCATCCGGCCGCGTCTGTCCAGCGTCCCGCCTCCATCCCGGCAAGAGCCGGAATGACGGCCAGATCCGTGCGCGGCCAGGAGGAACCGTTGCACACGGTCCATTCCCCGCCGCCGCCCTTTTGCCCGGGCCCCGCTGCCGTCAAGCTGTCGATCGCCCGCTGCCGGGCGGCGAGGCCAAGCTGCCAGGCTTGCGCATATTCCTCCCGCGCATCCTCGTACACCTCGCGGATCGACGAGCCGGGGATAATATCGTGAAACTGATTGCGCAAAATGATTTTCCAACCCTCATACAGCTCCTCCGCGGGATACGATCCCCATCCGGCCTGCAGAGCCCCCAGCACACTCAGCCATTCGGCTTCCCGGTACAGCAGCTCCAGCTTGCGGTTCATTCGTTTGATGAACGCCTGACTCGTATACGTGCCCCTGTGCAGCTCAAGGTACAGTTCGCCGTCCCATGTGTGCACGTAGCTGTCCGAAGCGGCCACCCTCTCCGCCAAGTCGCGGAAATAAGCGTCCGCCCGGCCTGTCGTAACATGAGGCAGCCCCGGCATGTCGGCCAAGCGCCTGCGCATCTCCAGCATTTCGCGGTTGACGCCTCCGCCGCCGTCTCCATAGCCGTAAGCGAGCAGCAGCTCGCGGTTCAGCTCTTTATCCCGGTAGGCGTCCCATATGCCCTGCACAGTTTTGGGCGTAATTGCGCCGTTGTACGTATAGTAAAAGGCTCCAAGCCCGTCACTGTCGCCCGGATTCGGCGTTGTGATGAAATGGGTGAGAATTTCGCTGCCGTCGATCCCTCTCCAGTAAAAAGTGTCGTTGGGCATCCGATTGTACTGGTTCCAGCTGATTTTGGTCGTCATAAAAGCTTCAATACCGGCTTTGCGCAAAATTTGCGGCAGCGCCCAACTGTACCCGAAAACGTCGGGCAGCCAGAGGTATTTGCACTCGGTCCCGAACTCTTTCCGGAAAAAGCGCTCGCCATAGAGCAGGTGCCGAACCAGGGATTCCCCGTTCGTGAGATTGCAGTCGGCCTCAAGCCACATGGCGCCGCCCGGTTCCCAGCGGCCTTCTGCCGCCCTGGCGCGAATCTCGGCATACAGCTCGGGATAATCCGCTTGGATATATTCGTAAAGCTGCGGCTGCGTTTGCAAAAAAACGTACTCCGGATACCGCTCCATAAGCCGCAGAACCGTGGAAAAAGAACGCGCGGCCTTCTCACGCGTATGCCGCAGCCGCCACAGCCACGCCACGTCGATGTGGGTGTGGCCGATGCAGCGGACCGTAACCGCGTGGCGCTTCGGCTTATCGGCCAGCCCGCTGCGCAGCTGTGCCGCGGCCTCCGCCAGCGAGGCGTAAAACCCGCCGCTCCCCGGACGCGACCAGTCGATCCGCAGGAACGCCCGATCGACGAGGCGGAGCAGATCGTGCCGTTCCGGCTCGCTGCCCGTCAGCTGCATCGCCGTTTCGAGAGCGGCTTTGGCGGTGTAGTACAGGTCGTCGGCCGATTCATCGAGCCAGGCCAGCGCCGCCTGCTGCAGCCGATGCTCCTGAATCTCGGCGCTCCGGTACCCGCCGAGTCCCGACCAGAGGCGCAGCCGCAGCCGGACCGTGCGCCCGGGAGCATCGTCCGGCAAAAAAGCCTCGCGGTGGTTGTTGTCCACCCCCTGGTACGGCCGGCCGTCCACAAACAGCAGCGCTTCGAAGCCGCTGTTCCCGTTCCCTCCGCTTTGGCCGAGATCCAGCAGCGCGACGACCGGCTTGCCTGACCAGGCCGCGGGAACGGCGGCGTCTGCGGCGAGCCAGCGGTATTCGTCGCGCCCTTGCCACCGGAAGCCAAGCCGCACTTCCTCCCACTCCCCGCCGTCGTCGGGGTAGGTTCCGACGGCCCCGTCGGCGTCGGTTTTCATTTTCAACGGCTCGATGGCAAAAGCATCGCGATAGCGAAACGGTTCCAGCTCCCGGATTCGCGCCTGGAGCTTTTCAACAGTCCAAAACATAGGATTGCCTCCTGTTTTACTGAAATTTACGTTCATCATACTGGAAGCCCTTCGGCCGAACAACCCCAATCCCCAACTTGCTTCCTTAAGGAGCAAGGAACATTCCGTACGGATTAATGCCGCAGCGTACTATGCGCCCTAATGATTATGCCAGGCACGCTCCGGCCCCCTGGTCAACGTCGAGAGGCGCATAGCCGCGAACGTGCCGGCCGGAATCCGCGAAACGCGGGGAAAAACCTGCGAAAGTGCAGGTTTTTTCTCCGAAATTGGCTTGTTTTGGCGAAAAGCCTGCAAAAGTGCAGGAATTTTCGTTGAAAGTGAACCTGAGCCCCTATCCCCGCTGAAAAGCCTGCACTTTTGCAGGAATTCTTCGTGGCCAGCGATTAAGGACGCAAATTCATGTATTTTTGCAGGAATTCTTCGTGCAGGAGATTAGCCGATCTACCCTTGACTTATTCACAGCCGCTTGCTAAAATTACAGACAAATTGAGTCTTTAATTAATGGTGTTTAAAGCAATAAGCAAATTTTTTTGTTTGTATTAAGGATTTCAAATATCTTTTATATCCAAAATAAAAGGAGAGAACGCTATGTCAATCGATTGTGCTATTATTGGTGGAGGTCCGGCAGGCTTGAATGCTGCTCTTGTATTGGGCAGAGCAAGGAGAAATGTGATTTTGTTCGATATTGCGGCAGCGGAAGGAAGCAAAGCCGCCATCGGGGTGAATTCCGATTTCATTTTGAATAGTTTCGCTTAATCAAACCTTAATTTGGTGTTTGTATTTTTGAAACCATTTCAGTTAATCTTACGTATAGACGGAGATGGGCATGAATCTACTTCACTCGATTCGGAATCCATTAGCTGCAAAAATTATGGATACGAAGAGAGGAAGAAGACAACAAGATGAACCACCAGGAACAGGATCATTGGCGGAAAGACATTGCTCCTTACGAAAGACCGCATTTCAAATCTAGCGTTTGGCAGATTTTAAATACCATTGCGCCCTTTTTTTTGCTTTGGTATGCTGCCTACTGGAGTCTATCAATCTCCTATTGGCTTACTTTGGTTTTTACTATTCCGGCCAGCGGTTTTTTGATACGGATATTTATTATTTTTCATGACTGCTGTCACAGGTCGTTCTTTAAAAGCAGGATGGCCAATGAAATTGTCGGTACGCTAACCGGTATTTTGACCTGTTGCCCCTATCATCAATGGAAACACACGCATTCCGTTCATCACGCGACCAGCAGCAACTTGAATAAGCGGGGGACGGGGGATATTTGGACGTTGACGGTGGAAGAATATGTCGCACTGTCACCGCTGCGGAGGCTTTTCTATCGGCTTTACCGCAACCCTTTATTTATGTTCGGTCTGGGTCCCGTTTATATTTTTTTGATAGACTACAGATTTAACCGCAAACGCGCCGGGCTGAAAGAACGGATCAACACCTACGTGACCAACATCGGCATAGCGGGAACAGCAGGCTTGCTTTGCTGGTTGATTGGCTGGCAAAATTTCCTGCTCGTTCAAGGACCGATCTTTTTGATCTCGGGCACTGCCGGCATCTGGCTGTTTTACGTGCAGCATCAGTTTGAGGATACGTATTTTGAAAAAGAAGAAGATTGGGACTACGTCAAAGCGGCCCTGCAGGGAAGCTCATTCTACAAGCTGCCGAAGATCCTTCACTGGATTACAGGCAATATCGGTTTTCATCACATCCACCATCTGAGCCCCCGGGTTCCTAACTATTATCTGGAAAAAGCTCACAACAGCAATCCCGTTCTGCAAGATGTTCAGACGATTACATTATGGACCAGCTTGCGCTCTCTCCGGTTCCGCGTCTGGAGCGAGCAAAGGAAACGGTTCATCGGATTCAGAGATATCGGACGTTCGACGTCCGCGCCAGGCAAATAAGCAAGAACGGCCATCTCGCGATAGCGGGAAGAGGCCGTTTTTTTGTTGTTTAGGAAATTATGATTTGCGTTGGCTGTGGACAAAGTGTGCATAAAATTGTGGATAAGTGTTATGGGCGAGCATTGAGGCGACCGATAGCATATTTCTACTAATTGACCGCAAATGCTGTATAATTCAGAATGAACGCAAGTAAACGGTTTTATTAGGGGGTTGCGGAGGGATCGATAGATGAGAAACGTCAGCATGATCAGTATAATCGGTATCTTTTTTATCGCAACGTGCTTCTTTCTTTACGACTGGCTCAACCCGGCGGACAAGCACTATCCCGTAGCTCATGGCGGTGTGTTGGACGCGAGAACGTGGGATTTCGACGTCCATGGTATTATTCCCCTGAACGGGGAGTGGGAGTTTTATGAGGGGAAACTGTTGGCTCCGCACGATTTTTACGTCAATCCGCTGCTTGCGACCGAGCGTCAGATGGTGCGGGTGCCGGGCAGTTGGAAAGGTATTGTCGACTCCGGAGGCCAAGACGGGTATGGAGCCGGTACCTACCGATTGATCGTGCAGGTGGACAAGAAGGATTTGTACGGCTTTCGCGGGAAGAAGATCCGCATGTCCAGCCGGGTTTTTCTGAACGGAACCGATATAGGCGGCAACGGCCGAACGACGGCAACCGAGCACGGGTTCGTGCCAAGCAATCTGCCATTCTTGGGAATGGCGCAAGCTGAGGCCGGCGCAGTTGAAATCGTCGTCCAAGTGTCCAGCTTCAAGTACCTTGAAGGCGGGCTCGTGCAGGCGCCGGAATTCGGACCGGCGAAAGACGTAATCGCCCGTCAGGACCATTTCAGGCTTGTCGACATGATTTTGATTACGGCCATGTTCGTGTTTGGGCTTTATTACATAAGTATGTTCAAGCAGTGGCGCAAGGAGCCGCATCTGGTGCATTTTGGCATCTTCTGCTTGACGGCGGGCTTGTTTTTCAGTTTCGACGACGAAATTATGGCGGCGGCGGTCGTCCCCTCTCTCTCTTTTTTATGGCTGCAAAGAATGATTGTCCTGCTGCCGCTGACTTCATTTTACTTTTTCTATCTTTATGTGCACCGATTCTTGGGGGGACGGAACAACGGCGTATTCCGCGCGTTGCGCTGGATATTCATCGCTGTCTTTGCCGTTTTCCTATTCACGCCGAACGAATATTTGCGGGAACTTCTATGGACGACCATTGTGCTTGAAACTCTCTTCCTTCTGTTCGTTTTTTACGCAATTTTTAGCGGCCGCAATCGGGGGGGCCAGGGGACCGGCTCTATTTTGCTCGGGGTATTTTTCCTTCTCTTCACATGGATCTACGCCCATCTTCGTTATCAGCTAGCGATGGATAACCCGAACTATATGATCGTTACGCCGCTCTTGCTGCTGTACTCGCAGGCGTCCTTAATGTCAAACCGGATTCAGGAGGCTTTCCGCAAAAGCGAACGCCTCTCCCGGCAGTTGCTCGTTTACGATCGCCAGAAGGACGAATTTCTGGCCAAGACGTCGCACGAATTGCGAACGCCCCTGCACGGCATCATCAACTTGTCCCAATCGCTGCTGGAAGACCCCGAGCGGCCGCTTCACCCGGAGCATCGGGAGAACGTGAGGCTGCTGCACTTGGTGGGGCGGCGATTGGCGGGGCTTGTGCATGATATTCTCGACATGAACCGAATCAAGCTTGGACAGCTGCATATTCAAACGACGCATGTGGATGTCCATATGTCGGTTCGTTTCGTACTGGAGACGTTGGCGATTACGCCGATCAACCGCGAGGTTCGCTTGATCAACGAGCTTCCTTCAACGCTTCCCTTGGTTGAGGCGGACGAAAATCGGCTGCGGCAAATTTTGCACAACTTGTTGGAGAACGCGCTGAAATATACGGAAAGCGGAACGGTGCGTATTTCAGCAGAAGCGTTAGGCGCGGGGCTGGCCATCTCGATAGCGGATACGGGGCCGGGCATTCCGCCGGACAGACTGGCAAGTATTTTTGAGCCTTTTGTGCAGCAGGAAGAGATGGAACACCGTTCCCAAGGAGGCATCGGACTCGGCCTGAGCATATCGAAACAGTTGGTCGAGCTGCAAGGCGGCAGACTGGAAGTCGAGTCCGAGGTTGGCCGCGGTTCAAGATTCACGTTCACGTTGCCGATTGCCGTCCAAGAGCGGGAAGCCGCTGCGTCCGGAGTATATGTGCAACCGCAAGTGGCGGAGAAGGTAACGTTAAACATGCGCGTTCAAGACGAGACCGCCGAATATGAAGTTCTGATCGTGGATGACGAGCCTTCCAATTTGAAAGTGCTAATCGATGCCGTGATGTCACTCCGTTATGCGTATACCGCGGTCGGAAGCGGACAGGATGCGCTTGCGCAACTCAAGGGACGGAGGCTGCCGGATTTGGTGCTGCTGGATTTGATGATGCCCGGCCTGTCCGGGCTGGACGTATGCAGGGAAATTCGCAGCTTGCACGGCTTGGCGGAGCTCCCCGTGCTGATGCTGACCGCATCCGGCCAGACGAGCGACATGACGGCTGCTTTCGAGGCGGGCGCCAACGATATTTTGCAGAAGCCGTTTGAGCTTGTGGAGCTAAAGGCACGGATGCAGTCGCTGCTGTCGATGAAGCGTTCGTCCGAGCAGGCGGTTAAGCGGGAAATGGACTTCTTGCAAACGCAAATTACTCCGCATTTTCTTTACAACAGTTTGAACACTCTTGTGGCACTCAGCTATAAGGATGTCGACAGGCTGCGGGAAACGATCAATGATTTAGCCACGTATTTAAGGGCAAAATTCACGTTCGTCTTTCAGGCCGATCGGATTTCGCTCGAGCAAGAATTGGAACTGGTGCGCTCATATTTGGCAATTGAACAGCTTCGTTTCGGCAGCAGATTACAGGTCAAATACCGGATAGAAGCTGATCTTTCCTTCTGGCTTCCTCCACTTATGATGCAGCCGCTCGTAGAAAACGCAGTGCGGCACGGCATCGGACCGAAACCGTTGGGAGGCACCGTGGAAATTATGGTGAGTCGAAGCGGCGGCGGGGTTCTAGTGACGGTGAAGGACGACGGCGTGGGCATGGAAGAGGCGAAACGGCTGCAGCTGGAACAAGAAAAATCACACGGAGTAGGGATCGTCAATGTCAGCCGCCGCCTGCAAATGATCTACGGACATAAGCTGGAAATCGTCAGCGTACCGGATCGGGGCACACAAATCAACCTTTATCTGCCGGAGGAACCCTATGCTCAGAGCAATTTTGATCGATGACGAGGTTATGGCATTGGACGTGCTGGAAATCGTGCTGGAACAAGTCGGCGGTGTACAGGTGGTCGGCAAATTCGAGCATATCGCCGAAGCGATCGGACAAGTATCCGGGTTGAGGCCGGACCTCGTTTTCCTGGACATCGAAATGCCGGGGATGAGCGGCTTGAATGCCGCCGAGCAGCTGCTAGGACGTTATGGGGAGATGGATATCATTTTCGTTACCGCTCATCAGGAGTTCGCTGTCGATGCGTTTGAGACAGGAGCTTTCGGCTATTTGTTGAAGCCGGTTTCGAAAGACAAGCTGTCGAAGACGTTGGACCGGTATACGCTCCGTCCCGTACGCGGCGTCGCGAGCCGCGCGGTTCGGCAGATTACGGGAGATTATTCAAGTGGGCCGGCACAGAGTGACAAGCTGATTTTGAAAGCGCTTGGCAGCATGGAGCTGTACGGCTTGGACCGGCAGATGGCGAGCTGGAGAACGAAGAAAACGAAGGAGCTGTTCGCCTATCTTTGGCATCAAGGTGGAACCCCTGCCTACCGGTATCGACTGCTCGACGATTTGTGGCCGGACTGCGAACTCGGGCGTTCCCAGAAGCTGCTCCATACGACGATGTATTATTTGCGGAATGCGTTGAAGAACGCCGGATTTCCGGACATGGTCGCATTCGCCGACGAACGGTATTGGCTGAAGACCGAGATGGTCGACAGCGATACAGCGAGATTGGAGGAGCTTATGAGGCATGGGGGCCGGCCGGGCGATATCGGCGAACTGCTCTCGCTTTACCGCGGCGCTTATTTCGAGACGGAGCAATATGGCTGGGCGGGAAATAAAAGGTACGAGCTTCATTCCTCGTATATGCAGCGTCTCGAACAGTGGTTGGCGGAAGCTGCGGAGACGGACAAGGAGCCTCTGCTGAGAAAGTTGATCGAGATTGAGCCTTATCGCGAACACTATTACGACCTCTTGCTGGAGCATCTGGAGAAGATGGGCGACGCTGTGGCAGCGGCTAAGCTGCGGGAGCTAAGGCGGTATAGGTTTGAAGACGAGCTCGGTCTATAGAAATGGGAAACCGCGGACGACAGAATCCGCGGTTCTTTTTTGTTGAGTTTTTGTTTATCGCCATCGTTGTAGAATGGACTCGATTATTGTCGAAGAAGGGTCTAGCAAAAGCTTCAACAATTTTTGAGGAATGGGGAACATGTATGCGTAAAAAGGAAAGATCAATGCAAGGAATTTTACTGGCATTTCTCGTAAAAGGCATGAAAATAAGCAGATCATGCAGCCGAAAAACGCCAGGTCTTATTTTAGCGGTTATTTTCATGCTGCTATCGATCATGCAAGGCAACACGGCTTTTGCAGCACCCAATTGGGCGTCGGTAGACGGCGGTGGCACGTACGGTCTGAATGTCACTTCGGCGAAAAGCGCAGCTAACCCCAATCTGGCTGTATTCAACAACGCCTTATATGCAGCGTGGAGTGAATCGAACGGAATCGCCAATCTAATTCGAGTTAAGAAGTACGACGGTGTGAGCTGGACCAGTGCAGATGGCGGCTTTCTGAATGTGGATTCGATGAAAGACGCATCCTATCCAAATCTGACTGTATTCAACAACGCCTTATATGCATCGTGGCATGAAACGAACGGAACCGTAACTCAAATTCGAGTCAAGAAGTACAACGGCACGAGTTGGACAAGCGTAGACGGCGGCGGTCTGAATATCAATTCGGCGAAATACGCAAGCAATCCCAATCTGGCTGTATTCAACAACGCCTTATATGCAGCGTGGCATGAATGGGGCGGTACCACCGGTAATGTTAATCAAATTCGAGTCAAGAAGTACAACGGCACGAATTGGACAAGTGTAGACGGCGGCAGCATGAACGGTCTGAATGTGGATTCGACGAAAGGCGCAACGTATCCCAATCTGGTTGCATCCGACAACGCCTTATATGCAGCATGGATGGAAACGAGTGGAAGCGCCACTCAAATTCGAGTCAAGAAGTACGACGGCACAGGCTGGACAAGTGCAGATGGCAGCGGTACGAACGGTCTGAATGTCGATACGACTCAACCGGCATTCAATCCCAATCTGGCTGTATTCAACAACGCCTTATATGCAGAATGGTATGAAAAGAACGGATGGACTTATCAAGTTCGAGTCAAGACATACGACGGCACGAGTTGGGTAAGTGCAGACGGCGGCGGCCTGAATGCGGATTTGATGAAAGTCGCAGGAAGTCCATCAAATCTGACTGTATTCAACAACGCCTTATATGCTGCGTGGTCTGAAACGAACGGAATCGCTAATCAGATTCGAGTCAAGGCGTACGAAGGCGCGAGTTGGACAAGTGCAGACGGTGGCGGTACGAGCGGTCTGAATGTGAATTCGACAAAAAGCGGAGGTTTTCCCAATTTGGCTGTATTCAACAACGTCTTATACGCAGTGTGGACTGAATGGGACGGAACCGCCAATCAAGTTCGGGCGGCTAGTTTTTCGGGGATAATGACAGCCCCTGAACTGACAGCAGACAGCACGGACAACGATACGGCCCACGCCATCGATCTGACCTTTACGGATAATGCGGCGTGGCGCGGAGCGATTACCGCTATAAAAGACGGCAGTACGACGCTGCAGGGTACGGATTATACGATAAGCGCCGGAAAAATCAGCATTAATGCCGGAGTATTAAATGCAAGTACTCATTCCATTACCGTAGTTGCAACGGGGTATTCGGATGCTGCCGTAACGCAGACCATTACAACTGCTCTTGTAGCTCCAACAATCACAAGTCAACCGGGCAACCAGACGGTGACAGTGGGACAACCGGCTTCATTTAGCGTAACAGCGAGTGGTGACATGCCATTGACCTACCAGTGGAAGAAAGATGGCACAGATATTAGCGGAGCAACGTCCGCTAACTTAACGATTACCTCTGCACAGGCAGCAGATGCAGGAAGCTACACGGTGGTAGTGACCAATGGTGCGGGAACAGTGACAAGTACTGCCGCAACCCTGACGGTGAGCCCGGCAGACACGTTGAGCGGGTTGGCATTGTCAAGCGGTACGCTGAGTCCGGTGTTTTCTCAAGGCACAACGAACTACACGGTCAGCGCGGAGAACGCCGTAAGCAGTATTACCGTAACGCCGACCGTATCCGATGCCAATGCGACAGTAACAGCAAGCGTGTACGACGGCAACGGTACGCTGGTGAGCGGACCGTTCACGCTAACGAACGGCACGGCGTCTCCATCGCTACCGCTGAACGTAGGGAGCAACCGAATCCAGGTTACGGTGACGGCGCAAGATGGAACGACCACAAAGACGTACACGGTAACAGTAACGCGAGAAGCGGCCCCACTTACCTATTCTATAGCAGCAATTGCGAATCAAACGACTACAGACCTGATTCAAGGCTATATGCCGGGAACACAAGCAACTAAAACGATAAGCGTAATAAATACCGGAACAGGCAATTTGACAAGTCTGTCCGCATCGCTGAGTGGCACAAATGCCAACGAGTTTGTAATCACTCCGCTGGATACAACACTTAATAGCGGTTCCTCTACAACCTTTACAGTGAAAGCAAAAGACGGTTTAACCGCAGGTACGTATTCTGCAATAGTGACGGTATCGGCAGCGAACATGACAAATGCGACGTTTACGGTGACGCAAGTGGTGAACTTGCCGAATGCCCCTGCAAATCCGCAGAATCTGGTAGCTTCTGGGGGAGATCGCCAGGTTACATTAAATTGGAGTTCGGTAACGGGAGCTACTTATTACAATCTGTATTTGTCAACTGTTTCAGGTCAATTTAGCAATACACCCGTTACTACCGTGACGCACTCAACCTACAATGTACAAAACCTGACAAACGGAACGACCTATTATTTTACGGTGAAAGCAGGCAACCCGTGGGGCTTGAGTGCGGCATCCAACCAGGCAAGCGCGACTTCTGCAGCTATTCCGGCACCGCCGACGAATGTTTCAGCAGTTGCCGGAGACGGACAAGCTACCATTGCTTTTACGGCTCCAACCGACAATGGCGGAAGTGCGGTCACGGGGTATGAGGTGACAGCATCACCGGGAAACGTGGTCATGACCGGAAATGCAAGCCCGATTACCGTTACAGGATTAACGAACGGAACGAGCTACACCTTTACGGTGAAGGCGATCAATGGTGTGGGAAGCAGCGCATCTTCCGCCCTATCCAATGACGTTATGCCGAGATCATCATCCAGCGGTAGCAGCAGTAGCAATACGTCATCCGGACCGGCAGCTTCAACGGCCCCGGAGACCGCCAATACCGGTGTGAATATACTCGTTAACGGTAAAGTGGAGAATGCGGGAACAGCAACGACAACGAAACGAAATGACCAAACCGTAACTACTGTATCCGTTGACCCCAAGAAGCTGGATGACAAGCTTGCATCGGAAGGACAACGTGCGGTTGTAACGATTCTGGTCAACACGAAGTCCGATGTCGTCGTTGGCGAATTAAACGGTCAAATGGTTAAAAACATGGAAACCAAACAGGCGGTTTTGGAAATCAAGACGGAGAAAGCATCGTACACACTTCCTGCCCAGCAAATCAACATCAGCGCCATATCCGACAAACTCGGGAAGTCAGTGGCATTGCAAGATATCAAGGTACAGATTGAGATCGCAGCGCCGTCAGCGGATACGGTAAAAATAGTGGAGAATGCAGCAGGGAAAGGTACGTTCTCGCTTGTAGTGCCGCCGGTAAACTTTACGGTCAGAGCTGCACACGAAGGCACAACAGTTGAAATATCGAAGTTTAATGCCTATGTGGGACGCGCCATTGCAATTCCAGAGGGTGTTGATCCGAGCAAGATTACAACTGGCGTTGTCGTTGAGCCGGACGGGACGGTTCGCCATGTGCCGACAAAGGTCACTTTGGTCGATGGCAAATATTATGCTGTCATCAACAGCCTTACCAACAGTACGTACTCGGTCGTATGGCATCCAAGTGAATTCAAGGATGTTGCGAATCATTGGTCGAAAAAGGCAGTCATTGATATGGGTTCGCGAATGGTTATCGAAGGAATCGGTAACGGCTTATTCAGTCCCGACACAGATATTACCCGGGCTGAATTTGCAGCCATTATCGTTCGTGGACTTGGACTGAAATTAGAAAGTGGAGCAACACCGTTCTCGGATGTAAAGGCATCGGAGTGGTATAGCAGCGTGATTGACACGGCATACGCGTACCAACTGATCAATGGATTTGAAGACGGCACTTTCCGTCCGAGTGACCGAATTACCCGAGAACAAGCGATGGCGATTATCGCCAAAGCGATGAAGATCACGGAACTGAAAGCCAAGCTCCCTGTCCAAGCGACAGAGGCAAATCTTCGTCCGTTTGCAGATGCGGCAGATGTATCCGTTTGGGCGCAGAGCAGCATAGCCGACAGTGTTCAAGCCGGTATCGTCTCGGGAAGGAGCAATAACCTTCTTGCACCAAAGGCGTACATTACAAGAGCCGAGGTTGCTGCGATTGTACAGCGACTGCTTCAAAAGTCTGACTTAATTTAATATCACTGTACCTAAGAGGGTTATTCCGATAACAAGGGACGTTTTCGGGATGACCCTCTTTTGGGTTGCCTGGATCGGGAGAAGTTTTTGCGCCGGAAACCGTATCCCCAAACTGTCTTCGCCAAATAGCCGAACAACAGGACGTTGAGGAGCGAAGTGGCGCATAAGGTAACGCTGTAGGCCGCTCCGTTTTGAGCAGAGCTGTACAAGATGTCGTACGTGTTCAAAAAGATCGTCAGACTGAATCCGCCAGCCAGCCACAGCAACCTTTTGTCCTGCAGGTAAATGTAAGCCAGCAGAGCGAGCCCCGCCGTAGGGAACAAGTATCTCTCATGCATGCTGGACGAAAAAGTGAACACACCGGCGATCAGGAGCAGTGCCGCGGCTGAAGCGAACCGGGGATTGCGGCTTTTGGCGTACGTCCACCATGCAAAAAGCGTCACAAGAACAATGAATATCATCCCCCAGGTATGGTAGCTGAACAGGAACAGCGTGGATGAGTCCTTCTTGTAGTTCGCACCGAGCAGGGCGAAGAAATTATAGCCGTTCACCGACGCGTAAGGATATTCGTTTACCGTAGTGCTGTAGAGTTTGATCAGCCATGACGGATTTTGGTTCAAAGAGAAGGGAAGGACGACGAGCAGCACGGTTGCGATGCCCGAAGCGGCTGCAGTGAGCCAGGCCTTCAATCGTTTGGACCGCCACAGAACGAAGAACAATACGGGCAAATAAATGATGCCCTGCGGCTTCATCAGCACGGCGGCAGTCAATAAAACTGTCGACCAGCCCAGCTTGTTTTCCGTGAGCAGCACGAGCGCCGCCACAACGAGCAGGGTGAAGAAGGAGTCCACCTGTCCCCAGAACGTGGAATTGATGAACACCGCCGGATTAAAGGTGTAAAAAGCCGCAATCAACAGGCTGATTTCAAAAGACATCCGCTTGCTCGCCACCCTGTACAGCAGATAGGCGGTCGCAACGTCAGCCAAAATCGACGGCAGTTTGATCAGCAAAGTGAAATAAGAGTTCATGGCAGCCGTGCTTGCTAGCTTCCCGACCAGGTACAGCACATAGACGTAAAATGGCGGGTAATCGCTGGAGCCGTTCGTATAAAATCCGGTCAGGCTGTTCGCCGCTGACGAGGCCCAGTTTTTGAACAGGTTGATGTCAAAAGGATGCCCCGAAATCCACGGGGCGGCCGCAATCCGCAGGAACAGGCCGATTCCGAGCAGCATCCAGACAAGCGCAGCCTTGTTGGTCTCCCGGATTTGCCTGCCTGTGCGCGCCACTTTGTAGAACGCCGCGGCCGTCAGGCCGAAGAACACCGCGGCGAATACCGCAAGGCCGGTGGCGTACGCGGACGACGATTCGGACGAGCGTCCGAATGAGCCGCCTCCCGGACCCGACATGCGCCGGCTGCCGTTATCGGAAGAGGGGCCACCTCCGGCTCCGCCTTCGCTTCCGCTTCCGGTTCCGCCTCCGGCTCCGGCTCCAGGAGAATCCATCCCGCCGGGACGGTTTGAAAAGTGCATGCCCTGCTGCCCGCCTTGGGGCATGAAGCCGCCGCCTTGCCTGAAGCCCTGCTGCGGCATGAGCGCGCCCCCGGAAGATGAGCTGACCGGAACGTGCCAGATCGAATAGACGCTCAAGGCGACCGATACGAGCAGCAGCGCGGCCATAACGATTTTGAGCGCGTGTTGTTTTGGAAACGACATCCCGTGCAACCTCCCTCCGTATGTTGTGATCTCGTTTCCACTTATTATGACCCGCCTTCCTGAAAATCGCCTTAAAGCAGCCTGATGGTTCGCTTAGGATTGCAAGCGGCGGTTTCGGCGCAAAAAAATGCCGCCGGGGCAGATGATCCGTTAAGATCCCCCGAGCGGCACATTTGGTTGTTGATGGTTAAGCTGTTTTGTTAGCCCCGGCCAATCTGGAATTCGGACGGTACCCGAAGACGACGACCAGAACGAGCACCAGCAGGACAAGCGGCGTCATTGCAACGCCCATCCCTTGGCCGGCCTGCAGATGAGTGAATATCGCCCCGATCATCACGACCGCCAGCAGCGACGCGGACAAAAAGGCCAGCCGAGCTTTTCTGAAACCGACGATCAAGCCAATCGCCCCCAAAATTTCCAGCAATCCTACCGCATACATGGTCCAAAGCGGATACCCGTAGCTGCCGAATGCCCCTACCTGCATCGCGCTGCCCGACACCTTCATCCATCCAAAAAATAGAAAGGCTAGTCCCAGTAAACCTTGAAGAATCCATACTACTACTTTCATTATTTCGTCTCCTTTTCAAATTTGCCAGTAATTATATTACTTGAAATCAATTACTTACTTTATGTAACAAAGTATATATAAGAAAACTAGTATCGTCAAGTAATAAATTAAATCATACGCAAAACGCTCTTTTTCACGCGGTTTGTGATACACTAAAGGTAGATGAGGTGATCGTATGAACAAGTCTGCCATGTGCCCCCGTTTTGAAAAAGCTTTGGAAACGTTAAGCAAGCGCTGGGTATCCTTGATTGTGTATCAACTGCTCTCCGGACCGCAGCGGTTTAGCGAGATCGAAACGGCGCTGCCGAATCTGAGCGGAAAAGTATTGTCTGAACGGTTAAAGGAGCTTGAGCTGGAGGGTATTGTCAAAAGAGAAGTATTCCCGGAGACTCCGGTGCGGATCGAATACTCGTTAACGGAGAAGGGCCATGCGTTGGCCCCGATTTTCAGCGAAATCGCAAAGTGGTCGTCGAACTGGATTACGCTTTAGCCCGTGCTGGCCGGACAAACGGTTGCAAGAAAAAACGCTTATTGTAGTATAAAAATAAGAGGACAATATGTTCAGTATAAGAGCATATATCCTCTTTTGCAGGTGTTTGCAGTTTTCCTTCGTAGGACGCTTGGCATATTTGATGACGAAGACGTTGACATATGAATATTTGTCTGAACATCTTGACTGCCAGCAGCTACTTCTGAACCCGTAACAACAGGGTTAAGAGCAGAATAAATCAACTCAATATTAGTACCCATGCTAATCCTTTGACCCAACTCATAGCTATCTAAGTATGCTTGTGCTTGTCCAATAATCTCTGTTAGGTTCTTTTCGATAATAGCAGAGATTGTTGTATAATATGAATCTCCCTTAGTATGAAATTTCCTCTTCTGGAACTATAATGTCCTCGGGAGTAAATATAAGCCAAAAGTAAAATGAATTAATAGCCACTAATCTTAATATACACCAGTCAAGCTTCCCCCCTTGAAATTGTATCCTACAACATCTTGTAGTTGCCGGAGGAAGCTCCACTAGCTCAGTTTTATCTTTTGATATAGTGGCTAGCTTTGTTGGGGGTATAATTTCCAATCTTATGGAAAACACATCATCTGAAATTACAGGATCTGCACCAAAAAACTTCTTTGCTTTCTCTGAATATCTCATTTCATAATTAACTCTTTTAATTATGCCATCAGGCTATATGTGTTCTTTTGTAAGCTTATTTGGACTTCCACTGAGCGGATTGAGTTGAAGTTTGACGTAACAGCTAAAAGAATGCTTGAAGCCCACGAAACACTCCTCCTTCAGTTCCGAAATCGATACACTGACCCGATCGGCCAAATGTTCTGCTCTCCGGACTAGATAAGTTGCGGATCTCCTGCCTCCCCTGCTCCAATTCAAAGAGAGCTTTGTCCACACGCTTCAAGAATGCGCGGCCAAACTTCTTTAATCGAAGCGCACGACCACTCCGGTCAAACAGAGGAACACTCAGGTCTTCTTCCAGACGTTGGATGGTCCTGCTTAATGAGGACTGCGTAACATGTAGACTTTCCGCGGCTGCGGTCATATGTTCCAGTCTGGCGACTATTTGAAAATATTGCATTTGAAGAAGCTCCACTCTGCTACACCAACCATTCCTTATGATCAATGTATTAATGATTATAAATGCATTGGACTGCAATATAAAATCGATTTACGATGGATTCAAGCTATTTGAGGAGGTTCATGGATGGAACAAACTCGTGAATGGCGGAGCCATCGTGAGTATATGCTTTTAGCAAGAAAGTCACGTACTTGATCCTTAATCTATCTTCTCAAAGAGGAGGAATAACATGTCCAATAAACCGGGTTTCATCGCAATTGAAGAGCACTGGACAACACCCGAACTGACTGCAGTACTTAAAGGGCTGCCGGAGGAGCGCCGTGATGAGAGTATCACGTTCAACGAGATGGGCGACCATCTCACCAGACTGGAGGACATCGGTGACGCGCGGATTGCAGCCATGGACGAACAGGGCATCGACATGCACATCATCTCACTGACTCCGCCTGCGACTTGCCCCCTCATTTCCACTGAGGCGGTCACCCTTAGCCGGGAGACAAATGACATCGCAGCAGCAGCGGTCCGCCGTCATCCCTCGCGGCTTCGTGCCATGTCCACGCTGCCGATGGCCGAGCCGAACGCCGTCGCGGGCGAGCTCGAACGCGCAGCCAGACTCGGCTGTGTCGGGGCGATGGTCTATGGGCGCACGGGCGAGACACCACTCGACGATCCCTGCTACGATGACCTGTTCGCGGCTGCGGCCGCACTCGGACAGCCGATCTTCATCCACCCCCAACTCCCCTCGAAAACCATACGTCAAGTGGCGTATTCGGGAATCAGTCCAATGGTAGACCTGGCGCTTTCCACCTTCTCATGGGGATGGCATCTTGAAGCAGCGGTCGCCGCTCTGCGCCTGATCGCTCGAGGCACCTTCGATCGACACCCCGGCCTTCAGATCATTCTCGGTCACTGGGGCGAGCTGCTCCTGTTCTGGCAGGATCGGACCGACAGCTTGTCTCGCATCGCTGGACTGGAGCGGAAGGTGTCGGAGTATATGCGCTCGAATGTCTTCATCACAAGCTCTGGCATGTTCAACCCGGCGCTGCTCCAGCATGCTCTCGCGGCAACCACGATCGACCAGTTGCTGTTCTCGACGGACTATCCCTTCCAACGACCGACCGCCAACGAGCTTCAGCAGTTCATATCCAATTTCGACAACGACGAAGACCGCAACAAGTTCTGCAGCGGCAATGCCCTCCGCCTCTTCGGTCTCGACCTGTAATCCGAATGGCCCGATACTACATACTGCCCGGGAAGAGACAAACCCGCTTTATGATATGCTCCCTTAAAGTAAATAGGGTGAAATAATAAACTCATGATGCAGACTGAAGGGATACAAGCTATCAAACCCAGGACCCCCGATTCTCGTCATCAGGGGTCCTGTTTTTTAGTTGTCGGTTGAAATTTGCGTCATTTGTGATAAGGTTCAGCGGAATTAATATTCAACTATACCGCCCTTAGCTCAATCCTCAAGCCGCCCTGAATGTGCGCACATCGGCGGCGATCTGTCCTCGCCCTGCCATTTTGAAGAGGATGCTGCCGCTTCTGGAACGAAGGGCATTTAAGATTTTATGCCGCCAGTAGAAAACAGTAGCTACATAAAATAATCTTCCAGTCCGGCTGCGATCGCTTCCGCCGCTTTCTTCTGGTAAGCGCTTGTCCGGACGACTGCTTCATCCTTCGGATTGGATAGAAAACCTAGCTCCACTAAAGTTGAGGGCCTGCCGTTCTCACGAAGCACATGGTAATTACCGTGTGAGACGCCGCTGCTCTTCAAGTCGGTTATTTGTCGAAGGCGGCTTTCGATTTTTCTTGACAGCGTCAAATCCTTCGATTGAGAATAATAAAACGTTAATGTGCCGGAGTTCGACTTTAAGGACGAGTTGTAATGAACACTGACGAACGCATCCGCGCGGTTCTTCTCGCTAACGGCAACTCGTTGGGAGAGCTCAGGCTTATCCTTGTCGTCATTCCTTGTCATGATAACCTTCGCCCCGGCTTGACGCAGCATATCGGCCAAGTAACGGGAGGTCGACAAATTAAGCGTCTTCTCCATACTGCCGTACTTCTTGCCGATAACTCCATTGTCGTTCCCGCCATGCCCCGGATCAATGACGATCACTTTCCCCTTTAGACCGGACTGAACGGATGGTTGCTTCGTAGTCTCTGCCTTGCCGGCTTGATTGCTGCGCGGGGCTGCATTCGACTGCTTGTCCGTTGACCCGGCACTCAATCTCTGCAAATATTGCCCCGCTACCCACCCGGTCGTACGTCCGGATGTGACCTTTGCCCAACCGAACGACTCCTGGGAGATCGAAACAACGTCATTCCGCTTCAAAGAACCGATGACAGAAGATTGAGCATCCGCTTTACTGCGCACATTCAACGATTGGACCGCTACTTTTGCGCTTTTGGTATCTGCCGCTTGCACTTTGTCCGAATAGGGCCACATCATGGCGAACAGCATCGTACAAATGATGGCTGCTTTTATACGGTTTCGTTTCATTGGCCCCCCTCATCAACGCGAAGATGTCATTATACGAATACTTTAACATGATAAATTAGGCAATAAAAGTTTATATTTTCCTATTTTTCTCTCTCGGGCGTCATTTTCCGATGTCACAGATCAGAGCCTCTCATCGTTATATATGCAAAACGTAAAAGGAGCTGAAGGAAAGATGAATCGATGAAGTGATGCTCCCGAAAAATTTGTTTACAAAAAACACAACAAAGGAAGGTTGATTCCACATGACAGGTACGGAGAGTAAGTAACAAGAAATTTTAAAAGCTTACCAGTTCAGATATGCTTTTGGCCAGACAAGGCATGAGGCATGATTCGGCTCACGTGATCAAAATGATGAAAGACATTCATCATATGCCTGAAGAAGTTGTGCAGCATCTTTCCGGTCACTATAAATCGTTCATTGAAACAGAACTCGAAGATAATGATCGTCTCATATTTGAATGGGCAAGCAGACAAACATATATAGCATTGGGAAACATGATGACGGCCGCGTCTGTGTAGAGGTTCGGCATGCATCCGCAATGAGGGCAATGAGAAGGTGGAGAGTTTGTCTCCACCTGAATGAGAATATCGTGTTCATCTCTAAAATATTAAGAACCGATAAGCGCGGAAAGTTAAGAATACCCATATGGCTACCTTTATTGGGAGAGCTGTGGCGAGCAGGCCCATTTAGAAAACAGGCAACCGCTTTTCGGTACTCGATCGCTTAGTGATCTCTGGTTTTTCTGGAATGAGTACGTAACCCGCCTTGTCAGACTCAAGTCTCTCTCGTATACATGCTCTGATCCTGCAATCGAATCAGCACTTTGCCAAAACGTCCTCCCTCCTGGATGACTACTTTGCCGGAAGGATATGCTTGCTCCAAATAGTCGGCAATTATGTTTCGATTCTGCTCATCTACAGGCAGACGGTGATGGCGGAGCCAAGTCATCGCTTCTTGCAACGCCGCTTCTGTGGTGACTTCCGTCGTTTTCGTTTCCCGCGTGATTAGCGATTCGTAAGCATAACCTTTAAGATACAGCAGATGCAGCAAATATCCCATTTCCATATGTTTCGGGTGGAAGGGCTGACCGGTGACGAGCGGCCAGATTTCATTCACTAGGCTGTGCTCCGCAGGACTTGCCGGCATACTGATATAACAGAACTTCCGAGCGCAAAGGAGTATCTTTTCCACGCTATCCCAATCGTGAATGACCGGGCTCATCGAGACAAAGACGAGATCGAAGGCCTGGTTCCAGCCTCTGGCCTGCACGTCAATATCTTCAAACTTCTCGGGTACAATCTTTACCTGGTCTTCAGCGAACTTCGAGATGTTTTCTTCCAACAATTCGATCAGCGGCGGAGAGGTCTCTACGGCCGTCACCCGGGCCCCTCGCTCCGCAAACGGCACTGAGAACACTCCCGAGGCGGCGCCAATATCCAAAACAGAGGCATTTTCGAATCGAATTCCTTGCTCTTCAAGCCAGTTCATGATTCGTTTGGTTCGTTTTCTTCCCTCTTCGTTAAACGATTGTTCGTTGAAAGACTTAGCTTTATGGTCAAAAGATCTGGAGGGATCGATTCCGGCCCTTCTCATCTTGTTTGCGGCGGTATCGGAATCGTCTTTCCACGCTTTTTCCCAAATGGCTGCATTGAAAAAATCGTTCATGTTCATTCCCCACTCTTTCCTTTTGGTTTATGGATTCCCCTAAACGGACGGTCAGTCTCATGCTGCCGCCTGTTCATGCTCCGGCGATTTCCCTTTACGGAGGAAGAGACCGAGCACTAACGCAACGAGTGCGATGAAGACGCCGATCCAGAATGCGTTGTTGATACCAGCTGCCAAACCCTTGGCTATTTCCACCGGAGACTCTGGATCGCTCACTTTGCTCAAGTACTGTTTCTGTCCGCCCGACATAATACTGATGTACAGGGCAGTACCGATTGCGCCGGACACCTGCTGGAGCGTGTTCAAGATCGCTGTCCCATGTGGGTGCAGATGGCGTGGAAGCTGGTTAAGCCCAGCTGTCTGTGCGGGCATCATGACTAGAGCGATGCCAATCATCAGCGCGATGTGCACGGCGATGAGGAAGCCGTTGGTCGTCGCTTCGTCGAATCGGGTGAATAGCCACAACGAGGTGACGGCAACTGCAAGTCCGGGGATGACAAGAACGCGAGGCCCAAACTTGTCGAACAACTTGCCTGAGATTGGAGCCATGAGCCCGTTTACAATCCCCCCGGGAAGCAGGATCAAACCGGACTTGAATGCCGTCATCATCAGCACGCCCTGCATAAACATGGGAAGCATGATCGCCGACGAGAAGAACGTCATCAAAAGCACGAATAGCAGCACCGCAACAAGCGCGAATATGGGATACCGGAATGCCCGTACATCCATGACAGGCTCTTTAAGCAGCAGCTGCCGCCAGACGAACAATGCCAAGGCGACGCCTCCCGCCGTAATTGTCCAAATCACCTCCGGCACCGCCCAACCGAGTTCGCCGGCCTTGCTGAACCCAAAGACAATTCCGCCGAAGCCAATTGTTGACAGTCCGATGGATAAGAAGTCTACCCGCGGTTTCGTGACCTCTGACACGTTTTTCAGGACAGCAATCCCAACGATAATCGAGAGCAACGCAAAGGGCAGCACAAGGTAGAACAGCCAGCGCCATGAAAGCCCGTCAACAATCAAACCCGAAATGGTCGGACCGATCGCCGGCGCGAACATGACGACGAGCCCTAACATCCCCATTGCGCCTCCCCGCTTTTCCGGCGGATAAATGGTCATGATTACGTTCATTGTAAGCGGCAGCAGCATGCCGGTCCCTATCGCCTGAACAATCCGCCCTACCAGCAGCATGCCGAATTCCGGCGACACCGCCGAGACGGCCGTACCGACGAAGAACAGACTCATCGCCGACAGAAACATTTGCCGGGTCGTGAACCATTGCTGCAATACCGCCGTCACCGGAACGAGCACGCCAACAATGAGCAAATAGGCGGTGGAAAGCCACTGGACCGTCGTCGCAGACACGCCGAACGATTTCATCAATTCGGGGAGGGCATTGCCCATTAGCGTCTCATTCAAAGCGGCGACGAACATTCCGACGATCAGTGCGACCATGATCGGACCGCGCTTAATATTATTTAAATCGATCATAAGTTTCTCCTCCAAGCTGTTGTATTTAGTTCATTGTTGATGCCCGCGGCGGTAAATGCGCCCATCGAAGCCGCAGCTATGGCCTGATGCAGTCGCGATGCTGCATCCCCGGCGCTATAGACGCCTGAAATGTTCGTTTTTCCGAAGTCATCGACAACGACCGCCCCAGCTTCCGTGATCTGGCATCCGATAGTTCGCGGCAATTCCGATCCCGTAACCAGTTCCGGTTTGAAAAAGATTCCCCTGCATGGAACGCTTGTTCCGTCTTCAAGAACGACTTGCCGCACAATTCCGTCATAAGAGTCAATGTGCCGGATCGGCAAGTCGAACAGCGGTACTTGATTTTGCTGGAGTTCCGCGCGCTCGGCATCCGTCAGTTCATCAGGGCCATTCGTGCAGACGGTAAAACGGTTCGTCCATCCGGATATGAGTGGAGCGAAATGCATAAGCTCAGCCCCCTTCGTAATGATGACAAGCGGCTGATCCCTTAACTCCCAGCCGTCGCAATACGGGCAGACGAAGGCGCTTTTTCCGTATACCTCCGCAAGTCCCGGAATGTTGAGCGGCTGATCCTTCATGCCGACGGCAAACAATATTTTTGTGCTTGCTAAAGTTTGTCCTTGCTCTGTCTCAATTTGAAACTGTCCGTCGGTTCCCGCGATCGACACCGCTGTATCCGCCACGAATGATACGGAGGGATAGGCGCTGATCTCTTCCTTCGCAATTCGCCGAAACTCGCCCGGACTGATCCCGTCGCGGGTAAGAAACCCATGGACCTCGCGAGTCACAGTGTTGCGGGGACAACCTTCATCGATCACCACCACCTTTTTCCTTGCCCGCCCAAGCACCAGGGCGGCGTTCAACCCAGCCGGTCCTCCGCCAATAATTGCCACATCAAAAAGTTGTTTTTCCATCGCTAATATACACCTCTATAGACCTATGATATCCATAATAAAGGCGCAAGAAGTGTATTACTTCTTGTTTGCCTCATGGTTGCAACGCTTGAATGCCTTATCCAATACCGACTGAATCGTATGTTCCCGCAAGTATTGGTACAGATGCTGTTCCGCGCCGTTCATCACTTTCTCAACCAAACATTCGTTTTTTTCCAGACGTTTCTGATCCCGCTGTGCAGCCCCCTCTTCCGCTAACAACCGATGCTGCCGCGAACTCGAATTCGAGCATTCGAATAGCTGCTGCCTTCCTTCAATCACTTGAATCACATCAAGAAACGTAATCTGATCCGCCGGCCGTGCAAGCTCGTAACCACCGTTCACTCCCGGCACAGCACGTACGATTCCATCCTGCCTCAGCTTGGACATGATTTTGGATAAATAGCTTTCGGAAACACCAAGTGTCCCAGATAATTCCTTGATCCCGACGTTGTTGCATCGCTCCGAGTGTCCCAGATGAATTAAGGCGTGTAGGGCATAATCTGTACTTTTGGAGAACTGCATGTTCCCCCCCCTCCTTCTCAAGGTTATTATTAACATAGATCTATGTTATCCATAATAAATGATTCAATTCCAATTTGCAATGATATAATATGTGAATCCCTAGCGGCTTCTTGGCATGGTTCCATTAGGGTTAACATTGTTTATAGTCCGAAGCTTGCCAAACTGGGACGCAGCGTGTAAAATTTTGATGATAATGATTATCATTATTAATCAAGATTTTAGGGGGATTTGCTTTGAACAAGCATAGATTGAACAAGGTTCGGCTGCTGGCTGCAGCCATGCTGCTTTTGCTTGCAGGACTTTTATCCGCGTGCGGGGGCGCTGCGACGAACTCCGCTTCCGGGAATAAGCCGTCCGAAGCCCCGGCATCCGCTCAAACCGCAGAGAGCGGCGGCGAAACCATTACTTATTCGGCTGCGAACGGAGAAATCAAAGTTCCGAAGCATCCGAAGCGCGTCGTTATTTTGGCGACCAGCTATGTGGGCGATTTTTTGGCGCTCGGCATCAAGCCTGTGGGCATTCCGCAATTGGCGATTGCAGCTTCTGGACTTCGGCAAAATGACGGGCAACGAAGACAAAGCGAAAGAATGGATTGCCTCCTGGGATAAAAAAATTGCCGAAAGCAAGCCCAAAGTGGAGGCGGCTGTCGGGGATAAAACCGTTTCGATCCTGAATCCTTATGCGAAAGGCATTTACGTGTTCGGGCATAATTTCGGACGGGGCGGCGAGATCCTTTACGGCGAATTCAAGCTGAAGGCGCCTCAAGCGGTGCAGAAAGAAGCCATTGACAGCGGAACGGGATGGGCGTCCATTTCGCTCGAGAAGCTTCCCGAATATGCGGGCGATTATATTTTCACAAGCCCATGGTCGGGCGATACGGCCGATCCGAATATCGTGTACGGCAACGCCATCTGGAAAGAGCTTCCGGCTGTGAAAAACAACCGCGTGTTCAATATGGACCCCAAGGGCTCTTATTCCAATGACCCGATCTCGCAGGAAGCGGAACTTCAATTTATTGTAGAAAAGCTTACGCAAAAGTAAGCCGGCTGTGGAGGCAGGGGAGCGATTCCCCGCCGCAATATTCTTTTGGTAATTGTTATGATTGTAAATCATTGTATTTTCATGTTATATTAAGGTTATTCTAATCTGAATTTCAGGTAATGCTGCTAGAATGTCCTGAGTATAGTTATTTGGCGATCTCCTACACTACATATTGTAGTGTTGACGACTGGGCATTGTGTGCAAGATGCAAGTGAATATTTTTTTGCAAATATGAACTACGTTGTGTAGTTTTCGGGGAGGGGATACTCCAAAACAGCCGATTCAGTCCAAAAACGTACATGAGATAAAAATAGGAGGAATGAAGATGAAACTAAAAGTGGCGGGAGTTGTAGCAGGAGCGATTATCGTATTGGGAGGAGCTTATTACGCTTATGATTATTATGCCGGCAATCATGTGACGATTCAGGAGGCGGTTCCTGCTAGCGCGGCGGCTTCCCAGGGCGGCGCGGCTTCGGCGGCGGTAGATGCGGGAAAATTAAACGGCGACTGGACCATTCAGCAGAACTCGAAGGTATACTTTTCCGTAACTACGTCGAAGGAAACGGTAAATTTTGAAAACGGCACGGTCAAAGGGAACTGGGTTATCAACACCACCGATCCGTCGAAAATGAGCGCGGAAGCCGCCGTAGGCATCGATGCCCTGCAGTCCGGCAATTCGCAACGGGACGGCCATATCAAAGGAGCGGACTACTTGAATGCGCAGTCGTTCCCTGAGGCCAAGTTCACGCTCAAGTCGATCGACAATTTCCCGAAGGAATGGAAAGAAGGGGAGAAGGTTTCTTTTGACATGAAGGGAACCCTTACGGTTAAAGATAAAACCAAAGACGTCACGTTCAAGACCGATGCCGTTTACAACCAAGGGGTTATTAACCTGGGAGGCAGTACGGTCGTGACGTTCGCCGATTTTGGCATGAAGAACCCTCATACCGTCGTTTTGGATACGCAGAACGATATAAAAATTACGCTGAGCTTGATCATGGGGCAAGGCAAGGCATAATCTCTATACAGGCAGCAAGCCGAAGGAAGGACACCGAGGGTGTCCTTTTTGGCGTTGCGGGTATCTGTTCCATATTCGTCATGGCGGACCGGATTGGCTGACGGCGGGGTATTCGGTTTTGCGGAATAGCATCCGGGATATGGGAGAGCATAACATTAATGACTCCAGCAGGAAAGGGTTGTTCGATGCATGGCGGCTAACATCGTGTTATGGTCTTGTCTGATTGTTCCGTGGCTCTCCCTGTTTTTTCTGGATGGGAAAGTGATTCGCAGGTATGTGCCAGCGGCTTTGTTTGTGACCGTCATCAATACGATTCTCAGTCAGCTCGCCTGGACATATCATTGGTGGACGATTGACAAGCCGCTTTTTACGTGGTCCAAGGTGATTGATTTTCCTGTCGTTTATTGCGCTATTCTGGTGGGAACGATATGGATTTTTACGTATACGTTCCGTCGATTTTGGCTGTATGCGCTTGTGAAAGTGATCGTCGACGCCGTTTTTGTGTATGGCCTGGGCGTGTTCATTGAAAACATGCGGCTGATGTCGCTGGGAACGATGAGCAAATTGCAGTTGTACTTGCTGATGCTTGGCGTATCGGTTCTCGTTTACCTGTTTCAAATGTGGTACGAGGGCGATGACGTGGAAATCACGCTGGGAACGGTGAAAAGAGTGAGAATTTAAAAATGCCCCTGCGGCTGAGGTTATGTAACAGGCTGTCCTATCGGGTCGTTGACCTGCGGGGCGGCCTTATTTGCGTTGAATTTCGCGAAAATTTGTCGGGTATCCGACATTTTTAGGTTCGTTTTTATGATAATATATTAATAACATATCGGAATACTCGTATTTAAAAGATGGCAGATCAAACATGCATGAGGTGATTCATCCTATGGACCAGTATAACGACATTGCGGATTTTCAGGAAAAGGATGCTGCCAAGGAAGCGATCGTCGAAGTTTTTCGGAAATACGGGACTCCCCAGGCCTACAGGAAAAATGAGTTTGTATTCCAGGAGAACGACTCCCCGAACGGCGCTTATTATGTCGACTCGGGGTTAATCAAAATTTCCCAATCCTCCGAGGAGGGGCAAGGGATTACTTTGTTTTTGCGTTACGAGGGGGACATTTTCGGCAATGCGGAGATTTTGACCGGTCTGAAGCGCAAACGGTACGCCAGGTGTTTGACCGGCAGCCGGATCATAACGCTCGATTCGCGCAAGTTCGTAGAGCTGGCCAAGGAGAATGCGGAATTCTCCTACTCGTTGGCCGTCCTGGGGGCGCGCAGGCTGCTGCAAACGCAAAAAATGGTTGAAACGCTCATCTGCCGCCCTGTGGCGTGGAGGCTCGCCTGGTTTTTGCTGCAGCTCGGCAAGCCGGCGGACGAAAAGCTGGAGGTGCAAGTGCACCTCAGCCACGAGGAAATCTCGTACGTCATCGGGTGCAGCAGACAAACCGTAACGGAGACGCTGAATAAATGGCGGGAACGAGGGCTTATCGACTATGCGAAAAAGAAGATCGTCATCTTTCGTCCGAGCCGGTTCTTTTCCGACATCTAATATGAATTCTCTTGGGAGGCGGCGGCATGATTACCGTTGATAATGTGAGCAAAGTTTTTGCGCAGCGCAAAGGCAAGCCGTATACGGCATTGGACCGGATTTCGTTAACGATTGAAAAAGGCGAGTTCGTTGCCATTGTAGGGCCTTCAGGCTGCGGAAAGTCAACTTTGTTGAACTTGATAGCCGGCTTTGAAGCCGCCGATGCCGGAACGATTACGGCAAACGGGGAAAAGGTCGGCGAGCCGGGCCCGGGCCGCATCGTCGTATTTCAGGAGCACGGCTTATTCCCGTGGCTGACCGTGCTCGATAATGTGGCATTCGGCTTGAAGCAAAAGGGAATGGCCAAAAAAGAGCGATACGCGCTCGCTATGGAACAAATCCGAGCCGTGCATTTGAGCAAATTTGCGGATCGTTATCCGCATGAGCTTTCCGGCGGCATGAAGCAAAGGGTAGCCATCGCCAGAGCTTTGGTCATGGACCCGGATATTTTGCTAATGGATGAGCCGTTTGCCGCGCTGGACGAACAGACCCGGTTCATTTTGCTGCAGGATTTGGAAGAAATTTGGCTGAAAACGCGCAAAACGATTCTTTTTATTACGCACAACATTCGCGAAGCCGTCACTTTGGCCGACCGGGTGATCGTGATGTCGACACAGCCCGGCACGATTAAAAAGCAATTTCTCGTGCAAGCGGCGAGACCGCACCAAAGCGGGGACCCGCTCATTCATTTCCTGGAAAATAAAATTATGGAGGCTCTAACCGATGAGCTGGAGAAGGTCGTCAGAGAGGAGCTCGGAGATGAGTACAGCATTAAGAAGGATACTGTTCCTGATACTTCTGCTGACAGCATGGGAGTTGGCATTTAGGATGTTTCAGTGGGGGTGGAAGTTTCCTTCTCCGCTGCAGACGCTCCAAGCTTTTTATGACGGATTTACGCAGGGGCATTTGCTCGGCGCTGCGCTTGCCAGTCTTGGACGCCTGCTGATCTCGTTCCTGATTTCGATCGTGCTGGGGACGACGCTCGGGTTTTTGTTTGCGCGTTACCGGTATGTGGATGAGACATTCGGCTTCCTGGTCGTAGCGCTGCAAACCGTTCCGAGCATTGCCTGGCTGCCTTTTGCCATCATTTGGTTCGGTCTTACCGATACTTCCGTTATTTTCATCACGGCGATAGGGGCGACCTGGACAATGTCCATGGCGAGCCGGACGGGCATCCTGAATATTTCCCCGATTCATTTGCGGGCCGCTCGCATGCTGGGGGCGGGCAACGGGTTCCGCATGTTTTTCCAGGTGATGCTGCCTGCGGCGTTTCCCCACTGGATAACCGGCATCCGCGTCGCTTGGGCATTTGCGTGGAGAGCGCTGGTCGCGGGAGAGCTGATCGCCAAAGGTTTGGGTCTGGGCCAAATGCTGCAGGACAGCCGCGGGCTGGGGGATACGGCAACCATTTTGTGCATTGTGATTCTGATTGCGGTCATCGGGACGATATCCGATCATTTTTGCTTCAAACAGCTGGAAGACCGGATTGTGCTGCGGTTTCAGCTCAAACAATAAGTCATTCAGAGGGGGATTACGGATGAAACAAAGAATTCGGCTTATAGGTCTGGTGCTGCTCATATCGCTGGCCGTTTCGGCTTGCGGACAAAGCAAAGAGGCGGCTCAGGCTCCGGCAGCGGCGGCTAATACGACCGTCAAAATCGGCATTTTAAAAAATGTGACTCACGCTCCCGGATTTATTGCGCTGCAAAACAACTATTTTCAACAAAGCTTCGGCAAAGATGTCAAAATTGAAGTTACCGGCTTCGACAACGGCGCCGATTTCGCCACCGCGATCGCTACCGGCCAAATCGACCTGGGATATGTCGGTCCGGGACCCGTCATTAATCAATATTTGAAAAGCAAAAATATCCGCGTCATTTCCGGCGTCAACAACGGAGGGGCGGTGCTGGTAGCGCGCAAAGACGCGGGCATCCGCTCGGTCAAAGACTTGGCGGGCAAAACGGTGGCGGTTCCGGCCAAAGGCGGCACGCCCGACCTCTCGCTCCGCTTGCTGCTCAAGCAGGAAGGCTTGAAAGTGACCGCCGATTCGTCCGGCGTACAGGTGGTGACGCGGGCTCCGGCAGATACTCTGGTGGCGATGCGCCAGAAAGAAGTGGATGCGACATTGACGCCGGAGCCGTGGGGCACGCAAATGATCCGGGAAGGAACCGGCGAGATCATCGTGAATTGGGATAAAATCCCGCCGAAAAACGGGAATTACCCGCTAACGATTCTCGTAGCCAGCGACAAATTTATTGGCGAGCACCGGGATTTGGCCAAAAAAGCTGTAAAAGCCAACTTGGAGAGCATTCGTTTCATTGAGCAGAACCCGGACAAATCCTATGCGCTGATCAGCGACGAGCTGAAACAGCTGACTGGCAAAGGGATGGAAACCGGACTTATCAAGGCGGCGCTTGATCATTTGAAATTAACCGAAGAGATCGCCTTGGTGGACATCAATGAGCAGGCCAGAACTTCGTTCGATGCGGGCTATATCAAAGGCGTGAAGGCGGAGGAGCTGGATTTCGGCAAATTTCTCGATTTGTCCCTGCTGGATGAAGTGAAAAAAGAAAAGTAATCGAGTCCAAAAAGTACCGATGGAGGTCGTTCATTTTGCAAATTCAACCGCAAGAAAACTTACTGCCGGGTTATCACGATCATCTGAAAATCGTCATTTTGGGCACGGGTACGCCCCGCGCCTTTTACGGAAGAGCCAAAGCGGGCGTTGCCGTTCTGGCCGGAGACCAAACTTTTCTGGTCGATTGCGGAGGCGCGACGGTAGACCAGCTCATCAGGGCGGGCATCATGCCGCAACGAATTTCCGACGTTCTTTTTACCCACCATCACAGCGACCATAATTCCGGATTTTTCGATGTGTTCATCACGAGCTGGCGTACCCATGTGACCGCGGATCGGGTGTTCGAGGGGCGGAAAGGGCCGATGAACGTGTATGGGCCGACGACCACGAAAGCCATTATCGGCAAAATGAGAGAGTCGTTCGATTTTGACGCGAATCTGCGGGTCAGTTACAACGTCTCGTCCGGCGCCGGGGCTGACATTCGTTATTTTGAAAGTAACGAAGGCGTCGTCTATGACCGGGAGGGCATCAAGATTACTGCCTTCGAAGTCGATCACCGGCCGGTCTACCCGGCAGTGGCTTATAAGTTCGAGTACAAGGGCAAAGCCGTCGTCATTTCCGGAGATACGATCCCCGTAGCAAATATGGTCAAATACAGCAAAGGCGTCGACCTGCTTGTGCACGAGTCGTACAACAAGTCATGGCTGGATGCGCTCATCGCCAAATTCCCGGAGCAGGCTGTCGGCCTCTCCAACCCGGCCAAATACCACTCGACTACGCTGGAAGTCGCCGAAATCGCCAGGGATGCAGGGGCTCGGCACCTTGTCCTCACCCACCACATTCCCGCGCCGGCCGCCACAGAAGAGGCGGAAGCCGAATACACGCAAGGGATGCGGGAAATTTACGAAGGCCCGATCACCATGGCAAGAGATTTAATGGCATTTGAGCTTGTCTAACGGATGTGTCCGCAGGACAGCGCAGCTTGGCTCAAGTAGCCATCCAATAACCCTCCAATTCATTTCGATTTGGAGGGTTTTACCAATATCATTATGATAAACAGTACGGATTACCAGGAGAATGGATTAAAATTAAAAATATGGTATTAAAGGGGAGATTAAAGTTGCTGTAGGAGCAAGGGCAGTCGCGGTCGTTTGTTTTAGCTGCTTGGCAAAGCGGAGAAGGCCCGCAAAGCACGGGAGAAAGTCTGCAAAGTACGAAGAAAGTCTGCGAAACGTGGAGAAAACCTGCAAAAGTGCAGTTTTTTGCTCGCTAATATGTCTGTAGCGAAAAATTCCTGCAAAAGTGCAGGCTTTACCACCCAAACTCGCGCTCAAGCCTACCGTGGCCGGAAATTCCTGCACAATTGCAGGCTTTTCCGCCAAACAAGCCGTTTCCAACGAAAAAGCCTGCACTTTTGCAGTTTTTTCGGCTTGCCAAGCCGCTTCAAGAACGGATTGCGCGGTCTTTGGCGGCAAAACGAAGCATGTGAGCACCACCCGTGCTTTTATTCTCGTTCTTGCCTCTCCCGGCGTGCGTCGCGGCGCTGCACGCCGGGGTGGTCAGACCCCATGCCGGTGGAAACTGATCTGGAAAACCCAGGAATGCCCGCTTCCAAATTGTGCTATAGCGTAGGTAATATGCGATTTGACTGGAAGTGTGGGAATGGAAATGCCAAAAATGAGAGCGATTACATTCGGTGCGGCGCTTGCAGTCGCAGCCGCCGCCATCTGCATTTGGCGGCCGCAGGGAATGGAGGAGGGCCGAACGAATTCGGCCGGCACCCTGCCCGAGCAAACGTCCAGCCCAGCGCCCGTGCAACCGGCCAGCAAATCGCCGATGCAAGCGGCTGCCACCTCGCCCGGCACCCCGACAGCGCAAGCGCCCGGCGCCCCACCCGTACAGGCGGGAGCCCAGCAAGCGCCAGCCGCGAAAAAAAGCCTGGACGAGCTCGTCCGGCAGTATGGTGCCCTGCGGCTGGCCGATGTGCACAATCATGATGCCGGCGGAAGGAACTACGCCCATATGGCGGACACATGGAAGCGGACTTCGGTGGATCGGGTCGTCCTGTTCGGGGACCACAGCGTTGAACCCGGAGAGCGCGAACAAGCTGGAAGATTTCGTGCCCGTCATGAAGCAGTTCCCGGATCGCTTCATGCTGAGCACTGATTCCGGGTTTGGGCTGGCCGGCGAGGAGGCGGCGATTGAGGCGATGTATCAATTGATCGACCGGTTAGGCGATCAGGAGCTAGCGCGGAAAGTCGCTTACGACAATCTGGATGCGATCATCCGGAATGAGCCTGCAACTAGGACGCAGAAGGAGGCAATTGCCCAAAAAGATCCGGCCCGCAACGTATCCGGGCTGTCCAAGCTCGAAGCCGGCAAACTGCTTTGGGGCGCGGAAGCCGCCAGACAATAAAACGTGCCCCTGCAAACCGCATATTTCTGGTTTTCCAAAGAATCGTATTTTAAAAAAGCGCTCTGCCGATAATCCGACAAGGAGCGGAACCATGAAAACAACAGACTCGACGCTTGGAAAAGAACGCATTGAAATTGTCGATGTCTCCGCCGCTCAAACTTCAAGTTTCGAAGCAGCTCTGCCGCCCCTGCTTGCTCTTATGGATAAAAGGAAACATAGCATTAGAACAATGGAAGCCGATAAATACGGATAATTCAAGTCGACATCAAAAAGAATTCCCGCAGCAATCGGTCCGGCTATATTCCCCAGGCTGGTGTAAGCCGAGTTCAGGCCTGCCACGTAACCTTGCTGCTCCTGGGCCATATGAGACATCTGCGTGCTGATGGCCGGCCGCAAAATGTCGATAGACAAAAATACGATAAAAGTAACCGCGATGATCGTCCAGTAACTGTTCACCCAGAGCGTCAGCAGCACGGACAGGGCAGCTACGATCAAACAGAAGGAAATCACTTTACCGGATCCGAACCGGTTCAAAATCCAGCCGAATGCGGTTGCTTGCACAACGGCGCCGGCTACGGAGCCGAATGTAATAATAAAGGCGATGTCTTTTGGAGTAAAAGCGAACTTGCGGTCTACAAAAAGCCCGAAAACCGTCTCATAATTCGCCAGCCCGAAAGAAGTGACGAACACGATGATTAAGCTCAAAAAGTAGGGCGCCCGGAATGAATGCAGCAATTGCGTCATCAGGCTCTGTTTTTTCACTTGCACAGGTTCGGGCTCCGCGGACCGCCCTGCCGGCAGCGATTCGGACAAAACGATCGCCGTGATGATCGCTGCAACAGCGCCGGCCGCCGCCGCTGCGTAAAAGGGCACGCGGATTCCAAATTCAGCGATGAATCCCCCGATCCCGGGGCCAATGATAAAACCGGTCGTTATCGCCGCAGTAATGAATCCCATTCCTTTGGCCCTCTCCTCCGGGGAAGTAACATCGGCCGTATAGGCCATGACCGCAGGCATGATGAGCGCGGCGCCGATCCCTCCCAGCATTCTCGACGCATAAAGAAGAAAAGACGAACTGGCGATTCCGAATATCAGTTCGGAGATGGCGAAAATGACCATGCCGGCGACAATAATCTTTTTCCGGCCTAAAGTATCGGATAGCCTGCCGGCCATAGGGGAAAATAACAGCTGAGTCAGCGAAAAAGCTGCAACCAGCAAGCCGACTGTACTTCCGTCGATATGAAGTTCGTCAATAAAAGTGGGCATAATTGGAATGACGAGACCGATTCCCGTAAAAATCAGGAACAGGTTGATCATTAGCAGCAGTAGGGCTCCCTTGTTTTTTATTAATAATGACATGAAAAAAACCTCCAAATATACTGAACATTCGTTTTATATTAATCGTAAAAATTTATTCACACTAATAACTTACAAATTCATCCAAATCATCCGGGATCCTTCGCAATCCCATACAGAAACACTGTAATCGCCGAATGATAAAGAGCCAGCGCGTCCTCCCTGCTTTGTTTTCGAGACATCTGACTGAGCCCGAAAACCAAACTTTCGAGTATAACGGCAAGGCTCTCCGCTTGGTTCTCTTTGAACTCGCCGGCATCGATACCTTGCTGCAGCAGTTTTTGATTAAACTTAACATGCCCTGCCACCATATCGGCAATTCGTTCTTCCACTTCGTTTGTCTTCGCTTCATTGTTGAAAAACTCATCCGCCGCTTTGGTGAGAGGATGATTTAAATCTTCAAGCACCATTTGCTCGGCCATCTTGTACAGCTTCTCTGTTGTCGTTTTGTAAAGCGGCTCTTTCTGCGCCCATTTTCGCTCCCACTCCTTGTCCCACTCGTCTATCAAATAAAGAAACAAACCTTCCTTGCTTTTGAAATGATAGTAAATATTCCCCTTGCTGCTGCCCGTCGCTTCGACAATATCTTCGATGGAAGTAGCCGTGTAACCCTTTTGCACAAAAAGAGCTCTTGCAGCATCGGCAACCCGCTTTTTGGTTTGCTCGCTTTGCAGTTGTTTTTTGTTCACTGGCTTCACTCCGATTCAATGAATGATAGATTAGGCTAATCGCGCCAAAAAAATACTGAACGTTCATTCTGTATGATAACGAACGCAATAAATATTTGCAAGTTCAGCTCCCAAACTGGGAAGAAATCAAAAAAAACGGCGCTTGTCCACACCGCTGGTGTGCAAGAGCCGTTTTTCTTGATTCAGCCGTCTTACAGATGGCGGCCTGTAATAAATCTGGTTTTCCAATAGCCGGAGTTCAGGTCGGAAATGGAGACACCGGAGCCGGGAGTATTGCTGATGAACTTGCCGTTTCCAATGTAGATGCCGACGTGGTTAATTTTGCCCGGCGTGTGTACGCTGAACATGACCAGGTCGCCTTTTTTCAGATTGGCTTTGTTAGTAACAGGTGTTCCCACTGAGGTTTGCGCTCTCGATCCCCATGGAATCGAAATTCCGTTTTGCTTGAAAACCATTTGCGTAAAAGAGGAACAGTCCAAAATCAGATGTTGGGTATCTCTGACACCAAATTTGTATTTTACTTTTCCGATATACGATTCTGCCGTATTGACAATTCGATCCGCTTGAGTGCTGGCGGAAGTTGAAGCGGCTTTCACGGTTGCGGCATGAGCGGATTGCGGATTCATCAGCAGACTTCCCGAAGCAAGCAAGGAAAGGCTGAGGCTTATCCCCACTAACGATTTGCCAAGGCGGTTGTTCTTCATTAATTGCATGACTGGACGTCCTCCTTCTGGATCGTGGTGTTAGGTTATTACCTGATATCACCATAGCACAGATGGGATGTCCTAATATTTACTAAGGAAAGAGGGAAGTCAAGCCCAGTCTAGCATAATCAGCCATTCTTAGAATTTGATGAGAAATTGCTGAGCGCCAAAGCCTTGACACCGGACGAGTTATTTTGTATTATGCACGATTTCACAGCCGTAAAATAAAAAATACCCCTTTTCAGGTATGGAACTCTAAGACACATTCGTTTAATCTATTGTAGAATCGGCTTCGATGACAAAGGCGGGAATGAATGTCCGGTTCGAATATCGGCTGGAGGCATAAATGAATATGGCAGCGCTCGGCAACTATTTTTTATCGCAATATTGGAAGTACAAGGCTTATAGCGGCGGCATTTTGTGCTGTATGTTGGCGGCAATAGCCTTCAATTCTTTTTTCTCGTTAAGCTTGAAGTATTTTATTGACCAGATCATTCATGAGAAAAAATACGATGCTTTGGCTGTGTTATTTTTGTCGCTGCTTTTCGGTTATGCAGTTTACTTGATTTGTCAGTTTTTGTATGAATACTGGATGTCCAAAATTTCGGTATCGATGCAAAGCGACATTCGCCAAGACATGTTCGGGCATCTCCAGCAGCTCCCGGTATCATTTTACGATAGGGTCAGCAAAGGCAGTTTGATCGGGAGATTTACGACGGATTTGAATGCTGTGCATGCCGCTTTTTTGTCCGTAGTGCCGGCGTGTTACGCTTTGCTGTCCATTTTGGTATATACGGGATTGACTGCCTGGCTCCTCCACTGGAGTCTTGCCATCCTATCATTATTTGGCACGCTGCTGTCGCTTATTCTCCCTATTTATTTCGGCAGAAAGGGTGTCCTGCTAAACGACATGTTAAAATCCAGGCAGACTATCCTGCTTGAGCATATTCATGAGCATTTGGCCGTCCATAGAACGGTTCGCGCTTATAATTTGAAAGGCTGGGAAAAAGACCGGCTGAAACAGGCCGCGGACGCGCTGCGCCCATTGGCTATACGAACACTGCTCACCAATAAGGCGGCTCCCCTTTCCGTATCGCTTTCTTTGCTGTTTTTTAATATCGCGGCGGTGATGGCCGGGTCTTATTTGGCTATGCGGGATTACATCTCGGTCGGCGAGCTGATTGCGTTTCAAAGCCTGTTTCTCGCTACCAGCCAGCAAGTCAAAGAGTTGATCAAAAATTTGCCTTCGCTAACTTTGGCGGCTGCAAGCTACATGCGGATTGAAAGTTTGCTGAACGAACCGCGGGAAAAAGCGGCGCTTCCCCGGGAAGCGGCGGTTCCGCTGCATAAGGTCGAACAGGGAATCGCTTTTCACGGTGTAAGCTTTAGTTATTCGTCCGAACAAGCGGCTGTCGAAGGGGTTCATCTCGAAGTGCCGGCAGGCAGCTATGCGGCGATTATCGGGAGAAACGGATCGGGCAAAAGTACGCTTGTCCATTTATTGATGGGATTTTACGAGCCGACTGAAGGAAAAATGGAGTTCGATGGCAAAGATGCCAGCCTCTTATCGGCTGATTCTGTGCGGAACACCATCGGTTATGTTTCGCAGGATGCGGAATTAATGAATTTGTCCATTCTCGATAATATTAAATTGGGAAAACCCGGAGCTTCGGATGCGGAAGTGATCGAGGCGGCCAAAGCGGCGGGGATTCACGAATGGATAACCGGCTTGCCGGCAGGTTACCTGACGAACTGCGGAGAGAACGGCCATGCCTTATCCGGGGGACAAAAGCAGCGGATCGCAATTACCCGCTCATTGGTTCGCGATCCGAGCATTATCCTGTTGGATGAGGCGACTTCCGCGTTGGATCCGGAGAGCGAAATGTTTATCAATCGGACGATCAGCGCTTTGTCAGGCTCGAAGACGGTTATTCAGGTGACGCACCGGTTAGCTGCGGTCGCAGATGCCGATATCATCTATCTGATGGATGGCGGAAGGCTTGTCCAAGGCGGAACGCATGAGGAACTGCTTGCGGACTGCGAGTTGTACCGCATGTTGTGGAACAAGCAAAGCGGCTTCTTTGTAAGCAGCGACGGACGGAATGCCAAAATCGATGTGGATCGGTTGAAAAAAATTCCGCTGTTTGACGGAATGGACGATGCATTTCTCGAATATGTATGCAATTACTTGGGCACGGAATTTATGCAGGCCGGAGAGACGGTAGTTAAATACGGTATCGAAGGAGATAAATTTTACATCGTCGTTCGCGGGCAAATCGAGGTGCTCAAGCCGAGAATGGATACCGGGGATGAGGAACGGGTCGCCGTTCTGGAGGATGGAGACCATTTTGGAGAAGTCTCGCTTATGCTTTCACAACCCAGAAACGCTACGATTCGAACGATGACGCCGTGTACGTTCTTGACCATTCATCGCAGTATGTTCCAGACAATTCTGGATAAGGCGGCGCCGGAACTGAGATGGCGTCTGGAGCAATCGTGCCGCGAGCGAATGACGTATTGAATAAAAGCCGGGCCTTTAACCCCACTCCGCAAGCATCCTCATCGCATACGCGTTGGACGGATCGAGCTCCAGTGCCTCTTTCAGAAGTTCTCCCGCCTGACCTCGTCGTCCCAACATCTTGCAGCAGGCAGCCATGTTGTACATCGTCTCTGTATGTTTGCTATAGAGACGAACCGAATGTTCGAAGTAGACCAGAGCCATTTCGTATTCGTCCATGACGTATAGCAAACCGGCAATCGCATACGCCAAGTCCAGCTTTTCGCCGATGGGATAATACAGCTTCCACACCTGTTCGATCGCGTCGAGCACGCGTTGGCGCAGGACCGGTCCGAAAGTCGGCGCGAGCTCGGTCAAACGGGGCAAAAAGCGGCTGAACACCGGACTGTCGCAGCCGCTCCAATGCACAAAGTCGAGAATCTCCTCCGCGGATTTCTCGGCGGTTTGAGAGTGGAGCTGTTTAACGATGCTCCAAAAGTCGTCCGGACCGAAATCGGATATGTGTCTGCGGTAGGCATCGATGGTCTCGCGATGTTCGCAGGCCTGGGGTAGCATCAGGAATGCGGACACATGAATGCCGGCAGGTTGGCGATCCGGGCATAACGCGGCTCCTCCGATCCGTTCGCAATAGGCTTGGAAGGCATGGAAATTGACGTTTAGCGAAAAGCTGCCGTGCCGCACGATTGCAGGAGGCGGATTGCCTTGTATATCGGCAAGCCGATGATGTCCTTTATCGCCGGATATCAGCATCAATCCCCGACGGGATAAAGCGTTCAGCCGCTGCAAGCACCGCAGCGCTTCCGCCGGAAACAATAAGTGCGTATTCTCCGTCAAGCTGCGCCGGTAGTCGTCCATTATCGCCAGAAAATCCGGCTCCGCATAGGCGGGCTCATGGATCGGATCTCCATAGTCATAGCGATGCTTAAGCTTTCTGAGAATTTGGCCCGCATCGAATTGCTCCGGTATTTCGTTTAGAGCGAGCGAGAGCAGACATTCCGACCACTTGCCTTGGTTGAGGCGATACAGGTCCTGGCGTACGCTGTCCCACACGTAATTCGCGATCACGACCAAGGGGCGGGCAAGCGAACCGGGCACGATCGTCCTGCCGCCGAACTGCAAGCGCAGCGTATCGGACTTGCGAACGTCGAACAGCGCCATATCCAGCGCGCCTTGTTCCACGAACGGTTGAAATCGCGGGTGATCGCGCCAAAACTCCAGGTTTCGCCGCGCAAAATCAGTCAGGACGTATCGGAACGAGTCCAGCGGGACACCGGATTGTGAGCAAAGAAGCTGCAGCCGGTTCAGAAAATAATGTGCGAAGCGACCCGTTCCGGCACCCAATTCGCAAATGTACAGCGGTTCCCCGTTCGCCGGATCGTCTGCATTCATCCTTTGTCGGTCCGCCCAGAAGGCGAATACGGTTTCCGCATAGCTGTTCGCGATCGCCGCGTTATTCGTAATATAATGCGGCACCTCGTTCCGGCGCCACGCTTCTATGCCTTTCATGCGGAAATAATGCTGCTGTAAATCCCAAAGCAACGATTGCGAGAACGGCTGCTTGCGTTCGATCCACACTTTTTTTCGATCCACTAAAAGAGCCCTCCATTTTGCTCATACCAATTCTTGGAGGTCCCCCAAATATCTTTGTAATTTTGCTCCCCGGCGTGACCACGGTTACAGCTGGAATGTGCAAAGACGCTGCCCCTCATGTTATACAGGTAATTCATGTCCGGTCCGTCTAGCTCGTCTATATCATCCTCGGTTAACTGCTTTGCCTTGAGATAGACCGCCAATCGTTCTTTCCAGGGGGGCGAATGGTCCATATCGATTTTTTGGCCTTTCTTGATCGTTTTATTGCAAATATGACACACGTATTCGCCATTCATATTTTTCGGCGTATCTATTTTCATGTAACCTTTCGCCGCAGCATTAAAACTTAATCCCTTGCGTACAGCGGACGAATCCACATCTTCCGGAAGCAAAGGCTCATTGGCTTCTGCGGCAGGATCCCATTCGTCGTCGTCCGTATCCATGTCCTCCGAGTCTCCGAGTTCGATTCGATCTATAAATTCGGCGATGCTGATTTCTTCATCTTCGTTTTCGTTTTCTGTATCGAGCTCGGCTTGCAATTCTTCTTCGGACATGCCGGTAATCCTGTGTTTATCCATGTATTCGAGAACGTCGTTTATATCAGCCTCATTCTCATCGTCCACCATTACCTTGCGTTGAATCGCGCCGGAAGGAGCATGCGACGAACGAATGTCGTCGTTCGGCAGCCGCTTGGCTTGCAGCGCCGGTTTCGAATTGCCTTGTTGCTGTCGTGCTATCATGAACTGCGCGGTGGCCCGGTTGCCTTGCGTTTTTTGCAAATGCATAATATGGGCGTAGTTGATTGGCGCTCCGGGATTGGACAAACCTCCGCTTATGGGTGCAAGGCCATCTGCAGAGGGAGAGGCGGATTCAGGGTACCTGAGAGCGGTCTCTTCGCTTTTGGACGAGCGTCTCTGACCTGGGAATTTCATGATGACACCTGCTTTTTCGGATAATTTGGAATAATATTCATCCTTGTATCCATTTCGACAAATTTAGCAGGATTCCTCTCCTTCGACACATACAGGGTCGAAAAAGGAAAAACCGGAATTAACGCGGTTTGCGGTTCATCAAGCTGTGAATGGTTTCTGCGATAGCCTGTTCATGAGATGTCCAAGCGATAGGCCCGATCGTGCGCTCATACTTTTCCCCGCTCAAAATAAAGGGCTGACGACCTTCGCGCCCATGCTTTCGGCGGCCTTCATCACGGATTCCCCGAGCGGCAAAAGCCGGGACTCCATTTCGTTATACGGCACGTTAGCGCTTTGGAAAATAACATCCGCTCCACCGGCAGCCTTCACGATTGAGTCCGCATTGAAGGCATCCCCGGTTTCAAGCTTTAGCAGCGCCGGATTTCCCAATTCCTCGGCCAGATCCTTCAATTTGCCCACGGACCGCCCGAACGCTACCGTTTCAATCCCCCTTTTCACCAATTCTGCCGTCAACGGATTGCCAACTCCACCTGTCGCACCCAAAACAATTGCTTTTTTCATACTCTTCCTCCCTCAAAATTTTGTTATTGATTGACCAATTACAATATATTAAAAAAATTTTGCTATCTCTTTATCATCAATTCCGGCATATCCAACGCCATCGACACGTTGCACAGCATTCCTCTTGCCAAAAAATCCGACGTTCTCGCAGGCGCATCCGGGATGCCGGCCTGCTCAAAAGCGCTCTGTACCAGCTGTTTCACCTGATTCAACCACTCCCGCATCACATCGCGGACAGGCGTTTCACGCATGGCCTGCGCTTGCATTTGCAGCAGAATCTCATCGCGGTGTGAGCTCATGACATCCTCGTAGGCTCTGATTAAACCTTCTTCCAACTGCTCTGGCGCAGTGGAATCGATCACGCGTTGAAACGCCAGCATAATTCGCTGCCAAGATACTTCCAGCGCTTCCACCAGCAGCGATTCCTTAGTGAAGAAGCGGTAAACGTAAGGCTGCGAGATGGCCGCGCGCTCCGCCACCTGGGCTGTCGTAGCCCGGTAATAGCCGATTTCGGCGAACACTTCGATTGCGGCGGCGACAATCTCGGCGCGGCGGCTAACCGATGTGGCCCCTTTGACCATATGATGGGCACTCCTTTGCGTCTTAGTAAGTTGTTATTGATTGACCAATCACAATATCAAGTTTACAGTAATTTCCTGAACTTTGCAACCCCCGAGAAGATTCCCAGCAAATGTCGACATCTGGTCGATGACCCCTGCCATGCTGCGCGACACCGCGCGCTGCGAGCGGTGCGACATCTGCGGATTACCGCCTCAAAGCCTTCGCTATAATGGCGATGCCCGGCTGGATATCTTCCTCTTTGACGTTGGATACGTTGAGCTTCAACATGTTCTCCTTGCGAAAAGAGGACAAATAATGCTTGTCGGCGGGTTCCAGCACAACGCCTTTTTTACTCATCGACCGGATGAGTCCCGGTATCGATACCCGCTCATCCAGTACGATGTGCGTATGTATGCACGGCTGCGCCGACGGGCGGAAGCAGCGTTCCAGCACGTCCTGCTCCTGCAGGGCCGAAGAGAGCAGCCGGGCCCGGCGCGCGTAGGAGGCGCGGATTTTTTGCCGGTGGCGCTCGAACATGCCGCTTTTCAAATAGATTTCCAGCGCGCCCTGAGACAGCATCGAACTGTCGATATCGATTAGTTTTTTGTAGCGGGCAAACGCTTCGGCCAGCGCATCCGGCACGACAGCCACACCGATGCGAAGGCCGGGAAAAATGATTTTCGCGTAGCTTTTCAAATAAATAACCCGCGAAGCGGTGTCGTAAGCGTACAGCGGATCAGCTTTGCTGTCCTGCTCCATATCGGCCAAATAATCGTCTTCGACGAGGTAGACGTCGTATTTTTGCGCCAATTCCACGATTCGCTTCTTATCCTGCTTGCTGTAGGAAGTGCCCAAAGGGCTATGAAACCGGGGCATGGTGTAAAAAAATTTCACATCGCCGGCCTTGAAAATCCGCTCCAGCTCATCCAGATCAATGCCTTCCGCCGTTCTCCGGATGCCGACGACTTCATGCCGGTACAGCTCCAAATGCTCGATGTACAGATGATAGCCGGGCTGTTCGATGACAATTTTGGTTTTCCCGCCGGGAAAAGGGACGCTGCTCAGCAAAGACAACGCCTGCTGGACGCCGGATACGATAACGATGTTGCGTTCTTTGGCAAAAACCTGATAGTCCGTTAACTGTTTTTGAACGATGGCGATGAGCGATGAGAGGCCGCGGGATGTGCCGTATATGAACAGGTCTTTCCTGTATGTGTCAATGGCTTTGTTGATGCAATGCTGAAAATCCAGATACGGAAATACATCGGGATCGGGCGCAGAGGCGGCGAAATCGATCAAGCCGGAGGACGGTTCACCGGCCGCGGCGCCTTTGACGACATAAAATCCGCTCTTGGGCACCGCGTAGATGCGATGCTGCCGCTCCAATTCGCCGAGCGCTCGAATGATCGTGCTGTGGCTGCAGCCGTACTGCCCCGCCAGCTCGCGGATCGACGGCAGCTTTTGCCCGTCCTGGTACGAACGTTCGGCAATGAGAGCTTCCAGATCGTTCAACAGCCGCATGTATTTGTGCATACACAATCACTCCCCATCCTTTTATCTGTATCGGTACAGATGCTCTTTTCTTGCATTGTAACACACAAAGCTGAGAGTTACTATGAAGTCATCCCAACCGAAACCGCAGCGATCGATTTCTTAAGTTACGAAAAGGAGAGAAATGGTATGGAGACTAAAACCAAAACAAAAGCTTACCTCGCCGCTGTTTCATTTAGCGTTATCATAGGCTTATCATTTTTATTTCTGAAAATGGCGTTAACCGCGGCCGACCCGCTCAATGCGCTGGCGCATCGGTTCACGGTCGGCTTCATAGCCGCTTCCGTTCCTGTGGCATTGGGATGGGTGCGCTTGAACATCAAGCTCAGGGATGTGCTCGCGATACTGCCGTTAGCCCTGTTTTACCCGGCCGCGTACTTTACGCTGCAGGTGTTCGGCCTCGTATATTCGACTTCTTCGGAAGCGGGAATTATTCAGGCCACCGTGCCGATTTTCACGATGATTCTCGCTGCGTTTCTGATAAAGGAGCAGACCTCTGCGCTGCAAAAGCTGTCCGTCGTCGTTTCCGTCGCGGGAGTCGTATTTATTTTTGCCATGAAAGGCGTGGATTTGCACTCGGCGAGCGCTATCGGTTCCATTCTGCTGCTGATATCCGCACTATCCCTGGCAGGCTATAACGTGCTGGGCAAAAAGCTGCTCCGGCAATTCGGCTATAAGGAAATTACCTATGTGATGATCGCCTTTGCCTTTGTTTTTTTCAACGCCGTTTCCGTCGTCCAGCATATATCGGCAGGAACGATCACGCAATATTTCACGCCTTTTGCAAGTCCTGTGTTCGTCTTGTCGATTCTGTATCTGGGTCTTCTGTCCTCCATCGTCACTTCACTGTTATCGAATTATGCGCTGTCCCATCTGGAAGCTTCCAAAATGAGCGTATTTTCGCATTTATCGACGCTGGTGTCGGTATCGGCCGGTGTAATCTTTTTGCACGAACAGCTGGCTTACTTTCATCTCGTAGGCGCTGTGCTTATTATTGCCGGAATTGTCGGCACCAATCTGGGCAAACGGAAAATTCCGAGCACAGGAAGGGTGCTCCCGGCCAAGCAAGGGAAGCGGGTATAAGCGGCGCTGTCCCCCACCTGGGGGGCAAGCGGTCTGGGCCGACCGCGCGCGCTGGGAGTTCGCGCGGTGCAATTTTTGTCGCGTCGGAGCGCGAAGAGCGGCGCACGAGGAGCGCTGGGCGCCAAAGTCGGTTGGGATGAGGCGCGAAAGGCGTACGCGGACTCCCGGCAGCGTGTGAAGCCTGCGAAAATGCAGGTTTTTTCAGCGAAGCCGCCCCATTTTGGGAAAAGCCTGCAAATGTGCAGGAATTTATCCCTGATGTGGGGGCTGAGCGCGAAGAGCGGGCACACCCGCGCGAAAGGCGTTCGCGGGCCACTGGTAGCTTGTAAAACCTGCGAAAATGCAGTTTTTTTCAGTGGAACCGCCCATTTTTAGGGAAAAGCCTGCAAATGTGCAGGAATTTATCTCTAAAGTGAGGGTTGAGCGCGCAGTGTAGGTGGAATTCCTGCAGATTTGCAGGAATTATCCGAATCATGCGTATTACGGTGGCAAAAAGATGTATTTCTGCAGGCTTTTTGCGCGTAGGCACAGGGAGATGTGGCTCCAACGGGCGAGTTTTTCGAGCTAACGTATGCGAATCTCGGGCGGCGCAGCTGCATGGCGGCGGTCGACCCCCATCCCCTTGCAGGGGTAAAGGAGCGGCCACCCTTTTTTTCGTCGCGTCGGAGGGCTTGATGAACGAGGATAAGCCTGCCTTTGTACGGGGGCGCTCAGGTTGATCTCGCTGTTTCAAAAAAATTGTACGAAAGTTTTTTCCAGGCAATTGTATTTCCAAACATGATGTGGTATGATTAAATACAATTAGGTGTAAATAGGATTCACATATTGCAAAGGGATAACATTTGTGAGATGGAGCCTTTTGCAATGTGTGAATTTTTTATTTCTCTTGGAGAATTAAAATAACATGTTAATTTAATTTTGGAGGTATGACCATGCAAACAGGTACAGTAAAATGGTTTAACGCAGAAAAAGGATTCGGTTTCATCGAAGTAGAAGGCGGCAACGACGTATTCGTACACTTCAGCGCGATTCAAGGCGACGGCTTCAAAACTTTGGATGAAGGCCAACGCGTAGAGTTCAACGTTGTTCAAGGCAACCGCGGACCACAAGCTGAGAACGTAGTAAAGCTGTAAGCTGAAATTAAACTGCCCTTAACACCGTGTAAGGGCGGTTTTTTCATTTTAGGGGGGCGATATCATGTATTCCAGGAAAAGATCGTTAGAAGATTTGCCTGTAGAAAATACGCCGGTATGGTCTTGTGAAAAAGAAGGCTGTAAAGGTTGGATGCGCGATAACTTTACATTTGAGTCCGTGCCGACCTGTCCCCTTTGTCATTCCGTTATGGTTCGCAGCGAGAGGCTGCTTCCTTTGCTTACGAATATGAATACGAGCATGTATCAAAAATCTCTCAAAAAAGGCGCGCAGACCTAGAAGTCTGACCGCTGAGGAATTTAACGGCCCGGGGACGCGAATGTCTCCGGGTTTTGTGTTATCATTAGCACATAACAGGTAGGAAGCCGATAAGGGAAGGATGCTGAAATGACTCCACCACGCAATGCGCGCCCGGAGCGCCGCACTTCATTGTTGAAATCACCGAAATATTGGCTGATTCTGACCGGTGTCAGCCTTATCGCGGCGTGCGCCGTCATTTACTTTGGCGGTGGCATGATGATGGAAGCGCCTTTTTGGAAACAGGAGGCGCATTCGCAGAGTGCGGAGCCTTCGGCATCGCCGACTCCGCCCCCGCGGGAGGCAGTCAGTTTTCATATGGCAGACTTCGATCGCGGATGGCTGAAGTACGCCGATGGAACGATGACGACAGCGGATGGCGGGGTCCACTGGCAGGAGGCCGCGGCTGACGTGCCGGCGGAAGAAGCGCAGCCGGAAGCGGAGAACGCGGGGACACAAGCGCCGGATTCCCTACTGGACGAGCTGATGCAGACGGGAGCGGACGGGAAGCTGATTTCGCTCCAACCGCCGGTGACGATTACGCTGGGGGCCAAGACTTATTCCGTCAAGCAGTCGCAATTTTTGACGGCGAAGATCGGGTGGGCTCTCCTGACGGATGCCAAGGATTTTCAGCCGCCTCTGCTGGTGACGGCGGATGGCGGGCAGACCTGGCACAGCGAAGTTACGGCGGATATTCGCGCGGGTATGCAAGAAGAACGGAGCCGCATGAGCAAGCTCAAGCAGGAAAGCGTGCTTTACGCCTCGGCGAATACGGCCAAGGCTGCCATGAGCCCGCTATGGGCCTTGCTTCCGAACACGGCGTCGCCAGGCGATGTCGTGCTGGTTCGGCATAGCGGACCGGGGCAGGTCGAGTGGCTGGGCAAAACGTACAAGCTGCAAGCCTACGGAGCGGGCTATTTCACGTACCTGCCGATCACGATGCAGGCCAAACCGGGCACGTACCCGATCGGCGACCAGACGCTTACGGTTCAGGCGAAGAAGTTCGAAACCCAGTATCTTCAAGTAACGAAGCAGATGGAGAGCATGAAACAGGATACGCAGCGCATCCAGGCGGATCAGAAAAAGATTGATCTGGCGCGCAGCCAGTCGTCCGCGGAGTTTTTGTTTTCGTCCGATTTCATTCAGCCGATCGAAGGGATTTTGACGACGCCATACGGTTACACCCGCTATGTGAACGGCAAATACGACAGTTCGCATCTCGCGATCGACCTGGCGGCCAAAGAAGGGACGCCGATCAAGGCCACGAACGACGGCGTGGTAGCGCTGGCTGACAGCCTGTATCTTACAGGCAATTCCATCTATATCGATCATGGGATGGGGCTGTTCTCGCAGTACGCCCACCTCTCCGAGCTGCGCGTGAAGACGGGGGACAAGGTGAAGCGGGGCGACATCATCGGGCTCGTCGGAACGACGGGATTTTCGACGGGGCCGCATTTGCATTTTACGTTCTGGGCGCATAATGTACAGGTGAACCCGAACCTTTTTTTCAATACGAACCCGTTCCACTGGTTGAAAACAAAGGAGAACTAGCCATAAACTGGACAATGCCTGAGCCGCTTGGAGCGAGTTCGGGCTTTTTTGTTGTATTTTTTGGGTTAATGTCTGTTTCCAGTCACCAAAAGGATGACCTAGACGTCTCTCTCAGATCGGTTTAAATCGGTGCCCCTGCATTTAATAAGAATCATTGGACTTTCTTCTCAACAGCCTGGAAAGTGTAGGCTTTTCGGGCGGGATCGATCGTTTGGAGGAAGGAGGAAATGCCCCAACTGTACAGGAATTTCCAATTATTGCGGGCCAAGTCAAACCCTCAAATCTGGAAAAAACCGCAAATTTGCAGGGATGACTCGTGGGCAAGGGCATCAGGGGCAAAAACACGTTGCCCGGAAACCCACACGCCAGAGCTGCTCCAACAACCTGCCGTACTGCGTCAAGTCTTAGATGATGGTAATCGTTCGATAGTTTTCAGAGTTTTAAGTATGCACGGCTTACTGATAATCCACCGTGATAGGTATGGTTGCATACTAATGGCGGGAGAAAACCTGCAAAAGTACAGTTTTTGCTCGGCTGAAACGCTGGCCACGAAAAATTCCTGCAATTGTGCAGGCTTTTCGCCGCGAACACGGGCTTAGGTTCATTTAAGCCGAAAATTCCTGCACAATCGCAGGCTTTTCGCCAAAATGGACTATTTTTACGGAAGAAGCCTGCACTTTTGCAGGTTTTTTTATTCGTCGAATCGCCTTGTGCTCCCCATTTAAGGGCTGCAGAGGCGTGGATTGGGTAAGGGCGGCTGCGTCCCCGACGGTTCCTCTAACCCGTTCCTTCACACTGGTCGGAGAACCCGGGAGGAGATGCTGGTCGGAGAACCCGGGAGAAGATACGGGGCGGGAGAACCCGGGAGGAGATACCGGTCGGTGAAACCGGGAGGAGATACTGGTCGGAGAACCCGGGAGGAGATACTGGTCGGAGAACCCGGGAGGAGATACTGGTCGGAGAACCCGGGAGGAGATGCTGGTCGGAGAACCCGGGAGGAGATGCGGGGCGGGAGAACCCAGGAGGAGATACTGGCGGGGATAGCGGGGCGATGGCGGGCAAAAATGCCCGGGTGGGCGGCGGCACGTGGCCGCCTTATCCAACCTGCTGGAACTGGTTCGCGTACAGTTCGTAGTAGTGGCCCCGGAGCTCCAGGAGCTCCTCGTGGGTGCCGCGCTCGACGATTTCGCCGCCGCGGATGACCAGGATAGCACTCGCGTCGCGGATCGTGCTCAGGCGGTGGGCGATCACGAAGCTCGTGCGCCCCTGCATCAGATGGGCCATCGCTTCCTGGATGGCCATTTCCGTGCGCGTATCGACGCTGCTGGTCGCTTCGTCGAGGACGAGGATCGCGGGGTTGGCGAGAATCGCCCGCGCGATCGTGAGCAGCTGCCGCTGGCCTTGACTCAGGTTGCCGCCTTCGGCGGTCAGCCTGAAGTCATAGCCCTGCGGCAGCTTGCGGATAAAGCCGTCCGCGTTCGCCTGGCGCGCGGCGGCCTCGACTTCTTCGTCCGTCGCGTCCAGACGGCCGAAGCGGATATTTTCTCGGATCGAATCCGAGAAAAGGTACACGTCCTGCAGCACGATGCCGAGCTGGCTGCGCAGGTTGTTTTTGTCCAACTGGCGGATGTCATGGCCGTCGATGCGGATCGAACCCTGATCAATCTCGTAGAAGCGGGTCAGCAGATTGATGATCGTCGTTTTGCCGGCGCCGGTCGGCCCGACGAGCGCGATCGTATCGCCCGGCTTCGCCGTTAGCGAGATGCCGCTCAAAGTCGGCAGCTCCTTTTTGTAGCCGAAAAAGACGTCCTCGAAAACGACTTCGCCCTCCAAGCGGGCGAGCTTCATGCTGCCGGATCCGGCTTCGTATTCCGTCTCCGTGTCAATAACTTCAAAGACGCGCTCCGCGCCGGCTATGCCGGACTGAATCATATTGTACTGGTTGGCCAGATCGTTGACAGGTCTGCTGAACTGCCTGGAATAATTGAGAAAGCTAACCACGATGCCGATCGTCGTCCAGCCTTTCAGCGCCATCCAGCCCCCGACGGCAGCCAGCAAAATAAAAGCGCAATGGTTGATCAAGTTCATGCGCGGGCCCATCAAGCCGGACAAAGTCTGGGCGGCGGTGCCAGCTTTTTTGAGCCTGGCGTTAATTTCCTCCAGCTGGCGGATGGAGGCGGCTTCGCGGCGGAACGTTTTGACGACCTTTTGCCCGGAGATAGTTTCCTCGATCAAACCGTTCAATTCCCCGAGCTGTTGCTGTTGTTCCTTGAACAGCTTTTGCGTGCGCTTCGTGATTTGTTTCGTCGTGTACAAGGCTATCGGCACAGTAACCAGGCTGAGCAGGGTCAGCCACGGGTTTAGCGCGAGCATCATGGCAAAAGAGCCGATGATGGTGATGACGCTTGTGATGACTTGCGTCAGGTTTTGGCTGAGCGCGGTGGACACGTTCTCCACGTCGTTGGTCGTGCGGCTCATCAGCTCGCCATGCGTCGTCTGGTCGAAGAACCGGATCGGCAGCTTTTGCAAATGCGCGAACAAATCCTGGCGCAATTCCCATACGGTGCGTTGGGATACTCCGGCCATGGCGAAGGCTTGAACCCACGACATCATGCCGCTGCAGGCATATATGGCGAGCAGCAGGAGGCAGAACCCCAGCAAGCCGTCATAGTCCCGTGGAATGATGTAGCGGTCGATTGCCCGTCCGATAAAATAGGGGCCTAACAGCCCCAGGCCGCTGCTCAGTACTGTCACGATAAAAACCGTGATGAGACTGGCGCGCTGGCGCTTCAAGTACTGCCACAATCTGCGGATTGCGGCCTCGGCGTTTTGTGCCCGCGCTTTTGGCGGCTTGTCCGGGTTGCCGTTCCTGCCATTCTTGCCATTCCTGCCGTTAGCCATGCATGGCGGCCTCCTTTCCTTGCTGCGAGCGGTAGATGTCCTGGTACACCGGACTGCTTGCCAGCAGCTCATGATGTGTGCCCGCAGCCGCGACGCGGCCCTGCTCGAAGACGATGATCCGGTCCGCATGCATGACCGACGAAATGCGCTGGGCGATGACGATGCAGGTGCTTTGCTTCATCAGAGCCTGCAGCGAGCGCTGGATGCGCTTCTCGGTAGTGAGATCGATCGCGCTTGTGCTGTCGTCGAGCACCAGAATAGGGGGCCTCATCAGCAGCGCGCGGGCGATGGAGATGCGCTGCTTCTGGCCGCCGGACAAGTTCACGCCGCGCTGTCCGAGCTTGGCGTCGTAGCCGTCCGGCAGCTTGCGGATAAACTCGTGCGCTTCGGCGGCTCTGGCTGCGGCTTCCACCTCCGGCTCGGCCGCTTCAGGCTTGCCGAAGCGAATGTTGTCGCGGATCGTGCCGCTGAAAAGAATCGACTGCTGCAGCACCATGGCGATCTTGCTGCGCAGGCGCTCCACGGGCATGTCGCGGACATCGGCGCCGTCGATGAGAATGCGGCCCGACGTGACATCATACAGCCGCGGAATCAGGCTGACGAGGGTCGATTTGCCCGAGCCGGTGGCTCCGAGAATGCCGACGGTCTGGCCCGGCTCGGCGGTGAAGCTGATCTGCTCCAGCACCAACTTGTCGGGATTCGACCCATAGGCGAATGAGACATGGTCGAAAACGATCCGACCCGACGGTTTGGCGTCTACGGCGCCCGACTCGGCGCTGTTGTGCTTTTCGCCGCCGTCAGCCGCGGACTCGTGCATATCCGGTTCCGTATCCAGCACCTCGCGGATGCGGTCGGCGGACACTTTTGCCCGGGAGACGGTCATCAGCGTGTTGCTGATCGATACTAGGGAGAACAGCACCTGAGTCATATAAATCAGAAAAGCGGCCAAATCCCCGATCGCCATCGCGCCGCTCCAAGTTTGCCCGGCTCCGTACCAAATGACGCCGACGACACTGACGTTCAAAATCAATGTCATTAACGGCGGAGTCGAGGCGACGATGCGCGCCGCTCTCAGCCCCCGGTCCAAATAGTCGTTGTTGGCTTTGCCGAACCGGGCCCGCTCGAAGGCGTCGCGGACAAAAGCTTTGATCACGCGCATGCCCGTCGTATTTTCCTGCAGAACCGTATTGACTTTATCCAGTCTCTGCTGCATAGCCTTGAACAGCGGCGTCGAGCGCCGCATCAGCACGAGCAGGATCACGAATTGCACGGGGATGACGAAGGCCAAAATCAGCGACAGCCGCGGGCTTACGATAACCGCCATGATCGTGCTGCCTATCACCAGGGAGAACTCCCGCACGAACTGGCGAAGCAGTACTTGCAGCAGCCCCAGCATCTGTACGACGTCCCCGGTCAGGCGGGTGATGAGCGATCCGGTTTGAAACTTGTCGAGCTGGCGAAAAGAAAGCGACTGTACTTTCGCATACAGGCTCATGCGCAAGTCTGCGCCGAAGTTTTGCGACACCCGGCTTGAAAAGAAGGTGCAGCCCACGCCTCCGAGCAGCCCGATCAAAGCGATGCCGAACATCTGAAGTCCGGTCGTCCAGACCAGATGAAGATCGCCCTTGCTCACGCCGTCATTGACGATGGCCGCCATCAGCCGCGGTTGGGTCAAGTCCATCCATACCTCCACGATCATGAGCAGAGGAGCGAGCAGTGCCGCAGCCCAGTAGGGTTTAATATAAGAACGCAGCTTCCACATAAACATCACCTCGTTTTGTTCGTCGGCTAATTAATTGTTCAGTCGGATTTGTGCAAGTTGTCGTGCATTTGCAGCAGCAGGCGGCGGAGCAGCAGTTTTTCCTCGGGCAAAAACCGCTCGAAGCACTTTTCATCGACAGCCTGAATCGCAGCTATGACGGCTTCCGTCGCCCGGCGTCCTTTGTCCGTCAAATAGACGCGGGATACCCGCTGGTCATTCGGATCGGGTCTGCGCTCGACAAGGGCGGTTTTCTCCATGCGGTCCACCATGACGGTCAGCGTCGCCGGCGTAATGCGCATGCTCGATGCCAGATCGCTTTGACTTTGGCCGTCCTGTTCGGATAGGCGGATGAGCAGCGGAGGCTGGCCGGAGTATACATCGTGTTCGTGAATCATCTGATCGACCGTGTGCCGGTGCATTTTAACGGCATGGGACATCAAATGAATGATGGAATTGGAACGATCCATGGAACGGGTCTCCTTATTGATTAGTCGGCTAATAAATAGCTTAGAGCGCCCGGATTTTATTGTCAATATGCAAATACACAAAATTCCAAATTTCCTATCAGAGCGCGATGGGCAAAATGTGTCCGGCTATGCTACAATAAGGAACAAATGTTCTTCTGAAACGGAGCAAAACGCACATGCCGGATAAGGTCAAAATTGCCGTACGTTCTATGGTCGAATACGCGTTTCGCAGCGGGAGCATAGACTCCGGATTCCGGACGAGCGCCGCTTTGACCGAGGGTACGAAGGCGCACCAAACCATACAGCAAATGTACGGCGAACAAGACCGGCGGGAAGTCTACGTGTCGGCCGAGATTGCTTTTGAAAATCTTGTCTTTGTCGTGGACGGGCGCTGCGACGGGCTGCTTTTTGACGGGGAGACGGTCACCGTGGACGAGATCAAATCGACTTCCGGCGATATCGGGCTGATGGAGTCGGAGGGGTATCCCGTGCATTGGGCGCAGGCCAAATTTTATGCCTATATGTACGCCAGGGATCACGGGTTAAGCCGAATGCGCGTGCAGTTGACGTATGTTCAGATCGGCTCGGAAGCCAAGAGGCAGTTCGCCGTGGAGGCTGCGCTGGAAGAACTCGAACAGTTCGTTCTCGATGTGGTGGCGCGGTATTATCCTTACGCGGAGGCGAAGGTGCGGCATGAACGGAATAGAAACCGCAGCATCAAGGAGCTCGCGTTTCCGTTTGAGACGTACCGCGAAGGGCAGCGCAAGTTGGCCGGTGCCGTGTACCAAACGATAGCGAACGGACATAAGTTGTTTGCCAAGGCGCCTACCGGGACGGGCAAGACGATCTCGACGATTTTTCCTTCCGTCAAAGCGATTGGGGAAGGCTTGCTGCAGCGCATTTTTTATTTGACGGCCAAGACGCTGACGCGAACGGCGGCTGAGGAAGCTTTTGCGATTATGCGGGAGAAAGGGCTGGAGCTTCAGGCCGTGACGATTACGGCGAAGGAGAAGGTTTGCTTCCAGGAGGAAGTGCGCTGCTCGAAGGAGCATTGCGAGTTTGCGGACGGATATTACGACCGGATTAACGAGGCGGTGCTGGATTTATGGGCCAACGAAACTTTGGTCGGCCGCCAGGTGTTCGAGCAGTATGCGCGCAAGCACCGGGTGTGCCCGTTCGAGTTTTCGCTGGATGCCGCTTATGCGGCGGATGCGGTTATTTGCGACTATAATTATGTGTTCGATCCGCGGGTGAATTTGAAGCGGATGTTTGAGGAGCAGAAAAAGCAGACCGTGCTGCTGATCGATGAGGCGCACAACATGGTGGACCGGGCGAGGGAGATGTATTCGGCTGCGCTGAACAAATCGGATTTTCTCGGCGTGCAGCGGGAGTTCAAAGGCGTCAATGCGGCCGTGTACGCGGCTGCGAAAGCCGTCAACGATTTCCTGATCGCCGTGCGCAAGCAGGTCGGCGAGCGGGCCAACCGCGTAGAAGAGCATTTGCCGGAAGCGCTTGTTGTGCTGGCGGAAGCTTTTGCCGAGGCGGCGGAAAAGGAACTGGCGGGCACGCGCCCGGACCAGCCTTCTGCGCTGCTGCTTGACACCTATTTTGGCGCGCAGAACTTCGTCCGCATCGCCAAGCTGTACGACGAGCGCTATGTGGCGTACACGGAATGCGCCAAAAGCGAGGTGAGCGTGCGGCTGTTCTGCCTGGACCCGTCGCATCTGCTGCGGCAGATGGGCAAGGGGTACCGGTCGCACGTGTTTTTCTCGGCGACGCTGTCTCCGCTGTCCTACTTCATGGACTTGCTGGGCGGCGGGGAGGACGACTACTCGGTATCGGTGCCGTCTCCGTTCGCCAAGGAGCAGCTTGACGTGCTCATCCAGCCGCAGTCCACGCGCTATCAGGACCGGGAGCGGAGCCGCGAACCGATCGCGCGTACGCTGCGGCAGTTAGCCGAGGATAGGCCCGGCAACTACCTGGTGTTTTTTCCTTCTTATGAGTACATGAACAGTGTGTATGAAATGTTTGCCGCGGATGGCGATGGAGCCGGCTTGCAGGTGAAGACGATGGTGCAGCAGCCGTCGATGAGCGAAGAGGAGCGGGAAAGTTTTCTCGCAGCTTTTCAGGCTGGAAATCCGGGAACATTGATCGGGTTTGCCGTAATGGGCGGCGTTTTTTCCGAAGGCGTCGATTTGGTCGGCGACCGGCTGACCGGCGTTGTCGTCGTAGGCGTCGGCCTGCCGCAGCTTGGACTGGAGCGGAACATCATCAAAGACTACATGGACCGGACAGGCAAAAACGGCTACGAATACGCCTACGTGTACCCCGGCATGAATAAAGTGCTCCAGGCCGGCGGGAGGCTCATCCGCTCCGAGACGGACCGCGGCACGCTGCTGCTCGTGGACGACCGGTATTTGCAGCCGCTTTACCAGCGGCTGCTGCCTGAAGAGTGGAGGGAGTATCGGGTCATTCGGCCGCCGCAATAGCCGCGCGCTATCTCCTCCACTCCAAAAGCTCGATCCGGTTCCCGAACGGATCGTCGATGTAAATGCGCTCCGCGCCTTCGAGCGCATCGTCGTCCTGGACCTTCACGCCGCGCGACTCCAGGCGGGTCCGAAGCGCAGCCAGGCCGCGGACTTCGAAAGCGGGGTGCGCTTTTCGCGCGGGGGCGAAATCCTGCTGCACGCCAATGTGCACCTGGTGGGCGCCGCATTGAAACCAGACCCCGCCTCTGGCCTTCAGCTTGTCGGGCTTGGGAATTTCACACATGCCCAGCGCGCCGTGATAAAAATCCCGGGCCGCATCCTCGCAGCCTGCCGGCGCGGCTAATTGAACATGGTCGATTCCAACAAATTCGCAGGTCATAGAAGCACCACCTTGATTGTTTTGTTAGATGAAACTTAATTTCATTATATGGCACAATGCGAAATTTGCAAATGGGCTTTCCTCACAAAGCCTTCCTTATGTAGCGGTAATGCAAAATGTCGTTTCGTGCCAAGGAGCGGCTGGTACAAGCGTGGCTGTATGAGCGTTGTCAAAGTGTCCATCGGATTACGCGTCTGCTAGAACTGCCGCCTCACCACTAGTGCGCTCAGAAAACTGCAGCAGTCAGGCTGTTGAGAGGGAGCTGTATGCTCAGAAGGGAGCCTCAATTTGGCTGTGAACAGTCTGAGGACCCTTCGATTTGGTCGCAGCCACCCGCGCAGCGGCTCGGCAAGCCGAAAAGCCTGCGAAAATACAGGCTTTTTCCGCGGAAGTGGCCCGTTTTTGGGAAAAGCCTGCGATTGTGCAGGAATTTTTGCTCAAAATGGGTTTGAGCCTATGTATTCGCCGGAAAGCCTGCACATTTGCAGGAATATTCCACCGCGGGCGCCTCAACGGGCAAAAACCTTCACATTTGCAGGTTTTCCAGGCTGGCAAGCCGCTTCGCGAGTCCTGGGCGCGCGTTGTGTCGCCGACGCATGGCGGCGGTCGAACGGCCCTTCGACTGGCCCCGCGACCGGTCCGTGAATCGCCCGCCCTAGCGGCAACCTTCCGGTTCCCCCCGCTCGTTCACCCTTTTATAGAGCCGATCAATACGCCTTTTTCAAAGTATTTTTGGATGAAAGGATAAAGGACTAAGATCGGCAGCGTTGAAACGATGATCACGCCGTATTTGATTTGGTCGGCATATCTTTGCGCGTAGCCTCCCGCGTCGCCGCCAAAGCCTGCGCCATTGGCAAAAACCTGATTCGACAGAAGGATATCTCTCAATATGATTTGCAGCGGCTGCAGCTCGTTATTTCTTATGTAAATCAAACCCGTGAAAAAATCGTTCCAGTGCGCGACCAAGTAGTACAGGCCGATAACCGATATAAGCGCTTTGGACAAAGGCAGAGCCACCTGTGCAAAAAACTTGAAGTGAGAACAACCATCCATCGCCGCCGCTTCGTACAATTCCGATGGCAAGGAAGTTTCAAAAAACGTTCGCGCAATAATGAGATTGAACACGTTCACGGCAAAAGGAAAAATGAAAACCCACATCGTGTTGGTCAAGTGCAGTCCTTTTATCAACAAGTAAGTCGGAATTAAGCCTCCGTTAAAAAACAACGTAATGACGAAGATCAACATTAAAACGCGCCTGGCCGCGAATTCCTTCCTTGAGAGCACGTAGGCTGCCGGTAAAGTGAACAGCAAATTTACGAAAGTGCCCAGCAATGTGTAAACGATGGTATTTCGATATCCGACCCAAATTCTCGAGTCTTTAAAAATTTCCTGGTATCCGAAAAAGCTGACGCCCTTCGGCAGAAACAAGACTTGGCCGGTTGACACCAGGGTGGAATCGCTAACGGATGCAATAACGATAAAGTACAACGGGTAGGCAATGATCAGAAAGAACGAGACGCATAACACGAACAAAACAAGACGGAATGCGATGTCATTGCCATGCTTGCTTAATAAACCCAAGTCGGCTCCCTCCTCCGCCATCCGATTACCACAGGCTCATATTTGAAAATCTTTTTGAAATGCTGTTCACGGCAATCAGGAATATAAAATTGATGACTGTGTTGAACAAGCCTATTGCCGCCGAGTAGCTGAATTGATTGGACACAATGCCGATCTTATATACATAAGTGGCGATGACCTCGGAAACCGGGAGGTTTAACGAATTTTGCATTAAAAAGATTTTTTCAAAGCCGGTGCCGAGTATATTCCCCATGCTGAGAATAAACAAAATAATCATCGTAGGCACAATTGCCGGTAGATCCACGTAACGGATCGTTTGCCATCTGCCGGCCCCGTCTATTTTGGCGGAATCGTACAGCTGGGGGTCGATCGTAGACAACGCAGCTAGATAAATAATGCTGTTCCACCCGCAATGCTGCCAAATATCGGAGAGCACGTAGACCGGCATGAATGCTTTGGTAGAGGCCAGCAAATTTACATCGCTCATTCCGGCGGATTTCATCAAGTACCCGACAATGCCGGTTTCCGGCGATAGCAGGACATTCAGCATTCCGACCAGTACAATGGTGGAAATAAAATGAGGCAAATACACCGTCGTTTGCAAAATTTGCTTCGCTTTTTTCCTTCTGATTTGATTCAGGATCAACGCCAAAATAATCGGGGCGGGAAATCCGAGCACAATCGACGCCAAGCTGATGGTAAACGTATTTTTCATTAAATCGGCAAACAAATAGCTGTTAATAAATTGCTTGAAATAGTAAAGTCCGCGCCATTCCCCTCCCGTGAGCCCTTTGGAAAAATCGTAGTCCCGGAAAGCGAGCTGGATGCCGTACATCGGAACGTAATTAAAAAGCAGGATGACGGCGATTGCCGGAAAAATCATGATCCACAGTTGATGGTCGCGTTTGAATGTGCTTACAATTGTCGGTTTTCCGGCTAAGCGGATACCGGCAGCGATTTTGTCGGCTTCGCGTATTTGAGCGCTCATCACGGCATTCTCCCTTTTGGATGGATGCGATTTATTTGTTTTTGCTCATGAAGCTGTCGTAGTATTTTTGCATAATTTCAATGGTTTGCTGCAATCCGGCTTTTTGGCATTCTTTCACATAAGCGTCCCATTGGGCATCAATGCCGCCTTTCGTAACCCACTGGGCAAATTTCGGATTGGCCAAATTCATGAGATTCGTGTTGTTCAAGCTGAGGATGTTATTGTCCGCGGTCGAATATTTGATAAATATGGCCGGGAATACATCCGTCTTGGTGTTCACACTCAAAGCGCTCTTCAGCGATTCGGATTGTGTGAGCACTTCGCTCATATCTTTGCCGAGATTCAATTTCAAGGAATCCGGAATGTACAAAGGTCCGTTATCCGCTATAGTCGACGTCCATTTCCATGTTCCGGGATCCATTTTCGGATCGGTTGGCGGCAGGACGCTATAGCTTCCATCTCCATTATCTTTAATATTCGGGCCTAACGAACCGAACAAAACCTGCATGCTGACTTTAGGGTCATACAGCTGATTGATGAATTTCATCGCCGCGTCTTTATTTTTCGTTTTCGCCGACATGACAATCATGTTGCTTCCAAAGTTCAGGGAATTGTAGTCGTAGCTCCAGGTTATTTTGGAGGTCGAATCGGCTGACATCTTGAGCGGGGGCATCGATGTATACTGCGGAGCCACCTGGTCTCCGAACCTGTCCGATCCGACCCAGCCCCACGTGAAGCCGACTTTCGCCGTATCCCCGGTACCACGGGCAATCGACTGGAATTTCGTGTAATCGTGAGTAAACACTTCGGGATTGATCAGCCCGGCAGCATAGCATTTGTTCAAAAATACGACCAGGTTTTTGAAACGTTCGTCGATCAGGAAGTTTTTCACTTTCCCGTCTTCCACGTAATATCCTTGGGGACTTCCGTCGGATAAAGTAATGCCCTCGCTACCCAAGAGGACCGCAGGATTGAAATATCCGCCGATCCCGCCCGGCCAGTCCATAGGAATCTCGTCATTCGGATCGCCGTTGCCGTTCGCGTCTTTTTGCTTGAACGCCACCAGCACGTTATATAACTCATCCCACGTCGTCGGCATTTTTAGACCGAGATTGTCCAACCACTTTTGATTGATAAATTGTCTTGTAGCGGAAGCGGGCCAAAAGCGCTGGTACCTGGGTAAGCCGTATATTTTCCCGTCAGGCTGCGTGGCGATGATTTTGGTCTCGGGCTTTTCATTAAACATCATTTGAACGTTCGGAGCGTCTTTGCCAACCAAATCGGACAAATCCTGGAACAAGCCCTGAAATTGCGCAAAATCGGCGTCAGTAATGACATTGGGACCGACAAATAAGTCCGGAACGTCGCCGCTGGCCAGCATGGTGCCCTTCTTTTGCCCCCAGTCCGCCGTAATTTCCTGCCATTTGATTTCAACGCCTGCCGCTTCTTGCGCCTTTTTCAGCCATTCCATTTCGGCCAGCGGTCTGGTAAGCGGGTGCTTGACCATTATGGCCGTTAATTGTACCTTCGCGCCGCTGCCGCCTGCATTTCCCGAACCGGAGTCGCTTTTTCCCCCGCTTTCGCCCCCGGAAGTAGAACCGGAATCGCTGCACCCCGTCATTACAACGGCGGAAACCATAAAAAGCGAGAGCACAACTGCTAATTTTTTGCGCATTGCCATCATCCCCTCATTGAAGTATTGGTTGTGTACCAAATCCTTGCCGATTCCATCTAACTGTAATCTTTCGTTCGAGGAGGCGTAAACGATCAGTTTTTGATGAATCCCCATTTTTTGAAAACGCTTAACATCGCAGCCAGAAAACGACGCAGAAGCGCCTTGCAGACGGATTTCAAAAACTGCATATTTTCAAAAACTGCGCCTTTACAACAAACTGACGAGAAACTTGCACACATGCTGGAAACAAAGCAAATTTACCTGGAAATGCGGAGAAAACCTGCAAAGTGCAGGCTTTTCACCGCGGACGTGCGCTCGGACCCTCTGTAATCGAAAAATTCCTGTGCAATCGCAGGCTTCTCGCCAAAATAGGCCGATTTCGAAGGGAAAACCTGCACTATCGCAGGTTTTTTTCTGCCAAGCCGCCTTGTCCCCCCCATTTAAGCTGCGCAACCCGTCCAGGAGAGGCATGGGGTGGGGAGAAGGGAGAAGCGGCTGTGCCGGCTCTGGCGTGGGAGTTTTTCAACAAGTATCGCTTTCTTTTCAGTCTGCTTGCAGGCGATATCGTGTTCAAAGCAGCGATCTTATGACGATAAGCGCTGCTTGAACCGGAAGGACGAGAGTGATAACGGAGGCTCACCGTGAGGAGGAAATGAACAAATCGAGAGGAGGGGTGATGCAAGCAGGAAGTACCGGGGCGGCAAAGCTACCGGAACGGAGGCCGGACCTTCAGGAGTCGGCCGCAAATTCAGCCGGTTCCTGATTTTTGATGGAATCCCGGTACTGGCCGGGGGTGATGCCGACCATCTTTTTGAAGGACCGAATAAAACTCGACGTATTCGAATAGCCGACCTGCTGCGCGATCAACTCCAGCGTTTCATCCGTACTCCGCAGCAAGGCGATGGATTTTTGAATGCGCAGCCGGTCGATATATTCCTTGAAATTTTGCCCCATCGTCTTCTTGAAATGATAGCTGAAATTGGAAATCGACATGCTGAAATGGTCGGCAATAAGCTGCAGCGAAAAATCGGGATACATGCCTTTTCCTTCTATAAAAGTCAGAATGTCTGTTTGCGACGCCGTACGGGCCGGAAGCTGCGAGCTGCGGATGAGATCGCAAAGCTTACGGCAGCTTTCACGCATAATGCCGATCATCTGCTCGATCGTATATCGATGAAGGTGGGAGACGCCGGTCAATTGCAGCATGCTCTGGTCGCTTTGCCCAAAACGGTGCAATCCGTTGAATAAGACGATGACTGTGTTCAAATAAACGGCCCTGACCATATGCGGCGGCGTCCCGTCCTGCCCGATATAGGCGACGATGCGCTCCATGACCGATTCGACTGCGGTGACGTCGTTTTTTAATATGAACAGCTCAAGCGACTGCAGCTGCTCCGTAAAATAGGAAACCGCGCTCGTCTGCTGGACCTCGATTTCGTCAAAAACAAGAACCGAGTACTGGTTCCGGACCCGAAGATGCTCGGCGGCGCGGATAGCCTGCAAATAAGACAGGTGAGCCCCGCCCGGGGACTGCCCCGGCGTTCCGATTCCGATCAGCGTGCGGATGCCGGTTCCCTCAAGCAGCTGCTGTTGAAAGCCGCTCAGATATGTCTTCAAACGAAAGCACGGGTCGTGGGAACAGACAAAGACGATCTCCTGATTGTAAATGCTTTTGAAAAAATACCCCTGAAGCCCTTCAGGCAGCTTGTTCTCCTCCGTCCGGCAATACTCCGCCGCCGCTTCGATACCGCCTTCGCTCGTTTCGCAGGACAGGACTGCAGCCGCAATATGAGCGTAGTCGAATACGACTCCGTACGGATCGGCCTCCTTTTGAAACGCCTCCCATGACGGGTAACGGTCGCAAATCAGCTCGAACAACAAATTGTCGCGCATAACCGGCAGCGTGCTTTTCACCCTCTCGTCCAGCCTGCTGTTGGCGGAGGAAAGCTGATCCAGCGCATACCGGATCGTATCGAATTCGTTCATGGTCCGCGGCTCTCTCGGCGTAAACAAGTTTTTGGCGAAATGAACCAAACCTTTGATCGGATGATAGTTTTTGCGGATGGACACATAGATGACGATCACTTCGAGCAATAAAATCAATATAAAAAGAATGACAGTATTGCGCTGAATCGTTCGGATATCCTGCAGCGTTTCGGACACGGCCACCAAAGTGACGTAATTCCAGCCGTTTTTATCCGACACTTCGTGCGAGACGATAAAAGATTTGCCGTCGATCCGGTAAATACCCGATCCTGAACGGTTTTCGCTCAAGCCGGACACCAGGTTCCGGAATTCGCTCGAATCGGTGTAGGAGGTCTCGTTGGAAGCGACCAGCCGGGTTCCTTTTTGGTCAAAAATGAAAAAATCGCCATTGTACGATTCGGAAACCGACTTCATCAGCCGGATAATCGTTTCCTCTCTCACCATGATGAGCACCGTACCGGGGGAATTGAGACCGCCTAACGGCAGAGGCGATAAGAACGTCAGCATGCGCATCCGGTTATTGCCGGGTACGATGACGTTTTCCGCCGGACGGATCGCCGGTGCAGTCAAATTGTTCAGTTCCTCGAACATGGCTTGATGCGGCCAGTTTTCGTAGTAATATCCGACGCCGGGATTTTCGAAGTCGTGGATGGTGTAGGCGCTGCCTGTTTTGGCAAACAGAAAACCGATGTTTTTGACATACAAAAAGGTGTTGTCGATGAACGCATCCGTCGCATTGTATTTCCGCATTTCATTCGCAATGACAATTCTTTGATAATCGTCGTCCCCGGCCAGGTACAGCTTGATTTCCTTATTGTTCACCAGTTCGGACGGAAGGTTGTACACATAACGGGTGAAAATATCCATCGAATTCATGACCTGCTCGGTGATATGGGCGTTCCAGTCCATTTCCTTTTGCTTCACAACTTCCGTCGAATAAGGGTAATAGTAGACCAAAATAACGATGACGGGAAACAGCAGCACCAATATATAGGAAATCAGCATTTTGGCCAGCAGGTTGACCCTGGTTTTTTTCATGAATAGCCCCCTTCCCGAAATAGGTCTCGCAACAAAGCGCCTGAAGTAAGCGGTTACAATACGAGGTGAACGAATACTGGCGAAATCACTGGCTTCCCGCAAGTCTGCGTATCCTTTGTTTTGAATTATAATAAAAAATGGAAATATGTAAAGGACGGTAACTATCATTTAATCCTACTATATTACGATATTGAAGATGTATGCCGGAGGCTGCCGATTTGCAGAACATGGGTCTTTAAAAAAAAGGGACTATCCCGCCGGCAGCCAAAGCCGCTTATGGGATAGCCCTTTGCGTTTTACAGCGACATGCGGTAGATGTTCAGCACATCGTCGCGGTTCAACTTCTTGAAATAGCCGAACTCTCCGTACACCATGGCTTTGTCGGCCATGAGCTCGATCGTCGAGTCGTCGATATCGTAATCGGCCAGACGGCTTGGCGCGCCGATTGAGTTAAAGAACTGCCGCAGCGCCGCGATGCCCTCTTCGGCTATTTGCCGGTCGGTTTTGCCGGCGGCATCTACGCCAAAGACGCGCTCCGCGAACTGTTTGTACTTCGCCACGTTGGCGTCAAGCGTATAGGTCATCCAGTTCGGGAACAAAATCGCGAGCCCTCCCCCGTGAGGGATATCGTGCACGGCGGACACGGCGTGCTCCAGATTGTGAGTCGCCCAGTCGCCGCGAACGCCCATGCTCAAAACTCCGTTCAGCGCCATAGTCCCGGAGTAAAGAATCGTCGACCGGTCTTCGTAGCTGTTCAGATCCTTCAACAGCCTTGGCGCCGTCTCAATGACGGTGCGCAAAATGGCCTCGCAAAATCCGTCCTGGACGGGAGTATTGGCATCATGATGGAAATACTGCTCGAATACGTGCGACATGATATCGACCATGCCGTAGACGGTTTGATTCGCCGGGAGGGATTGCGTATGTACCGGATCGAGAATGGAGAACTGCGGGAACGAATAAGGGCTTCCCCAGCCGAGCTTCTCTTTCGTCTCCCAGTTGGTGATGACCGAACCTGAGTTCATCTCGGAGCCTGTCGCGGCAATCGTCAGTACGGTGCCGAGCGGCAGCGCGCCCGTCGCGGCGGCTTTGCGGGTGACGATATCCCAGAAATCGCCTTCGTATTTCGCCCCGACGGCGATTCCTTTGGCGCAATCGATGACACTGCCTCCGCCGACGGCGAGAATCAAATCGATCTGGTGGCTGCGGCACAGTTCCACGCCTTTATGTACCGTTGTCAGCCGCGGATTCGGCTCTACGCCGCTTAATTCGGTGACTGCAGCTCCAACCTCGGCAAGCAGCTTGATCACGCGGTCATAAAGGCCGTTCTGCTTAATGCTTCCGCCGCCATAGACGAGAAGTACGTTTTTTCCGTATTTTGGCACCTCTTTCGTCAGTTGCTCCAACTGGTTGCGTCCGAAATATAGTGTCGTAGGATTATGAAAGACAAAGTTGTTCATGAGAACATCCTCCTTTGTTAAATTCAGCTACCTCTTTCATTGTAGCCAACTTGCGGCAAAAAACAAAATGCGGCAGGCCGGCGGGAGGGGTGAAACTGCGAGTTTGACGATCTTGGCTGAGCAGGGGGGGAGTTGGCAGACCTGACCTGGCAAACCCGACAGATCCCGCAGCCCGCGGCGGCACCCGCCACCCTCAACTCCTGACGAATTGGGCGTACACCGAGCCGGCCGATACGGCTTTTGCAAGTTTGTCCAAATGAGTTTGAAAAGACTGAAGGATCGCGTAACCTTGCCAATCTTCAGGCAAAAGCTCAGCAGGCAGCATCGGGTCGGCCAAATACAATTCGCTGATGACTTCGCCCATATGCAAATAGCAAATAAATACCTCCAGAGGCTCCGAACGTTTGTCCAATGCTTGCTGCATAACCGGTTCAAATTGCGATGAGAACCATTGAAGCTTCTCCCGGTATTTCTCGGCCACCGGCTCCAGCTGCCATATCGATATAGCGTCTTCAGGGGTAAGAGTCCGGTATTGCATAGAGCCCTGGAATAAGGTGACCTGCCCGTTCAGGCCATATTTTTGTATAAGCTGTTCAACTTCGCTTTTATACGGCCATGGGGAAATATAGACGCTGTTATACAGCAGTCCGAAGCCGGTTTGCAAAATGTCGGAGCGGAACTGATCCCGCTTTTTGCGTTCCGTTTCCGGGATTTCCAGCATGACCAGGTGCCAGCATTGATCCCATTTTTTTCGGTACAGCTGCGGTTTTTGATTGATAAATTGGACCATGGATCGCCCCGTGTCCGTAATTTGATAACTGGAGCGGGACGGAGTGACGGCGTAGCCTTCTTTTTTGAGCCGGGATAGGCTGTTGCGGATGTAGGGAGCCGAATAGCCGCGATTTTCATAAATGCGAACGAATTCCTGCGCCTCCAGACGATCCGCGCGCGACATTAAGTAGAGCAGCTGTTTTTCGATGGATAGCAAAATTAACCTCACGTCCCTTATTGACACAGGCCATAATTTTTTATAACATAAATTCACACGAACGTTATGAAAATAGTTATAAAACGTCGTCGTTTTATCTGTTCCTTGCTATTGTACCGCAAAAAGGAGCGGAATAGGCGCAAAAAAATGATGAATGGGAGTGGGGAAAATGAGAAAGACATTTCAAGCAAGACGGATGATCCTGATCGGGACTATGGTGGCAGCGTGTGCTGCACCTGTTCAAGCAAATGCCGAAACGGCGGTCAAGAAAGACGTTATGAGCAATGTCAGCAGTTACTTGCAGTGGAATACACCGGTTTCCATTAAACTGGAAGACAAGGCGCTTCCGGTGCAGGGGGCGATGATCAATACGGAAATTCTAGTGCCATTGCGAGCCGTATTCGAAGCCGACGGCCGGAGCGTTGCATGGGACGAAGCGGGTCAAACCGCTCATGTTACCGGCGGCTCCACCGACGTCGCGATAAAGCTGGGGGAGAAGAAAGCGGTCGTAAACGGAGTGAGCTATGAGCTTGATCACGAAGCGGTCATCATGGACGGCGCGATGATGGTATCGGAGCGGATTCTTCCTTTGGCGCTAAACGTATCGCTGCATTGGGAATCCGGCAGCCGTACGCTTTCTGTGTCCGCTCAGCGCGGAGCGGGAGGGCTGCAGGCGCAGACGGACGCTTTTCAGGAGTACGGGAACATTCCGGTCAAATATGCCCATGGAGGCGTAGCGGGCGGGCAAAATATAAGCTTGCCGGTAAGCTGGAGCCATGTGCCGGAAGGTACGAAATCTTTTGCCGTTGTGGTGTATGATCTGCATCCGATTGCGGACAATTTCATTCACTGGAGCGTGCTCAATATTCCGGCGTCCGTGCAAAAACTGGAAGAAGGGGCGGCGGGCTCTCTGAAAGAAGGGAAAGAGCTTAACAGCTACTACGGCATGGAGCCTCCGCGGTATTCAGGAGACCATTTGTACAGACTGGTTGTTTATGCGCTGGATACGGACAACCTTGAGGTGGGCAAGCAGCCGGTCTTTTTTGAAGAGCTGGAGCCGGTCCTTAAGGAACATATGACGGGCTATGCGGAAGTGGACGGCTTTTTCAAACAGTAACTGACCGATCCGCACCGTGTTCAATCCGCATTCCGGACGATATACTGGACTTGGAGCATGCCGGCGAAATCGTGGAAATCCGGACATTTGCGGCGATGGCAGTTCGGACTGCCTCGCTTCAGAGGAGCTTTTTTTCCGATGACCCTTGTCGGATTAAGTCATTATGTTGTATAATCCACCTAATAGAATACGGACCTTCGGGGCAGGGTGAAATTCCCGACCGGCGGTAAAGGTTCACCGTTTGAACCTGAGCCCGCGACTCGCTTATTGCTTCAAGTGCAGCAAGCGACTGACTTGGTGAAATTCCAAGGCCGACGGTACAGTCCGGATGGGAGAAGGTTATAAGCAGGCAGGGCGCCGTTCATTTTTGCAAAAAAATGATCAGGTCCCAGCCTCTTTAAGATGCCCCGTTATCGATTTTTGATAACGGGGTGTTCTTCTTTCGAAGCGTCCTATTCAAAACCCAATTCTCAGCTTGCGGGGGCAGACTCGACTTTCCTTCGCATATTTCACAGGAGGTTTTGAACGATGGAAAAAGGAATCACGATTGGACGGCCCGTGACGCTGGAACATGCGGGCAGCAGCACGCGCAGCGGCATATGGCTGGTGGCTGTGGGAGCGGCGCTATGGGGGATTGACCCGCTGTTCCGCATTCTGCTGCTGAAATACTTTACTTCCTCGCAGATTGTGCTCTTCGAGCATTTGCTGCTTATGCTTTATGCTGTGCCGGTCTTATGGCTGCATCGCAGCGAACTGCGTGGCCTCAAGGCGAGCCATGTGCTGGCCTTGCTGTTCATTTCATGGGGCGGGTCGGCGATCGCCACCATTATGTTTACTTCGGCATTCGCCCACGGCAATCCGAATGCAGTGCTGCTGCTGCAAAAGCTGCAGCCGCTGTTCGCCATTCTGATGGCGCGAATGATTTTGAAAGAGTCGCTGCCGGCGCGGTTTGCGCTGCTGCTGGTCATGGCGCTGGCCGGCACGTATTTGCTGACCTTCGGCTTGGCCAGCCCGCTTGCCAGCCTGTCCGGCGTGGCCGCAACGGCCGGCCTGCTGTCGATTGGCGCCGCCGCCTTATGGGGCGGCTCGACGGTGATGGGCCGACTGCTGCTGGGCAAAATGCAGTTCGAGACCGTCACCGCGCTGCGCTTCGCGTGCGCGCTGCCACTGCTCGCCGCCATCACTTCGCTGGATGGCAGCAGGCTTCAGCCGCTCGCCGAGGCGGGCGACTGGGGGCCGGTGCTGGGGAACTTGCTGCTGCAAGCGTTCCTCCCGGGCCTGCTCAGCCTGCTTCTATATTACCGCGGCTTAGCCGGAACCAAAGCTTCCTACGCTACGCTTGCGGAGCTGTTTTTCCCCGCAGTCGGCCTGCTGATCAACTGGGTGGTGTTCCACCAGCCTGTGACCGCCGCGCAGATCGCCGGGTTCGTACTAATCTGGATTGTGCTCGTTCAATTGTCGAAACAGCGGTAGGCGGCACTGCCTGCCGGTAATAAAAAGCCGTGGCCTAATGAAGCGTGAGAAAACGCGCTTCGCAGCTGCGGCTTTTTGCTGTGTCGAGCTCAGCGTGTTAAAGAAATACAATCGTATCGCCTTCCGAAATCCGGCCTTCCCTTTCCACGGAACAAACGATACCTCTCAACTTTTTAGCGGCAGGCACAAATTTCTGACTAAGTCCGCTTTGATTATACATTTGTTCAATCACCCTTCCGGGTCCAATGCAGGGCAGGTTTTCCCCTTCACAAATCAATCCCGTACCATCCGGAAAAATCAACCTAGCCCCTTGCTGCAGTTCTGTAAGCTTCTCAAATCCGCTAATGATAATGTTGGCCCCCAGCCATTCAGGCTTTATCTCAGGGAGATCCAACCGATTGGCGATGCGTTCACATTCCTCTTTCGAAACGATGCTGATTTGACGTCTGTTCGCAATCAGTACACCGCGAGGATAAATTTTTTGCCTGGAATCCGCAGGACGCAACAAGCCATAATGACGATCTCCCGGAATCCCTCCTAATTCAATCTGAATATATGAAACGGGGCGAGTAACGAATGTTGCCGGGTCTTCAGCCACCATTACTCTTTCAACTGCAGCACCACTTTCCCCCATTTTAATCTCCCTCCTTTTCCTGCGAAGATTGCAGCTCTTTATAGATCAAGCCAAAAGAACGTATCAGAAACTCCACTTCCTCATCGGATAAAGAGTCCGCAAAATACTGCTTGATCCCCCTTGCATATATAGGCCAAGCTTTCCGCAGCTGTCTTTCCCCTTCATCCGTGAGAACAGCATATGCTCCCCGTCGGTCCTCTTCGCTTTTTTCTCTTTGAATCAATCCTTCGCGCTCCAGCCGGTCGATCATCCTTGTTAAGCCGCTTTTACTCAAGACCACCTTCCGATTTAATTCTGAAAAGCGAAGCTTGCGATCGGGTGCCTCAAACAAAGCGATCAAAACGTCGTACGTGGTTAGCGGGACTTTCTTCTGTGCTGCCAAATCCCGCTCAATGCATTCTATGATTTTGGCATGTGCTTTAATAAACAACCGCCAAGCAGTCAACTCTTTTTCCGATAACCTTGCCATCGTCCATCCTCCATTCGCTAAAAACAATATAAATCAATTTAGTTGCGCGATCAACAAAATTTTTGTTGACTGAGCAACTAAACGGCGCTGCATTTGCGGATTCAGAGAAGCCTGGAGACGAACCGAACCTCCTAGGTACAAAAAAACGTGCTGATCCCTTCACAAGGTAGGGAATCATCACGTTTTTATTCGTTGTTTAAAAAAAGAGACCCGTGAACGCGAACTTTAGTTCATTTGGCAGTTGATTCAGGTCAAATTGATGTTCTAACATATGGATGATAACTCTTCTGTGTGGTAGCGTGTGACTTCGACCCACTCACTTTACCGAACGAAGCGGTGTTTTGTGTTTGGCAAGCTTGCAAGACGACTATGAAGAAAGGACGATAGAAATGCCAAATAATAATCAGGCTTGTCCTCCTGTTGGTACTATTAGAGGAGATGGCCGTTATCCTATCGACCTGACGGGTTCTCGCAGTCACACGCTTGTCATTGAGCCCGGTGTGGGCAGCCTCTCCATTGGACCGTCGCAATTGGGCAAAAAGGCAGACCTTCACGTCCCGCCTGATGCGCAAGTCGATTGGACCGCATTCAATGCCTTTGCCACGCCGGCCGGCTCGCCCTGGCCGCGATTTCTGCGCTACACGGGCAGCGACGCGGGCTTTTTTGACTGGGCGCAGAAACGCCCCATTGAAGAAATGGCATGGGTTCCGATCCTGTCTGCAGACACGGTGGCGGACGCCGGCCAGTCCATTTTGCATGGCTTGTATATCGAACTGGACCAGTCCGGTAGCCGTTTGCACCTGAAGCTTCCGAAGCGGCAGGTCTTTGAATATTTCCGCCTGAGTGTGGCCGGCGATCTATCACGCTTCTCGGCCACTGGCGATTTGCCATATTCTCTGACACTGGCGCCGAGCACCGGCCGACGCAAGAGTGATGCCCCCTTCTTGCTGCCCGACATGGGTGAATTGCACCAGGTCACGAGCCTGACGCTCCGGAACGCGCCGCTGGGACAGCCTATCTCGCTGGAGTGTCTGAACCGATTCCCAAACCTTAGCTCCCTGAGTTTGTGGGGGAACTTCTGCGACTTGGACTTGCTGGCCCATCATGCCCGGTTAACGTATCTGGAGCTGCGCTTTATGCCCGATCTGGGTGACTTGCCGCCCTTGAGCGCGTGGCCGCTGCTTGAAGGCTTTATCGCCTACAACGTGGAAGAGACCGCGGGCAAGCGCCTAAAGCAGCAAATGAAAGCACGCGCTAATACCCGCTCGTGGACCGGTCATGCTTCAGTGAGCCAATTGCGAAAGCCTGAGTGGTGGACGACCGAGTTTGGCCGTCCGTTCTCGTCCTGGCCTAAACGTCTGGCCAAGCTGGCTAACGAAGCTTACGACGTTGCACAGGCAGCCTTGGCCCAGGCCCGCAGCTTTGCCGATGCCGAGGCAGCCATTACCGCCTTCACCGTACGCTTCAATACCCTCAAAGGCATCGAAACTACCGAACGTGAAGACCTTGGTGAAGCGGTATGGCAACTAAGCCGGTCTGACCACCTGATCGGCCAGCTTATACCAGAAGAGATGGCTCAACACTGGTTCGATGCAGCGCGTGATTACTGATGGGTTTGTTTAATGAAGGTTTAAGCCATTTACCGATCAATTGAATAGCGTAATTGAACGACTCCACCGCCGAGGAGTTTACAGTCTAGCAATTGCACATGCCTATATTGGTAGTTATCTTTGTCGATTAAAAGATTTAACCCTTTACCTTCCAATACAGGCGCAACATTGAAAATCACTTCGTCTACAAGCCCTTGACCTAGAAACGAGTTGTGGAGATCCGCACCGCCGCTAATGAGAGCGGTCTGATGACCGATTTGCTGCAGGTAGTCCAAGGCTGCCTGCGGCGAGCTTACAACCGTTACGCCCGGGATTTCTGAGGCGTTCTGCGAAACGACGACGATATCGATTTCGGCAAAGGGACCCCCGCCGCCATTTCCGCGCATAGCTTCGAAAGTACGACGCCCGACAATGAAATTTCCTGCAGCTTTGGCCTGTGTCGCGAAGTCGTCCAACGCTTCTTTTCTCGGTGGGTTCTCGGGGCCGGATTGCGCATAATTGCCGTTAGCGGTTAAAGTTGCCCATAAAATAGTTTTCATAATAATAATATTCCTCCTCATGTTCTATTCCGTATGTTTCGGATTGATGCTGCTACCCGATCCGGACGATCCTCTTGCACATAGTGTGAGGCATCTTCAAGGATTTCGGTTTCGTTCATTGGCAAATATGTTTGCCATTTGGCCATCTGTTCGAGCGGGAAGCCGGCACTGTCTTTCGTTCCCCACAAAATTTGCGCAGGCAAATCGGACAAATTCGGCAATTTCGATTCAATGTCGGCGAGCCATGTTCGCGCCCTGCGGATCTGCCTGGGAAATATCCATGTCGGTATTCTGGATTTCGGGGTCGGGAACGGGTCGGTATAAGCTTTGCGCAAGCTATCCGTGACTTTTTCGGCATGATATATCCCGTGAGGAACAATGACTTTGGCGAAAAAATTGAGCCTAGTCTGAAGCCAATACCCGATTGGCCAGCCCCCCATGGCGAGCGAGAACAATTTCATCGGCAAAATTTCCGCAGGCCAGGCCCACGTATTCATGATGACGATGCCGCGCAAATTGTCTCGATGCCGTACTGCGTAGTTCAAGCCGATCGGACCTCCCCAATCCTGAACTACTAATATAAAATCCTTTAGATTCAAACGGCGAATCAGTTCGTGAACGGCTTCCGATTGCTCTTGTGGCGTAAAGCGGTAGCCGCTGGGTGCCTTCGACATACCGAATCCGGGGTAATCCGGAACGATAAGACGGAATTCTTCTCGAAGCTCTTTGATAACGTTCCGATAAAGATATGACCACGTAGGGTTCCCATGTAGGAGAAGAACCGTCGGGCCCTTCCCTTCATCGAGGTAATGGATGTAACCGTCACGGTAAGGCAGCCAGCGATCAGTGAACGGATACTCCATCAGATCTAATTCAAACGGTCTATCCAAAGATGGTTCCTCCTCTCTGTGACTCTTTAGTAATTTTCTCTTCCCCTTGATTTACATAGTAAATGAACTGTGGTACATTTGAAAAGTAGTTACATTAAAGTGCAATAGTTTCAAAAAATGAACTATGGAGTGATAGTGATGATGGATCGGTCCTGTCCTGGTACCGTTGAACCTATCTTGGAGATCTTGGATGGCAAATGGATGCTTCTTCTCTTGTTCGAACTGTTTAACGGGACCCGACGTTTCGGGGAATTACGCCGCAAGCTGCATCCCATTAGTCCGAAAACTTTGACAGACCGCTTGAGGCTGTTAGAAGAGAAAGGAATCATTTCTCGCACTCTTTACCCTGGCATACCGCTGCATGTCGAATATGAACTTACCGAGTCCGGGCAGGCTCTGCAGCCTATTTTTGCCGCCATGTGGACGTGGACCCAGGAATATGGGGGATATCTACGGAAAGAGACGAACGAGATGGGGCAAGAAAGAGAAGAAGTGATGTGATTGGATAAAGAAGTTATATTTTGTACAAAGAAAGGGCCATCCCAACAAGGATGGCCTTAAAACTTGCCGCTATAGACAACTCGCTGGACTGTGAGTGTTGATGCGGCGATGCTAAAGCGAAAAGTTGCCCCCGAGGGGGATTGGGATTGGTCAACCTTGGGGAAAATCACTGTGCAGGCAAGCCCAAACGGGCTTTATCTACGTGTGTCTGTGACGCTGGCTCCTCAAGCGTCTGCGGCTTCTTCCTGGGCGGTGTCAGCGGCTAAGGCTATTGACATGATGCCGGCCTTTTGGCACCACCAAAGGAGAGCCCGAAATGGGGTCCTTGATCACCGTGCAATCAAGCCCGAAAATGTCTTTGACCAATGTGCTTGTAATAACCTTCGATGGTTCGCCCTCGGCAACAAGCTTTCCTTTGTAAAGCGCGAAAATATGGTCCGCATAACGCGCGGACAAGTTAATATCATGAAGCACCATAACAATCGTAGTTCCGTGTTTGCGGTTAAGGTCTGTGAGCAGGTCAAGAATTTCGATTTGATAGGTGATATCTAAAAAGGTTGTCGGTTCATCGAGAAATAAAATGTCGGTTTGTTGTGCTAGAGCCATTGCAATCCAGACACGCTGTCTTTGACCGCCCGAAAGCTCGTCGATATTATAATTTGCAAACTCCGTTATATCCATAATTCTCATAGCTTCGGCAACTGCCTCATAATCCTTTTTTGTCCATCCGCTGAGCAAGGATTGGTGTGGAAATCTTCCTCGTCCAACCAAATCCGCCACGGAAATTCCTTCCGGAACAATGGGGGATTGCGGCAGCAGTCCTATAACTCGGGCCAACTGTTTGGGCGGTATTTTGCCGATTGGCCTTCCGTCAATAGCGATTTTTCCGGATATAGGCTTTATAAGCCTTGCCAGTGTTTTAAGCAGCGTAGACTTTCCGCAGCCGTTTGCTCCAATAATAACGCTGATTTTATTACTAGGGATAACAAGGTCTACGCCTTGGATAACCGTTTTTTGATCATAGCCGGCTACCAGTTGTTCGGCTTGAAAAAGATGTGTCGGTTTCATTATAATTCTCCCTTTCGATTCATTCGGATTAGCAGGAAGATCAGATACGGCGCTCCGAGCAATCCGGTTATGATACCCACAGGGAATCTGACCTCGAAAGCAAATTGTCCGATTAGATCTGCCGCCAAAACCAAATTAACGCCAACAAGACCCGCCGGAATTACGTTTGAGAAGCCAACTCCGACTAGTCTTTTTGCAATCGGTCCCGAAAGGAAGGAGACAAAGGCTATTGGACCCGTGGTAGCGGTAGCAAGAGCAATCATGCAGACGGAACTCAAAATTAGCGCAATTCTTGTCTTGTCCGTGTCCACCCCGAGAGAAGAAGCCGATTGTTCTCCAAGCTCCAATAGACTTAGATGTTTGCCCAGCACGATAACGATAGGCGCAAAGATTAAAACCGTTATAACAAGAGGCGGAAGCTCGTTCATTTGAGAGCCGTTGAGGCTGCCGCCGAGCCATCTGAGCGCTGCGGGAATATCTTGTTGTGCGCCAACCAGCAGAAGATAGGATATTACCGCGTCCAGCATGGCCTGTATGCCTATTCCGATAAGGATTAATCGCCCGATCGAAAATGACTTTCCCCTGGATAATATATACATGACTATCCCTGTAGTAAGACCAGCGACTACTGAAGCAACGGAAACAACGGCTCTGCTTGTATGAAGTATGGTTATACAAAAAACAGCCGCCGCGCTCGAACCGGAGGTAATACCGATGACATTCGGGTTCGCAAGGGGGTTACGCAGCATGGTCTGGAAGGTGTATCCGGCAAGACCGAAAGCAAATCCGGCGAAAAGACCTGCCAGCATTCTCGGCAGACGTATGGTATTAACCGCAAAAGACACACCTTTAATTTGCTCTCCCGAAAGCGCCCGGATGACATCTTTAACCGGATAAATGGCGCTCCCCAGCAAAAGCATGGCGCAGCAAAGAATGCATGCAAGTACTGCAAGGCAGCCGGTGACAAGTATCCATCGGCGGCGTCTCTGACGTCTGCCCGACATAATCAATTTTACAGATTCATTATTCATAATGAACGCACTTTCGATCTCATAGCTAGAAATATTAGTAACGGAGCTCCTATAAACGCTGTAACTACGCCGACTTCAAGCTCGCCGGGGCTGCCGATAAGCCTGCCGCTTACATCTGATATCGTCAAAATGATTGCTCCCGAAATCGCTGACATGGGTATAACAAAACGCAAGTCGGGGCCGAAAATAAGGCGCATGACGTGAGTGGATAAAAGCCCGACAAAACCAATAGGCCCTGCCAGCGCAGTAGCCGCGCCGCACAAAATAACACCTGCAAGAGCCGAGACCAGCCTCAGCACTCCTGTTCGAACGCCCATTCCGGTCGCAACATCGTCTCCCAGTGCCAGTGCATTTAATGCCGGGGCAGCACTAATAGCGATCAGTATGCCGACGATCAGAAACGGGACGAAAGTGGCAATAGCGCTCCAGGTTGCCGAGCCGACGCTTCCCACTTGCCAAAACCTGAATTGATCCATGACATAAGAGCGTGGAATCATGATGGCGGTGACCAGAGAAGAGAGGGCGGCGCTTGTAGCGGCTCCCGCCAAAACAAGCTTAATGGGCGTAGCGCCGCCACGCCCCATAGAACCGATTCCGAATACAAAAACTGCAGTAATCGCAGCCCCGGCTAAAGCCAGCCATATGTAATGATTTGCGGTGCTTATGTTCAAAAACGCAATCCCGCAAACCACAAACAAGGATGCGCCTGTGTTAACTCCCAGTATACTCGGGTCTGCAATCGGGTTGCGAGTGACCGATTGCATAAGCGCTCCGGAAACTCCGAGTGCCGCACCGCAAAATAAACCGAACACGGTTCGGGAAAACCTTTTGCGAACCACGTTTGCCCCGTAAGAGTCTATGTCATGGTGAAATATACCGTCTATCAGTTCATGAAACCTCACCAGCCGAGAGCCTAAGACGAGAGACGCAATCACGCACACGCCGAGCAAGACAATACAAATTACCAGAACTTTCGTAAAGTTTTTCGGCATATGCGAGCTTAGCTGTTTGTTTTTTGAAACCGAAGAACTATTCATTGATCTTATTAATAGCTCCTCCGATTAATTTCAGGTACTCATCAATGGTATAAGCTATCGAAAGCGGATTCGGGGTTCCGGCAGCTACTAAAGGCGTATCGCTATCAATAAACACGACAGATCCTCTCTTGATCGCAGGAATTTTGCCTAGCAGGGAATCGGCTTTAACGGCTTGATACAATTCGGCATTGCCATATCCAATTAATAAATCTGCATCATAAAGGGCCTCGGCATTCTCAGCGCTTAATTTCAAGGAGTAGCTGGTAGGGTCCGTAATCTGTTTCGTAACCCTTTCAGGATAAACCATTCCCAGCTCATGCAGGAAAGAGACGCGAGAGTCTACAGGTGTATAAATATGCAGTTGAGACATATCTTTAGCCGAGAAGTTGACCCAAACGACTTTCTTGCCTTTAATCTGAGGATATTCGCTTAGCTTTGCTTTAACCATGTTCTCGGTGTCCTTAATAAGTTGTTCGCCTTCCGCTTTCATGCCCATACCGGTTGCGTTCAAAATGACTTGCTCACGCCACGTGGTTGACCAAGGAGCGGTCGGATATGCCACAACCGGAGCGATTTTACTAAGAATACCGTAGTCTTCCTTAGTGATACCGGAGTAAGCTGCAAGAATGACATCCGGGTTTGCATTTGAAATAGCCTCAAAATCAAGGCCGTCCGTATCCTGGAAAACATTCGGGTCCTTTACGCCGAGTTCCTTGAGCTTTTTAGCTGTCCAAGGCAAAAGTCCGCTGCCGTCCTGAACGCCGAAATTCGCCGCCGAGAAGCCTACAGGTACGACTCTGAGAGCGAGAACAACATCATGATTAGCCCATTGAATTGTAACAACTCGTTTAGGCTTGCTTGCAATTACAGTTTCGCCAAAAGCATGCTTGATCACGATCGGATATTTAGAATTTGCATCTTGGGGAGCGGGCGTTTCTGTTTTAGGCGTTTCGGTACTTGCCGAAGCATTCACAGTCGGAGCAGGTGTTGAGCTTGATTGCTGGCTTGAACAACCAACTAGGGGGATCATAAGCACAGCCGAAATTATGAATGTTCTTAATGAGAGTTTTCGTTTTGCAATCATTTACATACCCTTCCTTAGCATGATCTGTAAAGTCGAGATCTTGCCCGATGATTTTCTCGAGATTGTCTTCCGGCACGTCTTCGACGCCCTTCAGCTTCCCGGTGAAAACGTTCCAGAGTTTTTCCCTCAGCTCTGATCGCGACCATGAGGATCAGCAGCAAGGGGATGCGATTTTAACTTTTGGGCCTTTCATCATAAATGATAATGATTATCATCGTCACTAATATAAATCCTCTTTGACGGGTTGTCAATGAAAAAATACGGTTCAGTTACAAATCACGTTCAGTTCCAAACGGGCCTTGAGGGAAGTTTTTATGTTCCAATTTTAAAAATCGCTGGTAAAGAAGCTCATGGGTCACGGATGAAGATTCAATCTGAGTTGCGACCGCATGGAGCCGGTGCACGCTGCTGCTTCCCGTTATTGCCTGGTGCGGAGGGATGTTGGAATTCCGCCAGGCGGTGTGGTCGCAAGAAGAGAGGCAGTTCGCCATCCGGTTAGGGGGATTGATCAGGCAGCAGGTGCTGATCGCCAAATCCCGCATCCAATGGCACCGGATCTCTCAGAGTCCGTTGCAGGAAGGAAAGTCGCCCTCGCCGCCGGCAAATCCGGCATCGTCTTTGCGCTAAGGCACGCGCCCGCAACCGACATCCGCAGGTTGTCGGGTTGGTTAACCGCGACGATCAGGCGATAACGAATTTTATAAATGAGAAGACAGGACACATGCTGAACGATATTTTATTGATGACCCGACCACATGTATTCAACCGGTTCCCATGCCCCGGCTTTTCAGCTGATCGTTCAAATAATCGTTCATCTCGGGCGGCTTGAGCTGCGGCTTAAAATTTTTAATAGCACCAATCGTTTGTAAAGAAAGGTATAATAAAGCGGAGGAAGAAAATCCTAAAGGGGATTACCTTGTATAAGTTCAAGAAATCAAACGAAAAAAGGTGCTGCGATGACAGAAAAAATAGCAGTCATAGATACCGGATGGAACTTCGATAACAGTTATGCCCGTCTGCCGGAGTTGTTTTTTTCCGGGTCGAACCCAACTCCTGTGCGCTCGTCGAAGTTGATCATTCTTAATAATCCTTTGGCAGCGTCATTAGGGTTAAACGTTCAAGCGCTGCAAAGCAGAGAAGGCGTAGCGGTGCTTTCCGGCAACAGAGTTCCTGAAGGGGCGTCGCCGCTTGCCCAAGCTTACGCCGGGCATCAATTCGGGCATTTTACGATGCTGGGAGACGGCCGGGCTCTGCTGCTTGGCGAACAAATCACTCCGCGGGGCGAACGGTTTGACATTCAGCTTAAGGGTTCGGGGCGAACGCCATACTCCCGGCGAGGCGACGGGCGAGCGGCGCTGGGGCCGATGCTGCGCGAATACGTGATCAGCGAAGCCATGCATGCGCTTGGTATTGCTACCACCCGCAGTCTGGCTGTGGTGACGACCGGAGAGTCCATCATCCGCGAAACTGAACTGCCTGGTGCGATTTTGACCCGCGTGGCTGCCAGTCATCTGCGCGTCGGGACCTTTCAATACGTTTCAACACGGGGGACTATCCAGGATCTCCGGACTCTGGCCGATTACACATTGCAAAGACATTTTCCTGAGGTTGATCCTGGTGAGAACCGTTATCTTGCCCTTCTCCAGGAAGTGATTAAGCGTCAGGCCGCGCTGATTGCCAAATGGCAGCTTGTGGGTTTTATTCACGGGGTGATGAACACCGATAATATGGCCATTAGCGGGGAAACCATCGATTATGGCCCGTGCGCCTTCATGGATGCCTATGACCCGGCAACGGTATTCAGTTCCATTGATATGCACGGCCGATATGCTTATGGCAATCAACCGTATATCGCCGCATGGAATCTTGCGAGAATTGCCGAAGCTCTGCTGCCGCTGCTTCATGACAATGAAGAGCAGGCTATTAAACTGGCCGAGGACGCGATTTCCGGTTTTACCGGGTTGTTTCAAAGCCATTGGCTCGCGGGAATGAGGGCGAAGCTGGGGATCTTTGGCGAAGAGCCGCAGGATGAGGCCCTTATCAAAGATCTCCTCAACATAATGCAGAAGTATCGTGCTGACTACACTAATACCTTCCGCGCATTTACGATGGATCAACTGGAGGATACGGGGCTGTTCGGCACCCCGGAATTTGCTTCGTGGCGGGAGCTGTGGCAGGCGAGACTAGGCAGGCGGCAGGAATCAAAAGCCGACTCGCACCAGTTGATGCGCAGCAGCAACCCCGCGGTAATCCCGCGCAACCATCGGGTCGAAGAGGCGCTGGAAGCCGCGGTGACAGAGGGGGATTACAGCGTGATGGAGCGGCTTCTTGATGTGCTTTCGAGCCCTTACGCGTACTCTGCCGAACAGGCCGAGTACTCCACATTGCCTGAGCCATCCGACTGTCCTTACCAAACCTTTTGCGGGACATAACAACAAACGCACAGTAATGAAGAGGGGCGTGCAGCCCCTCTTTTTGCGTATATCCGGGCGTCTAACGATCTTATCAAGACTTTAAGACTTCAATGCTTTCGTCGCACCAATGAATTAAACTGCGGAATTGGCTTTTCCCATAATTAATGGTGATAAGCCAGTATTTATAGTTTTGATCTTCCGATTGCTCGTTGCGAAGCCAATTTTCGAGTTCTTCAAAAATATGCAGGTTTTCTTCCAACTTGCTTTTATGTTCCCGGATATGTTGAATGATAGCTTCAGGCGGGGCGTTGCTGCCAAAAAATACCCTTAATAGCAGTTCATTCTTTTTTAGCATCACCATATGCTCCATCGGTTGAGACAACCAGTCGGATAGTGTAAGTTTTCCCTGTTCTGTAATGCTATACACTTTTTTATCCGGCTTTCCTTTTTGTCGTTTCACATCCACGGTAATATCTTTGCGTTTCAGCAGCTCGGCAAGGCTGGGATAAATTTGACCATAGTTTTCATTCCAAAAATAACCGGTGCTTTTCTCCATATGCTGTTTAATATCGTAACCCGTATGGGGACCTAAAGTTAAAATGCCAAGTACTGCAAACATAGTGTTGGTTTTCCCGGTCTGCTGGGCCATTTGGTTTACCTCCTAAAATCGTGCAAGACATCTCAGATTCATCGCGAAAATCGGATTGAGATCATTATAAAACATTTCAGTTTCGATCACATATATTAACCTTGACGTTAATTGTGACCTTCAATTATCCGGGAAAATATACGTAGTAGAAAAAAGACGATAATCGTAGAATCATTGAGAAATTCATTAATATAAGCGCTTACATGAGCTTATCTATCACTGAAAATGTTTAGACCTGCAAGTATAATCGAAGACAGCGAATATCGGACCCGACAATCCTGAGAGTGGAGCGTCAACGACAACATCATATAGGGAGAGATGATCTTGCTGCAGTGGTTTCGACAAGGTTTCTTCGGCAACGTTCGCCAAGATCTGTTGTCCGGGTTAACCGTCGCTTTTGCGTTAATTCCGGAAGCGATCGCGTTTTCGATTATGGCGGGGGTTGACCCCATGGTCGGGCTTTACGCGTCTTTTATTATCGCGGTTACCATTTCTTTCGTCGGGGGCCGGCCGGGGATGATTTCTGCGGCGACGGGAGCGATGGCTTCATTAATGGGCCCTCTTGTGGCCCGGTACGGGATTGAGTATTTATATGCCGCCAGCATTTTGACCGGTGTACTGCAATGGGCGATGGGCGCCGCCAAGTTCGGAAGATTTATTACGTTTGTGCCGCATTCGGTCATTATCGGTTTTGTGAACGCGCTGGCCATTATTATTTTTATGGCCCAACTGCCTAACTTTGCCGGGGAGTCGTGGCCGATGTATACACTCGTAGCGGGTACGCTGCTCATTATTTACGGGCTGCCGCGGTTGACGAAAGCCGTACCTTCGGCGCTCGTTGCCATCATTGTCATGACGATAATCGCCGTAGTATTTCATATCGATGTACGTACTGTAGGCGATATGGGGACGATCAAGCAGGCGCTGCCCATGTTGCATCTTCCGCAAATCGAGCTTTCATGGGGGATGTTCCTGCATATTTTGCCATATTCGCTGGCGCTTGCCGTAGTCGGGATGACCGAGTCGCTGCTTACGGCTACCATCGTGGACGAAATGACGGAAACCAAGAGCGACAAGAACAGGGAGGTCAGAGGGCAGGGCATCGCCAACGTGCTGACCGGATTTTTCGGCGGGATGGCCGGCTGTGCAATGATCGGGCAGACGGTCATTAACGTCAAGTCAGGCGGACGGACGCGACTTTCGACTTTTGTAGCAGGGGTGTTTCTGCTTTTCCTGATCCTAGTGCTGGCGCCGGTCGTCCGGCAAATTCCGATGGCGGCTCTGGTCGGCGTCATGTTCATGGTTTCGCTGGGTACTTTTGACTGGAATTCGCTCCGCACTTTGCACAAAATCCCCCGCGGCGACGCCGTCGTCATGGTGCTTACGGTGATCATCGTCGTAGTGACATCCGACCTAGCGATTGGCGTCGTAAGTGGCGTGATCCTCAGCGCGCTGAATTTTGGCTGGAAAATGGCGAGGCTTCGGGCGGTTTCGCATTCTAATAGTAGAGAACATAAAGTTTATGAAATTTCGGGGCAGCTGTTTTTCGGTACAATGAGCCATTTTGTCGATTTGTTCGATGCGCACGGGGATCCTCAGCATGTGATCATCGATTTGCGCGCTTCCCACGTATGGGATCAATCGGCCGTGACGGCGATTTCGAAGGTGATACAGAAGTACGAGCAACTTGGCAAAACTGTCGCGATTACCGGCTTAAATCCGGAAAGCCAACAGTTGGTCAATCAGGCGGGGCTGTCATCCAACCTGCCCAAATAAAAAAGCGGCCTTATCCGGCAGTATGTAACTGCTGGGCAAGGCCGCTTTTTCTAAGGTTTACTTTTGCACTTGATAACCAGGGGTGCTGATGGCGTCCGCGATCTTCGAAGCGGCTTCAGCGTAATATTTGTCGGCATCGGCTTGGGAAGCGCGGTTCTGGGACACTTCGTATTGAAGATCCTGTTTCGCGAGATCCGTCAGCTTCTCATACAGTTTGCCGGGCTCCAAGGCGGCTGAAGCTTCGAGGGATTTGCCCTCGCGCAAGTCGCTTAATACGTCTGCGAAATCTTTATCGGCAAAATTGGCCGTATCAATAATCACTTTGCTGACGCGGTTAGTGACGATTTTTTCCAGATCGGAAGGAGCGGGTTTGGCAGTTTCAGGCTGATATCCCGGAGTATTGATAACGTCCGAAATTTTGGCGGCGGCTTCAGCATAGTACTTGTCGGCATCGGCTTGGGAAGCACGGTTCTGGGACACTTCGTATTGAAAGTCCTGTTTCGCAAGATCCGTCAGCTTTTCATACAGCTTGCCGGATTCCAAGGCAGCCGAGGCTACGAGAGATTTGCCCTCACGCAAGTCGTTTATGACGTCTTTTTCATCTTTATCGGCAAAAGTAGCGGTATCCGTAATAATTCTGCTGATGCGACTTGTCACAATTTGCTCCAAATCGGAAGGAGCGGGCTTGGCTACATCTGGTTGATACCCTGGCGTATTGATGACGTCCGAAATTTTCGCAGCGCCTTCGGCGTAGTATTTATCGGCATCGGCTTGAGTAGCGCGATTTTGCGACACTTCAAACTGAAGGTCCTGCTTCAACAAGTCCAGCAGTTTCTCGGACAGTTTGCCGGGCTCCAAAGAAGCCGAGGCTACGAGGGACTTGCCTGAGCGCAGATCGTTCAGCACGTCGGCATCATCTTTATCCGCGAAATTGGCGGTAGTTGAAATAATGTTGCCAATCCGGTTCGTTACGATTTGTTCCAGATCGCTGGAAGCAGACTTGGCAGCTTCGGGTTGGTAGCCTGGCGTATTGATGATGTTCGAAATTTTTTCGGAAGCAATAGCATAGTACTTGCTGGCATCTGCTTGAGTGGCGGCGTTCGCAGAAACCTGGTATTGGATTTCTTGATAAACGGCATCCAACAATTTTTTGCTCAGTTCGCCCGGATCCAAAGGCGAAGAAGCGACCAGTGTTTTACCTCCGCGCAGATCGTTCCGGACGTCTTTCTCATCTTTATCCGAAAGCACAGCGGAATCCAGAATAATGCGATCCAAACGATTCAAAACGATATGGGCCAGAACGGCCTGGCCGTCAGCGGATGCGACCTGATATCCTTGCGTATCGACAACTTGGCTTAATTTTTTGCTTGCGGCTGTTTCCCCGGCTTGTAATTGGTCTTTCGGAATGATTCCGAAGCCCACAGCTTCCTGCAGATCGGCGTTAACGATATCGCTCAATCTTTTCAAAATGTCGGAGCTGCTAAGACCGGATGCCTGAGTCAAGCTTTGTCCGCTCGCAAGGGAGGAATAGATGTCGCTCTCTTTTTTTCCGGAAACGTAAGCCGTATCCCCTACCAAAGTGGAAAGTCTGTAGCTAATAAGCTGGCTGGCGAAGGAATCCGCTTGAAGGGTTGAAGCGGAAGCAGAAGCAGTGGTTTCGGCGGCAAAAGCTTTACCGGCGGATGCGGCAGTTCCCGACAATAACAGAACAGCGGCAAGAGTGCTGGATGTTAAAATTTTTAGTGATTTTCTCATAAAAGGCTCTCTCCTTTTTCTCTGTGAAATGAAGCTTAAGTAGTCGATAATGTATTTATCGTTAACTACGTTGTTAACGTGAATAATAATACTAAATTTATCCTGCGTCAATTCCTAAAAATGGAATGTCGCAAAATGTTCACAAATTGAAAATACAATAAAATATTTTTCTCATGGTTGACTGGCATGTTGCTTTTGTCTATGATAGTGGCAAACATACTCGAAAAATGCGAACAGTAGGAGCGTAAAGAATGGATACTCATGATCACTCTTTCTGCGAATGGAAGCAAAATATAAGTGATTTTTTGTCGTTAAGCTACGAACGCAAGGGGTATAGTCCGCTGGTTGGGAAAATATTTACCCAGCTTTTGTTCGCTACGGAACCGCTCAGTTTACAGGATTTGGTTGAAGAAACGGGTGTTACCAAAGCTGCGGTAAGCATTCAGATCCGCCATATGGAAAGGCTCGGCATGTGCCGGAAGATGCCCTCAAGTAATGACCGAAGAGATTATTACTATATGTCGGAGACTTATATTTTGAAACACGCCCAGCGCATTATTTACGATCTGGAAATGTTCCAGACTTGGGCCGACAAAACGGTCAACGAAATATCTTCGGTTGCAACCTCCGATCCGGATCAACAGAACGAGCTTCTGCGCTTTAAACAACGATTCTCGCCAATTGCCGCTATGTACAACAAATTGCTCCCGGTTATCAAAGAAGTCGAGGAAGAGTTCAGGAAGAGAGCGGCGGATTCCCGCAAAAATATTGAAAACCATACTTGAAAGCCTGGTATCGTTCCGTTCGCGCGGTTGTATCAGGCTGCTTCGCATTTCCCTGGAAAATGTATGCAGGGCTCCCAACTTTCATTCGTTTATATTCAGTTAATAAAACGCTTATATACTCCAACTTGTAAATCACGCAAAAGGGAGTAGAGAGTATGAAAACAAAACAGGCGAATTCAACCGCTCGTACCGATTGGAGAGCGTTCTTTCGGCTTCTGATGCAGACGAATCCTCCGAAGCTTGTGCTCGGCATAGCATTAGGCTTAAGCGTCATTTCCACACTTGTGGGGCTTGTCATTCCGCTGTTTACCAAAAATGTGGTCGACAGCTTCTCCGTCAGTTCGCTCAGCCAGGGGCAGATTCTCGGGATGGCGGGAGCTTTTGTCGCGCAGGCTTTGGCCTCCGGGGTTTCGGTCTACTTGCTGGCCTATGCGGGGAACCGTGTTGTTGCGGGGATTCGGGACCGTCTGTGGAAAAAGCTGCTCGTCCTGCCGGTTCACTTTTACGACAGCCGCCAGACTGGGGACACGATCAGCCGGATGACGAACGATACGTCTGTTATTAAGGGCCTTATTACCGAACATATGACAGGTTTCGTCACAGGCATCATTTCGATTGTCGGCTCTATTATCGTGCTGCTTTACATGGATTGGAAAATGACGCTGATCATGTTCGGCGTATTCCCGATCGCGTTCGTTATCCTGTTTCCGCTCGGCAGACAAATGTACAAAGTGTCCAAAGACATGCAGGCCGAAACGGCAAGCTTCACATCCGTTTTGAATCGGGTGCTGTCGGAAATTCGTCTCGTGAAAGCGGCGAACGCCGAGCCGGGCGAGTACCGGGAAGGGGCTTCCGGCATCCGGAAGCTGTTCCAATACGGGCTGAAAGAGGGCAAAATTCAAGCGCTGATGGCGCCGCTCGTCTCTTTCGTCATGTTGATGCTGCTTGTCGTGCTCTTCGGGTACGGGGGAATGCGGGTATCCTCGGGAGCTATTTCCGCGGGGCAGTTAGTCGCTTTCATGCTGTATTTGTTCCAGATCGTGATGCCGATTACGCAGATTACGCAATTTTTCAATCAGGCGCAGAAGTCGCTGGGAGCTACAGACACGATTCTGCAAGTGTTAGACCACGAGGAAGAGGACCTGTATTCCGGAGATCCGGTGACGGACCCGGCACAGCCGATCCGGTTGGAGCATGTAACGTTCAACTACAAGAATGAGGAGCCTGTGCTCAAAAATGTAAGCTTTACGATGGAGTCGGGCAAGGTGACCGCCATCGTCGGTCCGAGCGGCAGCGGTAAAACGACGCTGTTCTCGCTTCTGGAGCGGTTCTACACCCCGCAGGCCGGAAACATCACGATCGGCGGTGACTCCATCGAGCGGTTCTCCCTGCATTCATGGAGGAGCCAGATCGGTTATGTGTCGCAGGAAAGCCCGCTGATTGCCGGTACGATCCGCGACAACATTTGCTACGGAATGGAACGGGAGGTCACGCTCGAAGAGCTCGAACGCGCATCCCGGATGGCGTACGCCGATGCGTTCATTGACGAGCTGCCGATGAAATACGAGACGGAAGTCGGGGAGCGCGGCATCAAGCTGTCCGGCGGGCAGCGCCAGCGGATCGCGATTGCCCGGGCGCTGCTGCGGAATCCGAAAATTTTGATGCTCGACGAAGCGACCTCAAGCCTGGACAGCAAATCCGAAGTCGTGGTGCAGCAGGCGCTGAACAACCTTATGCAGGGCCGGACGACGCTGGTCATCGCCCATCGTTTATCCACGGTCGTTGACGCCGATCGCATCATTTTTTTGGAGAAAGGCGTTATTACCGGCAGCGGTACCCATCAGCAGCTGCTTGAGTCGCATGAGCTGTACCGCGAGTTCGCGGAGCAGCAGCTCCAGCATCCGGCGAGTCCGCAGCTGCAAACGGAAGCCGAATTTCACTAAGCTAGGAAAAGGCATCTCTGCCCAGCGCCATTTTGGGGGAGATGCCTTTTTTGTGCAGCGCAGGAGGAAACCGTTCGATGTCGAATACTTATTTTTGAAAGTATGGGTGGAGGTGGAAATTTTATTGTGCAAGTACAAGCAAACAGGGAACTCTTGATAAGCTGTGTGGGCCTGTCGGCCGTGATGGCGTTGATGATCGGTTTGTACGGCTCAAGGAAGGAACCGCACATCGTTGCCGTTCTGACTGTATTCATTTGGCTGGCAGCCATCGGCATGCTGTATGTCATCTATCGGCGGTTGTCGATCAAGCTGGCGCACAAACAAAATACGATTGCCTGGATGATCGGCCAAATTCCCGGGGGCTTTCTGTCTGTCGACAGCCGCAATAGGGTGGATTTTGCGAGCGAAGGCGCCCTTGAGCTTATCCGGTCATTGACAAACCGGGATCAAACGGCGATCGGGGTTGATGTCAGCGAACTGTTTGCGCAGGCGGGCATTCAGGAAGAAATCCGCGGTATTCTCGGGATGATCCGCAGCGGGGAGAACTGCAGCAAAAAGCGGATTACTGTACAGGAAAAGTCGCTATTGTTCAACGCCGCTCCCATTATCGACCCGCATACAAGGCAAATTGCCGGTGCCATGATGCACATGCAGGATGTATCGGCTGCCGCGGCTGCGGCCAATCAAGCCAAGGAGTTTAATGACAGCGTGCTCGGAGATGCCGTTCATCTTCAGACGCTGCTTGATCTTCTGCCGCTTATGGTACTCGCTGTGGACAAGGATGAGCGGATTACGATCGTGAACGAAGCGTTCCTGGGCTATTTTCCGTGCTGCAGCCGGGGCAGTTTGATCGGAACGTGCTTCCGGAGTTTTGTCGCGCGGCAGGGAGGCAATTTTGAAGAAATGGCTCTAATCCAAGCGCTGCAAGGATACCGGACGGTTGCGCAGGAGATTGAGCTGAACGGGAGAATCTTTTTGAGCTATGCTTACCCGGTGACGGAGAATGGGCATGTAATCGGCGCAGTGGGCGTCTTTCAGGAGATTACGGAGGTCGAAATGCTGAAGCATGAGCGAAGCCAAATGGAAAGGCTCAGTCTTGTCGGACAAATGGCGGCCAGCATCACTCATGAAATCCGTAACCCGATGGCGGTGATCAGAGGATTTATTCAACTGATCAAAGAGCGTACAAGTCCCGATCTTCAGGAATATTTCGCCATTATCCTTGAGGAATTGGATCGGACCAACGAGATCATCAACGACTTTTTATCGTTGGCCAAAAACCGGGTCGTACCGATGGAATCGGATAATATGAACAGAGTCATCAGATCTCTGTATCCGATGATTGTGGCGGACGCCAACTTGCGGGGGATCGAAGTCGATATGCGGCTGGACCATGATGTGCCGGATATGCTGCTGAACGAGAAGGAGATTAAACAGCTGATTCTCAATTTGGTGCGCAACGGTTTGGAAGCTATGGACGGCAAGGGTGTCATTAAGCTTGAAACGCATGTGGCGGACGAGCAGGTGGAAGTAGCCATTACGGATACCGGATCGGGTATTTCCGAAGAGAAGCTGCAGCGGATTTTCGAACCTTTTTACACATCCAAGGAAAATGGAACCGGCCTCGGCCTCCCGGTATGTCTGAGCATTGTCGAGCGTCACAAAGGAAAGATGAATGCGTTTTCCACCGAAGGCAAGGGCACTGCCTTTATCATGACATTTCCGCTGCACACTTGAGATTGGAAGGGGGGGTATAAGGTTGGACGGGGAATAGCCTCTTTGCTAGAGAGGTTATTCTTTTATTTTATAAAATATTGAAAATATCCATGTTGACAGCGCATACATATCGATCTATATTATAGTTGAATCTCTATTATTTCATATTTATATAAAATAAAACAAAGGGGGTGGTCGGCGGCCAAGAGGCGAAGTCGATTTTTGAAAGCGATTTCGAAAAAACGCTTTATAACAGCCGAAAAGGAGGATTCAGTTGAAGAAATTTTGCATTCGCATGCTTTGCTTATTTATCGTTCTTGGGACAGTGCTGCCTAACCTCGCTTTTGCCGATGCCGTGCCGCCGGGAGCCGGTCCGGTTGCGGATTATCCCTTCGATCGGGATTTTACAACGGTTACGGGCACTACATACGTCATCGCGGACAGCACTGTCAACCACAACGACGCGGCAGCTCATGGAGGCGTGACATGGGACGCAGCCGGGAAAATGGGCGGTGCCGCGGTATTAAACGGAACGGACGGATACATCGAGCTTCCCGGCAATGTGACCCGTTCGGCCGATTTTACGTTTGCGGCATGGGTCAAATGGGACGGAACCGGCGGCGGCTGGACCCGCATTTTTGACTTCGGGGGGCCTGGCGGCTTTATGTATCTGACTCCCAGAGGCGCAGGCGACAAGATTTATTTCAGTATTTACCAGGGTACGGATCAGACCTTGACGGGCGCTGCATTTCCGGTGAACGAGTGGACTCATGTTGCGGTAACGTTGGAAGGCGATGTCGGCAAGCTGTATGTGAACGGAGAATTGCAAGCGACCAACAATGCCATGACCTACAATCCGGACGCTTTGAACGCGGATGCGAACTGGTTGGGCAAGAGCCGTTTCGCTCCGGCGGATTCGAATTTCAGCGGCAGCATCGATGAGGTGTATATAGCGAACCGGGCCTGGAGCGAGAATGAAATTATAGGCGCATTGATCAGGAATGCTCCCGCGCCTGCGGCGAATAAGCTTCCCAAAATGGATCTGGGCATCGTACAAGACGAGAACAAGTGGACGAGCAACAATACCCATGACGCCGAGCTTATCAAAGTGAACGGCACTTATTACGCATTTTCGACAGACTTTCTGTTTACGGGAGCCGATAAAAAATATTACCCCGACGGCGTCGTGAAGCCGGGCATCCAAATTCGCAAATCGCCGGATCTCGTGCATTGGCAATTTGCGGGTCGCGTCTTTGACCGCGTATCGGACGAAGCGCGGCTCTGGTCCGGAAATACGGAATTTTGGGCGCCTGAAGTTGTGCAGATGAACGGCAAATTTTATTTGTATTATTCCGTTTCCGGTTTCGGTACGCGGAATTCTTATATCGGGCTGGCGACAAGCGAGACGATCGAAGGGCCGTGGCATGATGAAGGGGCGGTTTTCAAGACCAAAAGCGCTGATGACCAGCAAGTGAACGCCATTGATCCGAACATTGTATTCGATGCGGACGGCAGCCCCTGGATGGCGTTCGGCTCGTTTTTCGGCGGCATTTACATCGCCAAGATCGACCCGCAGACCGGCAAACTGGTCCAACCGGGCAATAGAGGCAAGCTGATTGCCAAGCGTCAGGGCGATACCGGAATCCCCGGTCCTGGCATCGAAGGCCCCAACATCATTTACAATCCGGATACGGGGTACTACTATTTGACGGTCAGTTATGAATCGCTGGGCGATACGTACAACGTTCGTGTGGCAAGATCCCGGTCCGTCGACGGCCCTTACGTCGATTATAACGGACATGACATGATCGATACGACAGGATCGAAGGAAACCGGCACGAAAATCATCAACTCCTACGCGTTCGAAGAGGACGCCGGGTGGGCCGGTACAGGCCACGATGCGTGGCTGAAGGACGGGAACAACTACTACATTGCGCATAATGCGCGTGTCGGCGAAGAGCCGCTCTGGTCCGAGCTGTATATACGCAAAGTTTTATGGACGGACGACGGCTGGCCTGCAGCATCCCCGGAGCGCTACGCGGGGGAACAGGAACAAGCCGTATATAAAGCGCAGATTGCAGGCGAATGGGAGCAAATCGTTCTCGACCGCAACGACGACGGCAAGCGCAAATCGTCCGTCATCACGCTGCTGGCCGGTGGCGCGATCGGCTCGCGCGACAGCCGCAATTTTTGGCAGCTAAGCGGCGGTAATACGCTTACGCTTCACTGGTACGCGCCGGATGCGGCCCCGGGCGGTTACTGGATCGACACGGTGAAAATCGCTCCGGCCTGGGATTGGGTCAAGTGGGCTCCGACCCTTGTATTCACAGGCCTGAACCAGTCCGGTACTGCGGTCTGGGGCAAAAAGCTCGGCGAGCTGTCGGATGAAGGCAGCGTGGCATCGGCCAAAGAAAACTTGTCCATCGGAGACGTGACAGCGGTGAAAGGCGACCTGGCACTGCCGGTTACAGGCGTCCGCAATACGAGCATCCGCTGGAATTCGAGCAATCCGGATGTCGTCGCGGCGAGCGGCAAAGTGAATCACCCGCCTTTTGGCTCCGGCAATGTCCAAGTGACGCTTACGGCCACGATTGTCAAAGGCGCGGCGAGCGCTGTCAAAACGTTTCAAGTCACAGTGCTGCCGGCGCCGCATGAAGTCATTGCCAAGTATTCATTTAACGATAGCGGGAATCTGCTGGCTGACAGTTCTGTGAACCATGAGAATCCGACGGCGTTCGGCGGCGTTACCTATGACGCTTATGGCAAAGCCGGCGGCGCGGTCAAGCTGAATGGGACGGACGGATACCTCAAGCTGCCGAACAGTGTCACCGATACCGCGGATTTTACGTTCATGGCTTGGGTCAAATGGGGCGGAGGCGGCGCGTGGCAGCGGATTTTTGATTTTGGCGGCACAGGCGGTTTCATGTTTCTGACTCCTTCCAAAGGCGGGGAAGAGAAGCTGTACTACACGATTTACAAAGGCACGGATCAGACTTTGATGGGGGGCTCCGCACTTCCCAAAGATACATGGACGCATGTCGCCGTTACGATTGAGGATCACACCGGTACGTTGTATGTAGACGGACAGGCGGTTGCCGTGAATCCGAATATGACGATCAATCCGCAGGAACTGCTCGCGGATTCCAACTTTATAGGGAAGAGCCGGTTCCCCGATCCGACTTTTAACGGTTCTCTGGACGATGTGGAAATTTTAAGAAAAGCGCTGACCGCGCAGGAAATTCAGGAGCGGATGAATCATCCGGTACAGCCCGCGATGGATAACGGAAGCGGCAGTGGCAGCAGCAGTGGTACGGGCGGTACTTCCGGCGGTGGGGCAGACGGCAGTTCAAGCGGCATCGCGGAAGAACAGGCCGTAGTGAGCGAAGCCTCGTTTATCAAAGGCGCAGATGGCGCGGTTTCCGTAAGCATCGCTAAAGTGGCCAAGCAGGTGTCGATTCCGGTGAACGTCCTGCGCAGCTTGTCGGGGTCGTCTTTGGAACTGAAAAAAGCCGGCGTTTCCGTCCGGCTGCCGAAAACGTTGATGGACAAGTGGCTCAGTCAGATAGCCGATGCCGACAAGCCGAAGACGAACATCCTCGTCGGCATGGAGCAAGTCACCGGAGCCTCGGCGGAGCTGTTGAAAAAGCCGGCGGGCACTGAAGTGCGGCCAGCCGGCGCCATCGTCGAACTCCGTCTGCAAATCGCCATCGGCGATAGTCGGCCTGTGACGATCAGCCGGTTTGCCGAAGGAGTTGTGCTGAAGCTGAAAGCCGGCGTCAGCGGAAGCGGCGGGCGGCATTTGCAAAACGTCTATGCTATCGCTGACGACGGAGCTTTGGAGTACGTGCCGGGTCAGTACGCTGACGGTTATTTTACCGCCGCGGTCTGGAATGCCGGCCGATATGCCGTGTTGGAATACGACAAATCGTTCTCTGACGTCCCGGATAGCCACTGGGCTTCGCTAACGATCAAAAGGATGGCGGCGAAGCAAATTGCCGAAGGCGTCACTGGGACGGTCTTTGAGCCCGAAAGAGACGTAACCCGCGGGCAGTTCGCTGCTTTCCTGGCCCGTACGCTTGGATGGACGGCTCCCAAAGACGCTAATTTCGCAGACGTCGAAGCAGGAAGCGGGTATGCCGGTTCTGTAGCGGCGCTGACCGAGGCCGGCATCATTAGCGGCCGGTCGGATACCCGGTTCGCGCCGACGGAGCCGGTCACGCGCGAGGAAGCGGCGGCAATGACAGTCCGCGCACACGAAAAGTCGAAGGGGGCCGCTACTCCACGTCCCGCGGCTGCGGACTTGAGCAACGCCGCCGAAGCAAGCGCATGGGCCGAGGCATATGTCGCAGCCGCCGTGCAGGAAGGCCTTCTGCAAGGCCGGGAAAACCATAGGCTTGCGCCTCGCGAAAACATCACCCGCGCCGAAAGCATGCAATTGCTGTTGAACCTGCTGTCCAAGCAATAACGCCATGTGTGTGGGGATCGCTCTCTGTGCGAGCAGCTGCTTTTGGGCTGTTCGCCGGGGGGCGATTTTTTCGCCACTCCAAAGGCGGATGGCGCAGCCGTTTGCGAAGCGGGCGGCAAGCCCGCCAGAACGTGAGGCGCCGTGACAAGTCCGCTAGAACGTAGGCGTCGTGGAAGCCCGTTAGATCGTGAGGAGTTGAAGCAAGCTCGCCAAAGAAGCGCAGGCGTTGTCCGAACATGTAACGCAGCATCGCAGGCCTGGGTTTCGCGCGTGCTGAAAAAAGCCTGCGAAAGTGCAGGCTTTTTCTACGAAAGTGGCTCGTTTTGGCGAAAAACCTGCGATTGTGCAGGAATTTTCGGATAAAACGAGCCAGAGCCCATGTGTTCGCTGAAATTACTGCACATTTGCAGGAATTTCCTGCTGCCGGCGCATCGACGAGTAAAAGCCTGCACTTTTGCAGGCTTTCTTCACACAGCCAAGTATATGTGCCCGCCTAACGGTCTGGGTGCGCCCCACGGGGCGTTTATCGCCCAGATGATATTTCGACGGAGATGGGATAATCGTCACCGAGTCGGAGCCGGTGATTATCAGCGAAGCGATTCTCGGCGCATGTCCCGGCTTCAGGCGACGCCGGTAGGCTGAGCAGCGGGGCTTTAGCCCGCCGCCGAATATGAAAAAGCATCGTGGCGCTTGATGCTTCTTGTATCAACCACCAGTTAGGACTAGGGGATTCGGGAAAGCTTGTTTTTGGGGCAGCTAAGAGCTGAAGTAAGAGCGAGAGAATGACTTGGCACTTGGCACTTGGCAGCACAGCGGAAAAGCCTGCAGAAGTGCAGGCTTTCTTCGCGCTTTGCTGTGCCTGCCCAACGGCCTGACAGCGCCCGGGCCGGCCCCGCTTTACCCACCGGTGTCCTGTATGAGGGTTTGAATTTTTTGCAGCCGGATGTACTCTGACTTTTCCAGCCGCGGGCGGAAGTATGCATATAAATAAGCCGCATCGGCAAAAGTAAGCCCCGGATAGCAGACGACCTCCTGCACCGCTTGGGGGTTATCGAGAATGACCTGCCACTCGCCCGACCGGCCCGAGTGCGGGATCGTTTGCAGCACGTGCTTCTTGTAAGCGGCAATGCTGTGAAGCTCCTGCCAGATCCGCTCCCAGGAAGGGCTGAACCGGACCGGTTCGGGAAACATGCGCTCGGCCTTCGCAAGCAGCCCCTCGATGCGGCCCATGTCCTCGTCCGAGGCGGATTTTAATTGCTCCGTAAAGCGGTCCAGCAGCAGGCGAAAGCAGGAAAAGCCCCGCTCTGTCACACTGTCGCGAAACGCCGTGATTTCTTCCGTCGAGGCTGTTTTTTCAAATTCCTCAAATAGGGTCGTTAGCATCGATTCATTTAACCACCTTGATCTGTAAATTGAAGGCAAATGAAAATTCTCATCCAAAATGTAACACAATTTACAATTGAAAAAAAGCGGTTTCACCCGATCCATGCCCCTGCGCGGTTTATATTCAGTTTATAAAAACGGTTTATGCTGATTTCGTCGGGATTTCTCCAAATTTTCTCCGGAATTCGTCCGGACGGGTATTCTGAGGTATGCTGGTAGAGACACTACCGAATTATAGAGAAATGAGGCTGGCTGACATGGCCCATATTATGATCGTTGACGACGATCCTTTTATCCGCGAACTGGTTCGCGTGTTTATGCAAAAAGAGGGCTTCGACGTCGTCGAAGCTTCCGACGGCAGAGAGGCGCTGGCCCTTTTGGAGACCGTGCAGGTCGATATGGTCATATTGGACATCATGATGCCCAATATGGACGGCTGGGAGCTGTGCAAAGAGCTGAGGAATCATTACGATTACCCTCTTCTGATGCTCACCGCCAAAGGCGAAACTTCGCAGAAGGTCAAAGGCTTCGAGCTGGGCACTGACGATTATCTCGTCAAGCCGTTCGAGCCGATGGAGCTCGCCATGCGGGTGAAGGCGCTGCTCAAACGATACAAAATCGCGGCTTCGCAGACCGTCCAGGCCGGCAACCTGACGATCAACCGCAAAACGTTCGAAGTGACGGCCGATTCCGAGAGCGTGACGCTTCCGCTGAAGGAATTCGAGCTGCTCTACAAGCTGGCGAGCTATCCCGGCAAAACCTTTTCGCGCGACCAACTGATCGAGCAGATCTGGGGCTTCGATTACGAGGGCAACGAGCGGACGGTCGACGTCCACATCAACCGGCTGCGCGAAAGGTTTCCCGAGGAGCGGTACGCCTTCCGGATCAGCACGATCCGCGGGCTCGGCTACCGCATGGAGGTGCTTCGTCCGTGAAAAAAAGAAGCAAGGCGGAGCGGATGCAGCGCCTTCGCGGCTTCCTTTTTCCCACAGCCATTTTTGCCGTCATAGTGATCTACTGGACAGGGCTTTATTTTGGAACAGCCTGGTTGTACGGTTACCTGGGGACGCAGCCTCGGGAACTGTTCCGGCAATTGATCAACTCTATCGGGGGCATGGTGCTCTGGGGCTTCACGATGTTGCTGATAAGCAGGTACTTCCATTCACAGCAAATGCAGTTTTTCCAGGCTATGATCGGGGCGATCCGCCGAATATCTAAAGGCGATTTTAACGTATCCATTGAGCAGGACCCAAACGACGGGCGATTCGTCGAGTTTGTCGAGCTGGTGGACAGCATCAATGACATGGCGGTCGAGCTCGGCCAAATGGAGCAGATGCGGCAGGAGTTCATCTCGAACGTTTCCCATGAAATCCAGTCGCCGCTAACGTCGATCAGCGGATTCTCCCGCGCTCTGCAAAGCGGCGACACGACACCGGAAGAGCGCCGGCATTATCTGGAGATCATCGAGGCGGAGAGCAGGCGTCTGTCCAAGCTGAGCGACAACCTGATGAAGCTGACTTCCCTGGAATCGCAGCATCACCCTTTCGAACCGAAAAGCTTCCGGCTCGACAAGCAGCTGCGGAGCGTCATATTAGCCTGCGAACCGCAGTGGCAGGAGAAAGAGATCGAGCTGGATATCGAACTGGCAACGGGTCATATAACGGCCGATGAGGAGCTGCTGAGCCAGGCGTGGAGCAACCTCGTTTATAATGCGATCAAATTTACTCCCGTTGGCGGAACGATCGGAATCCGGCTCGAATACCGGGACGACCGGGCACTAGTCCGGATCAGCGATACAGGCATCGGCATCGCCGAGGAGGACCAAGCGCACATTTTCGAGCGTTTTTACAAGGCCGATAAATCGCGGAATCGCGTTGCAGGAGGGAGCGGGCTGGGACTCTCCATCGTCAAAAAAATTATAGACATGCATCACGGAAGCATCGCCGTTGCAAGCAAGCTGGGCGAAGGCGCCGAATTCATGATTACGCTGCCCTTGACGAAATAACGATACGCACGGCAAATAGGGATCCCGCTTATCCATGATAACCGGAATCCCTATATTTCACTTATCGTATTCAATTGTAAAAAGACACGCTCCTATCAACCGACTCGCATTGCACATTCCAAACATTCAACTGCTGGTTCACGACCTTTACCGCTTTTCCACATCCCTGAGATCCCGCATGCCCCATGAATCAAGAAAAGTAAGAGAAAGCCTCGCACCTCTTTCCTTCATGGATTTTTAAAAGGGAGGGCATGCTTCGCTAACCGGCTTCATTGGACTATCCCCTTTCATTGAATCTACTATCATATTAGCCTATTATTAAAATATTGTAAATATTCAGATAACTAATTGATCGTTTGGAACTAGACAAAAGCGACCAAATTACCAACATTGCTGCCCGCGGTTAGTAGAATCGTCGGATTACCTGCTCGCCTTAAGAAATTTGTACCTATGGGGAGACACGCCCTCGACTTTTTTGAAAATACGGCTGAAATAGCTCGCATCGGCATAACCTACGAGCGCGGCCACCTCCCTCATGGAGCAGTTGGAAAAGGCCATCAGCTCCTTGGCGCGGTTGATTCGAACCCGGATTAAATAGTCGATCGGGCTGTAGCCGGTCTGGGTTTTGAACAGCTGGGACAAATAACCGGTGCTGTAGCCCACATATGCGGCAAGCGAATCGGCGGTCAGAGGTTCCATGAACCGGTCGTTCATGTATTGTATCGCACGCGTGACGGCGTCTTCGGTTTTCGCAGCGCGCAGCTGCTCCTGAAGCTGGCGGAACATGTGATAAATAAGCTCGTAAAACAGCTTCTTGGTATGTAGCTTTTCCGGTATGCCGGGGGATACCCAGGCCTGCAGCATTTGCTCGAACGTCCCGCGCAGGATCGCTTCCGAGCTGAGCATCAAATCATAATGCATCTCGGAAGGGGAATCCGCGGGATGCTGCCAGGTGAACTCGCTTTGCGCCGCTTCCGGCAGTTCGGCATGGTACATGACGAAGAAGTATTCCAAAGGCGCTTCCTCGACCGCAACATGGAGAATCATATCCTTGCCGACATGAATAATTTTGTGAGGCACCGCCGTGTAAGGAGCGCCATTGCATATGAATGTGCCGGCGCCCTTGGTAACCATGACAAACCCGGCCGCGGGGGTCCGGTAATTGCGCACGGCTTCGCCCTCTTGCATGCTTCCGTAGAACACACCGGCGACGGAGATAGAGGCATGGCTCGAATACTCCAGATGCCTGTGCACTTTGCGGAGATTGGAGCCGGGGCAATCCGCAGGCAAATTTGAACTTGCAGCAAAGCTATGTTTCACGCTGTCGCACACCTCGCATGGGAAAAAATATCGCTTTTAAGCTGAATTTTGTTGATAATGATTATCATTATCGCAAAATAACAGGCGCCGGTCAACATGAAACTCTTCAAACTACTGGGCTGCCTGCAGCATAGAAGCTGCGAGACCGAGAAAGCAGTGAGAAAAGTAGTTGACAAAGCAGTCCGCAGACTCTATCATTGAATAAAAAATGAAACTGATAATCATTATCACCATTTGAGGTGTTGACTTCATTTCGTCCCCGTTGACATCCTTGCATACTTGTTTTTTGGAGGCTATGGCTAGTTATGCTGGCAGGACAAAAGGAAGAGTTATCCCTAAGTACACGCCCGTACGTCGCTACTTTGATTTTAATCGGAGGAACGGCGGCTTTGTTGTTAGGACTGGCGCTTTCCATTTCCGTAGGTGCGGCGGATATTTCGCTGTCGACGGTGTGGACTGCCGTGTTTCGTTTCAACCCGGATTTGACCTCGCACCAGATTATTCAGGAGCTTCGCCTGCCCCGCGCGCTTGCCGGCGCTATGGTCGGCGCCTGCTTTTCGGTAGCGGGGGCGCTCATGCAGGGAATGACCCGCAACCCGCTGGCCGATCCCGGTCTGCTCGGCATCAATGCCGGTGCGGGATTCGTGCTGGCGGCGTGCTTTGCATTTTTCCCCGGCATGCCGTTCCATTATTTAATCTTGTTCTCGTTTCTGGGGGCTGCGGTTGGTACGGCGCTCGTATACGGCATTGGCTCTATGGCCAAGGGAGGTCTTACTCCCGTAAGGCTGGTACTGGCCGGGGCGGCCGTCAGCGCGCTGCTGGTAGCGCTTAGCGAAGGAATCGCCCTGTACTTCCGCATCGGGCAGGATATTGCGTTCTGGTACGCCGGAGGCGTCGCCGGGACCAAATGGCTGCAGATCAAAATCATGTTCCCCTGGATCTTGGGCGGACTGATCGGCGCCATGGCAATCTCCCGTTCCATTACTTTGCTCAGCCTGGGTGAAGAAGTTGCGGCCGGACTCGGGCAGCGCATCGGCCTTGTGAAGCTGGCCGGCGCGATTCTTGTGCTGGTTCTTGCCGGCGCGGCGGTATCCGCCGTCGGTGTGATCGGCTTTGCCGGACTGATCATCCCGCATGTCGCCCGGTATTTGGTCGGAGTGGATTACAAATGGGTCATCCCATGTTCGGCCATTTTGGGCAGCTTGCTGATGGTCATAGCCGATATCTGCGCCAGAATGATCAATCCGCCGTATGAAGTGCCCATCGGAGCGATTATCGCGCTGATCGGGGTTCCGTTCTTCCTCTATCTGGCACGCAAAAACAGAAGGGAGATGTAGCGGAATGCACACGCAGGTGGAAAGCTTGAGCCGGAGAAAAGCGCTTCGCGCTGTTGGCGTAACGGCCTTGCTGGGAATATTTATTATACTTGCCTTTATCATAAGCATGAATATCGGTTACACACGGCTTTCGCCGATCGAGGTGTTCACAACCTTATTCGGTGCCGGGACGCAAAAGCAGGCGCTGATCCTGTTCGAATTCCGACTCCCCCGCATCATCATATCGGTGCTGGTGGGCGGCGGTCTGGCCATCTCGGGAGCTGTTCTGCAGGGCATATCGCGCAACGCGCTGGCCGACCCCGGGATACTGGGAATCAATGCAGGCGCAGGGCTCGCTGTCGTGCTGTTCGTATCCTTTTACAAAGTGAACGCGGCTGCTCCCGTGTTCATTATGCCTTTTCTGGCTCTGGTCGGCGCAGGGCTGGCCGCAGCGGTCATTTACTTGCTGGCTTACAAGAAAAAAGAGGGTCTTTCGCCCACGAGGCTCGTCTTGGTCGGAATAGCCGTCGCTGCGGCCATTCACGCAGGGATGATCGTATTGACCATTCGGATGGACCCGAATGATTTTCAGTTCGTATCGGTCTGGCTGGCGGGCAGCATTTGGGGAACCAACTGGAAATTCGTTCTGGCGCTGCTGCCGTGGATGCTTGTACTGGTGCCCTTTGTGCTCTACAAAGCCAGAGCGCTGAACGCGCTGAATCTCGGTGACCCCATAGCTATCGGCATCGGCACCTCCGTTGAAAGAGAAAGACTTGTTTTGCTCGGCGCAGCCGTCGCCTTAGCGGGATCTTGCGTTGCCGTCGGCGGAGGGATCTCCTTTGTCGGACTGATCGGACCGCATCTGGCGCGGAAATTGGTCGGAGCGAAACATCAATACCTGCTTCCGGCGGCCGGACTTGCAGGCGGGCTGCTGCTCATTGTCGCGGATACAGTCGGCAGATGGATTTTGCAGCCTTCGGAAATCCCGACCGGTATCGTTGTTGCCGTCATCGGAGCACCCTACTTCTTATACTTATTGGCAAAAGCTAAAGCATAAAAAACCGGAAGTGAAGGAGAGTTTATATGGACCGTTTAATGACCAAACAACTGGATATCGCGTACGAGGACCGCTTAATTGTCAAAGATTTGAACGTATCGATTCCGTCAGGCAAAATCACAGCGCTGGTAGGCGCGAACGGATCGGGAAAATCAACCATCTTGAAGACGATGGCGCGGATTATGAAGCCGAAGGGCGGGGGCGTATATTTGGACGGCCAGTCCATCCACCGGCAATCTACGAAGGAAGTGGCCAAACAGCTCGCCATTTTGCCGCAAAATCCGATAGCTCCGGAAGGCTTGACCGTGTCGGAACTGGTCGGCTATGGCCGCTTTCCGCATCAAAAAGGGTTCGGTTCGTTAACGAAAGAAGATAAAGACATTATCCAGTGGGCGATTCAGGTAACGGGAATGACCCCGTTCTACGACCGTCCTGTCGACCAATTGTCGGGAGGCCAAAGACAGCGCGCGTGGATCGCGATGGCGCTTGCGCAGCAGACGGACATTTTGTTCCTCGACGAGCCGACGACGTTCCTGGATATGGCGCATCAACTGGAAGTATTGAAGCTGCTGGAGAAACTGAATGAGGAAGAAGGCCGCACCGTCATCATGGTCGTGCATGACCTCAACCACGCGACACGTTACGCTCAACACATGGTCGCAATTAAAAGCGGAACCGTAGTCAGCGAAGGAACGCCTGTGGAAGTTATGACCAAAGATGTGCTGCGCGAAGTGTTCGGCATCGAGGCCGATCTGGTCGCCGACCCGCGTACCGGCGTGCCCCTTTGTCTGCCCTACGAGCTTGCCGCAGAGCCTTACAGCAATGCCGCCGATAAGCGTACCGACAAGGCGGCGGACAAACAGCAGGCGCAAGCCCGGCAGCAAGCCGAGGTGCGCGACGAAACGCTGCAGCCTGTATAGGGGCGGCATAAAAAAGCACCCGTCTGTCGCTATCTGAGCGGCAGCGGGTGCTTTTTTGCGTTTCAATCGGGAGCGGGTCCTTCCGGACGCCGGGGATTTGCCGGTGGCAGGAAACTGCAAACGCGCGTTTAGATCACGCCTGCCAGCAGTCAGGCAATGAAGCAGACTAACCCCAGGCTAAATGTGCCTGACAAAGTTTTTAAACCTTGTGCCCTGATGCGTCAAGGTCCCCCGATCTCCTTCCACGATAAGGCCGTAAACTTTGGCGCTTACATGCAGCTCCAGACGGCTGCGGTCCTCGAATTCAAACGTAACGTAATAATTCGTACTCGCGCTTGAGTCGCCGGAACCGCCCCACACTTGGGTTCTTTTGCTTACTGCGGTACAGCTGCGATTTTCGATGGGGGACGCGTTATTGGATGCCCATGTTGCGAGTCCTTTGACGATTGTGACAATCATGATGGCCGCCACTAAAAAGATAACGATTCCGCCAAAAACGAGCATGCCTGTCGGCGGGCCCCCCATAAGACCAATCTGCATACCCCGCACCTCCCTACATGCCAAAACGCCGCATGCTACAAAAATTTTTTTACAAAACGGTAACCCGTCTCTTCAAATCCCAACTGTTTGTAAAAATTGTGGGCTTCCTCGGCCCTTTGAAAACCGGAAACGAGCCACAAGCCCACGCAGTTATGCTCGACGGCGAGCTGCTCCGCGTAATCCATCAAAATCCGGCCGAAACCTCTGTTCCTCGCCTCCTCGTTCACGACAATCACCGAAACCTCGCCGTATCTGGAGACATCCTCGATATTCTCGCGAATTCGAAAGCCGAGAGTCCCCCGAATCCGGCCGTCCTCCAAACAAACATACAAGGAGTCGAACGGGCTGGTCCGAATAAAGTGGAGCCGGTTTTCAATGTGGAGCGGGGAGATGACCTTGCCGGTCAGCTGAGACATCAGCATGCTTAATTCCTGGGAATCTTCCGAAGCGGCATTGCGAATAACATAATCCATTAGTGTCCTTCTTTCTTCTCTGAAATGGCGATGTGCCTATACTAAGATTACCATAAAATGGAACATTAGTTCTACATTTCATATTGAAAAAAAGAAAATTCCGCCCCGAAAGACGGAACGAAGCCGCCCAGCCCCCACACGCTGGAGCCCGGTCGAACAAACTATCTGGAAATGCGGAGAAAACCTGCAAAAGAAACCTGCAAAAGCCCCCATGACGCCGTGGACGTCACCCCACAGAATGAAAATAATCAGGTCTACTGCGTTCTATTTTCGTATAAAGTGCAGTTTTTGCTCAATGGATATGCCTGAAACAAAATATTCCTGCAATTGTTAAAAAGTTACGGGTTGGGGGAACCAGAGGGGAGTTAATTTGGGGGGCGGCCGATCTTTCCCTATGCGCCTCTCCAGCGCAGGTTATGGCGTTGTACAGTAAGGGGGGATGAGGCGGTTTAATTGGAGAAAAAGCCTGCGAATGTGCAGGTTTTCTCTGTGAAAAAGGCCCATTTTGGCGAAAAACCTGCAAAAGTGCAGGAATTTTCACGGAAAGTGGATCTGAGTCCATGTGTTCGGTAAAAAGCCTGCACAATTGCAGGAATTCTTCGCAGCCAGCGATCAAGGACGCAAAATTCATGTATTTTTGCAGGTTTTTTCGTGCAGCCAGGCAGATTGTGGCTATCGCTTATGACGCAGGGGGGGCAACAGCCTGCAATTGTGCAGGCTTTTCGCCAAAATGAACTATTTTCACGAAAAAAACTTTCCAGGCTGTTGAGAAACCCCCTTTTTTCCTGGATGCTCAAAAAAAGCACCAAAGGTATAAGCCAAACACCCCTCTCAGATCGTTTTAAATCAATTTTTTCTCTTCGAGATGAGTGCCCCCACATAAAAATTGATCTGAGAGGAAACCCGTTAGACTTTCTCAACAGCCTGACTTTCGCAGGTTTTCCCCTACTAAGCTGCTTTGTGCCCCTCTGCTTCAGCAATCCGCAATCCCTACAGGTTAGGCGGTAGGGAGGAGAAGCGGCGGTTCCTCTACCCCGTCGCTCTGTCAACAATCCGATTCCGCCTCCAAGGGCGGAACGCTGCCGCCTGAGGCGGATCAGGCTTGGGCGTGGATTGTGTTCAGCGTCGTGCGGTCGCTTTTTTGCACGAGCTTGATGAGCAGCTCCTTGGCGGCGGCATAATCGTCGACGTGCAAAATGGAGCCGGCCGTATGAATATAGCGCGCGCAGACGCCAATCACGGCAGAGGGGATGCCTCGGCCCTGCAGATGCACTTGTCCGGCGTCCGTGCCGCCGGCCGAGATGTAGTATTGATACGGGATTTTGTGAGTCTCCGCCGTATCGAGAATGAATTCGACTATCCCCCGGTGGGTGAGCATGGTGGGGTCATAGACGCGCAGCAGCGCGCCGCGGCCGAGCTGGCCGAAGGCCTGCCGGTCGCCGGACGAATCGCCGGCGGCGCTCACATCCAGCGCGTAGAACAAGTCGGGCTGGATGAGGTTCGCGGCGGTCCGCGCGCCGCGGGCGCCAAGCTCCTCCTGTACGGTCGCGCCGGCGTACAGGACGTTCGGGAGCTTCGCATCCGCTGCGCGAAGCTCCTTGAGCAGCTCAATCGCCAGGCCGACGCCGTAGCGATTGTCCCAGGCTTTAGCCAATATCCGCTTCGGATTGGCTAAAGGGGTGAACGGGCAGACCGGCACGACCTGCTGCCCGATAGCTACGCCGATGGCCTCGGCATCGGCGCGGTTGTCGGCGCCGATGTCAATGTACATCGACTTGATGTCTACGGGCTTGGCGCGCGCGGCCTCGTCCAGCAAGTGCACGGGCGTCGAGCCGATCACGCCGAGGATCGGCCCTCGCCCGGTCATAATCTGCACGCGCTGGGCGGGCAGCACTTGACTGAACCAGCCGCCGAGCGGCTGGAACTTCACCGTGCCATGCTCGGTGATGCCGTTCACGAGAAAGCCGACCTCGTCAAGATGGCCGGCAACCATGATGCGCGGGCCGTTTTCGTCGCCGCGCATCACGCCGAAAATGCTGCCCAGCCCGTCAAGCACGATTTCATTCGTGTAAGCTTCCAGCTGACTTCGTACATATTTGCGAATCTCGCGCTCGAAACCGGGCGCGGCCGGCATTTCGGTCAAAGTTCGGAATAATGCCAGTGTATCTGCATTCATGGTGGAATCCCTCTTTTCAAAAATATATGGACAAAAACGTTCAAGCACGAGCTTCATTTTATCATACGGAATCGCTGAATGCTTGTATGTTGGGGAGATCGGGGAGAACGATGTAAGAGAGCGGGGAGCCGTATTTCCGGCGAATCGGGGGTAAGGGTGGTAAGTGCGCGGGGCACGGAAGAGGAGGACAAAGCCCCTCTTGACTAAACTAATATAATTAGTTATTATACTAATATAATTAGTTTTTGGGAGGCGTTTATTTTATGGAAATAACGAAAAACGGTTTTTTGTATCAGTTGGCCTTTCTGCCGATGATTTTTCCGGTCAATTGCTATTTGGTCGAGGAAGAGAAGGAGCTGACGCTGGTCGATGCGGCGCTGCCTTACAGCGTCAAGGGGATTTTGCAGGCCGCCGAACGTATCGGGAAGCCGATTACGAACATCGTGCTCACCCATGCCCATGGAGATCACGTCGGGGCTCTGGACGCCTTGAAGCGGGCGCTGCCGCAGGCCAAGGTCTCGATCTCCCGCCGCGACGCGAAGCTGCTGGCAGGCAGCACGGAGCTGGAGGAAGGCGAGCCGAATCAGCCGATCAAAGGCGACGTGCCGAAATCGGTCCAAACGAAGCCTGACGCGCTTTTGGAGGAAGGCGACCGGATCGGCTCGCTCCAGGCGGTCTCCGCTCCGGGCCATACGCCGGGTTTGATGGCCTTTTTGGATTTGCGCAGCCGCGCTTTGATCGCGGGGGACGCTTTCCAGCTGCGCGGTGGCATGGCCGTGTCCGGTGTGTTGAAGCCATGGTTTCCGTTTCCGGCGATGGCGACCTGGAGCAAGCAGACTTCGTTGGCAAGCGCGAGAAAGCTTGCGGAGCTGAAGCCCGCTTTGCTCGCCGTCGGGCACGGACGCATGCTTGCGAACCCGCATGCTGCGATGGAGCAGGCTTTGGAAGCTGCGGCAAAAAGATTTATACTGTAAAGAAATGGATGAAGAGATGGGGAATATGGAATGGCTTATCGACAAGGATTGGATACGGACGCCGTTTTACAGGCTGCAATTGAAATTGCGGACCGCGAAGGGATCGAGCAGGTGACATTGGCTGCGCTGGCCGGCAAGCTGAATGTGAAGACGCCTTCTTTATACAACCATATCAAAGGCCTGCCCGGCTTGAAAAAGCAGTTGTCCCTGCTGGGCCTGATCCGCATCAAAGAGGCGCTGATCGAGTCGATCCTCGGCAAGTCCGGGGATGATGCGCTGCTGGCCGCAGGCTTCGCTTATGTCAATTTTGCGAGGAAGCAGCCGGGGCTGTACGACGCGATTACCGCGTCGCAGGATTTGATGGACCCTGAACTCAGCGAAGCGGGCGGCCAAGTTGTCGGGATTATTCTCCGCATACTGGAGGATTACAATTTCGGCAAGGAAAAAGCGCTGCACGTTGTACGGGGCTTCCGCAGTATGGTCCACGGGTTCGCTTCGCTGGAACTCAGAAACGGCTTCCAGATGGACCTTGACCGCGATATGAGCTTAAATCTGCTGCTGACTACGTACCTGTGCGGCTTGCGCGCCGCACTTTGAGCTGCAAGCCGCGCGGATAAAGGGCACCGCATCGCGCGCAGCTCCGAGCGAGCGGTGTTGCCCTGCATGACGGCGATCGGTCGACCACATGGGGCTGTCGCAAAGGGATTCATGCGCGGCCGGGAGTTATGAAACCGACGGCTCTGAAACCGTTATTCTAGGGATCTCGCTTCATGGACAGCATCCGCCGCTAATGTGATATCGCTGTCCTTGCTTTCAATTTGATGACGATGAGAGCTCGCATGTTTGTCTTTCTCGGCAGCGTGATTGAGCTCCTTGTTGACCTCCCCGGAAATTTCCAGCAGCTTGCCATTCAATCCTTCCGCTTTTCCTAGTAGCGCGGCGGACCTCGCGGGATCGCTATGCTCCCAGCTTTTGGCTTCGGCTTTTAAAGTATTTTGCACCATCTTCAAAGTGCCGGCATGCTTCATCCGATTGCCCGCCGATACCAGTGCGTTCATTGTGTTCGGCATAGGCGGGGTCTTTTCATGCTCCGAATCTGCAGTTTCGCGGCGCTGGCTTTGGCCGGCCTTGTTTTGTTGTTCTTCTTGATCCAAACCCATCGCTTTGCGCTGTTCTTCTTGCGCCAATTCGCGGATCTGAGTCTCAATTTCTCTGATCTGAGCATCGATCTCCGCCAGCTTCTCTTTCATTACATCCGGGCTTATCCCTTTTTCCAAGGCATGCGAGATGTACTGGGAGCGCCGCTCCGCGATTTGCTGCTTTTGTTCCATTAACTGCTGCAAGAAGGTGTTCTTGGCGCCGTTTTGATTCCACATATTTTGGGCTTGTTTGCTGATCGACAGCTTGTCTTGTCCCGCTGTTCTTTGCTTGCCCCCGGCTTGAAATGAAAGCTCTGTCGACGATTGATTTTCCAGGTTCGCGGCAAGCAAACCATGGTTCGGACGAATGACAATATTCATGGCAAATCTCCCTTCACTTGCATACAATCCCTTTCATGAAGATCGCAAATGTATAAAAATTGAAAAATATCTCAGTTATGTATATCGGAGAATATCCAAAGATTGTTAATATCTTCCTGGAAAAACGCCAAAAAGAGACCGTCCCCACAAGCGAAAAATCTGCTTCGGGACGGCCTCTCCGTCTTTATCTATGTTCAACCGGAATCCAGTCGCGGACCCCGTTATCTTCTATAATTCCAAGCGTAACGTCGGTAATGTCCGGGTCTTGCAGCAATCTGTCGCGAATTTTGAACTTGATGTCGTCCGCATCGGCGAGCGATAAGCCCCGGCTTAGCTCAATCAAACCGTCAACATGGTAATAGCGGCCTTCCTGAAGCACGCGCATTTGGTAAATGTCCATCACATTTGTTTCGGAAAGGATGATTTTGGCGACTTTGTCCTCGATATCGGGAGGGGCGGCCACGCCGATCAGACCTACCATATTGTCATAACCGACTCTGAATGCGACAGCGACCATCAAAAGACCGATCATAATCGTGACAACGCCGTCCAAAACGGCAAAGTCCACCAAAGCGGTAACGGCGACTCCGACCAGAGCCAGGAGCGCGCCTGATGTGGCGACCAGATCCTCATAAAAAACGAGGCGTGTCGGCGGGGCGGCACGTTTGACATTGCGGAATGCGGCCATGACGACGGCGAAACCTTTGGCGTCGACACGGGATTCGCGAACGACTTCCTTCATGGCTTTGATCAATACGTACCCATCGACCGCGATGGAGAGCAGAAGCACGAGAAGATTCAGTATAAAACCGGAAGTTTGCACAGGGTGCAGAATTAAGTGATAGCCTTCTTTGATCGTCTCGTAAGCCATAACCGTTACAACGATAACGGCGATCATACAAAAAATGTTAATGACTCGGCCAAATCCGGCCGGGAAACGGCGCGTGGGCTTTTTTTCCGAAAGCACGCTGCCCACAAATACGAAAGCCTGATTCACCGCGTCCGCCACGGAGTGCATGGTCGATGCGAACATTGCACCGTTACCGGTTACTGCGGCGGCGACTCCTTTGGCGATTGCGATTAACGTGTTGCCTATTGCTGCTGTTGCTGAAGACATGTTGCCTTTCTTGAGTAAACTCCAAAACTCGCTTCGTTCCGGGTCAGGGTCCATTGTTGAATAATTCCTCCTAAAAAGGTTTATAATAAATGCCCGTATTTTCTTACGTGCCGGGGAGTTAAAAGTTCCAGGTTTTTTGGACTAATTATCCAGAGGGCACAGATTGACACACGGAAGCAACGCCGTTAAAATAAAAAACAAGTTCATACAAGTGACGGAGAACAGGAGACTCACATCGGTTGCTCATCTTAAAACGGTGCGGCAGTGTATGTGAGTTTTTATGTTTTCGAAAAAACGGAGCCGAGTATGAAGCAAAAGAGCCGCACGGAAAGAATGAATTTGTAAGCGTATTCATATTGTTTTAAAATAAGAATGTGAATAACGTTCTGCATATGATAACGTTGATCTTGAGAAATAGCATGTTAAACTAACCGGAACGGAGCGCGTTCGATGTCGTTTCAACAGCAAACGATTTTGCCGGCTGTACGCAAGATGAAAGATCTGGAGAAGCTGCTGAAATCCCCGTATTCCTACCTGGTTTTGCTCGATAATCATATCGGACAGCTCAAGAGCGTCGTAGACTTGGCCAAAGCGCACGGCAAGCAGTTGCTGCTTCATGCCGATTTGATCGAAGGGTTGAAAAACGACGAGTATGCGGCTGAATTTTTATGCCAAAATATTCGCCCGGCCGGGCTGATCTCGACGCGGGCCAGCGTAATTGCAAAAACAAAGCAAAACGGTCTGCTGGCCATTCAACGGCTATTTTTGCTCGACAGCAGCGCTCTTGAAAAGAGCTACGCGCTTCTGGAGCGGACGCAGCCGGACTTTATCGAGGTTCTGCCGGGCGTGATACCGCACGTGATCGCAGAGGTGAAGGAGCGCACGGGCATTCCGATTTTTGCCGGCGGGCTGATCCGCTCGGTTCGAGATGTCGAGCAGGCGATTGAAGCCGGCGCCGCCGCCGTCACGACATCACAACACGAGTTGTGGAAGCATTTTGCAGCACCGGCACAGTAGGCAGGCAAAAGGCAGCGAGCCCTTGGGGGCCGCGCACGTATTTAAATGACATGGAGGCTGTATAAGTGGATACAACCTATATATTGTCCCTGGATCAGGGGACGACGAGTTCAAGAGCGATTTTATTTGATAAGCAAGGAAATATAGCGCATTCCGCGCAGTTGGAGTTTCGGCAATATTTCCCGCAGCCGGGCTGGGTGGAGCATGATGCGAACGAAATATGGCTGTCCGTTCTGGGCGTCATTGCGACGGTGCTCGCCGAGTCGGGCGTCCGGCCGGAGCAGATTGCCGGAATCGGCATTACGAATCAGCGGGAAACGGCCGTCGTATGGGAGCGCCAAACCGGCATGCCGGTGTACCGGGCGATTGTCTGGCAATCGCGCCAAACGGCGGCCATTTGCGACGAGCTGAAAGCGCAGGGGCTGGAGGACATGATCAAGGAGCGGACAGGGCTGCTGGTGGACGCTTATTTTTCCGCGACCAAGATCAAATGGATTCTGGATCATGTGGAAGGAGCGAGAGCGGCTGCGGAGCGCGGCGATCTGCTGTTCGGCACGATCGATACGTGGCTGATTTGGCGGCTTACGGGAGGGAAGGTTCACGTCACGGACTATTCCAACGCCTCCCGGACGATGCTGTTCAACATTAGCGAGCTGAAGTGGGATGAGGAACTGCTCGCTCTGCTCAACATTCCGGCGGCGCTTCTGCCGGAGGTGCGCTCTTCCTCCGAAGTGTACGGATATACGGAGGAGAGCCACTTTTTCGGCGCTTCGATACCGATAGCGGGCGCGGCGGGCGATCAGCAGGCGGCTTTGTTCGGGCAGGCTTGCTTTGAGCAGGGGATGGCCAAAAACACTTACGGCACGGGCTGCTTCATGCTGATGAATACGGGCGCGCGGCGGATTCCGCCGCGCAGCGGGCTGCTGACGACCATCGCCTGGGGCTTGAACGGCAAAGTGGAGTATGCGCTGGAAGGCAGCATTTTTGTGGCCGGCTCGGCGATTCAATGGCTGCGGGACGGTCTGCGGCTGATCGAGTCGGCGAAAGATACGGAGGAGTATGCGACACGCGTCGCTTCGACCGAGGGCGTCTACGTGGTGCCGGCTTTTGTCGGGTTGGGCACTCCATATTGGGATAGCGAGGTGCGCGGGGCCGTATTCGGCCTTACGAGAGGCACTTCGAAAGAGCATTTTGTGCGGGCGACGCTGGAATCGCTTGCTTTTCAGAGCAAAGATGTGCTGAAAGCGATGGAAAGCGATTCGGGAATTGCCCTGACCAAGCTGCGCGTCGACGGAGGGGCCGTGGCCAACAGCTTCCTCATGCAGTTCCAAAGCGATCTGCTGGGCGTTGCCGTCGAGAGGCCGCGCGTCCGTGAAACGACTGCCCTCGGCGCGGCTTATTTGGCCGGTCTGGCCGTCGGCTACTGGCGGGATCAGGCCGAAATCGCCGCTCAGTGGCAGGTGGACCGGACATTTGAACAGCAGATGGAGCCGGCAGTCCGGGAGAAGCTGTACGGGGGATGGAAAAAAGCGGTGCAGGCGGCAATCGCTTTTAAATAATCGCGAAACGTGGTATAGTAATGACAAGTTAATAAACGGTTGGAGACCAGGAGAAACCACAGCAGCCTGTACGTGTATGCGTAACAGGTATGTTGTGGTTTTTTTGCTTGGGGACCTTGGGAGGGAGACCATCATGACAATGGGTACGGAGAGGATTAAACTTACCGGCGAATTTTCGGGTCTGGAAAGACTCGGCGTTTTGAACGCCATGGCGGAGCGGGAATTTGATTTGATCGTCATCGGAGGAGGCATAACCGGCGCGGGCATCGCTTTGGACGCGCAAAGCCGCGGACTGCGGACGGCGCTGGTCGAGATGCAGGACTTCGCCGCGGGCACGTCGAGCCGCTCTACGAAGCTGGTGCATGGCGGTCTGCGCTATCTGAAGCAGTTTGATGTAAAGGTGGTTGCGGAGGTAGGCAAAGAGCGGGCTATCGTGTACGAGAACGGGCCGCATGTGACGACGCCGGAGTGGATGCTGCTGCCGCTTTATCAGGGAGGGACATTCGGCAAATTCTCGACCTCGTTAGGGCTGCGCGTCTACGATTATCTCGCAGGGGTCAAGCGGAGCGAACGGCGGCGGATGCTTGGCAGGGAGGAGACGCTTGCTCACGAGCCGCTGCTGGGCAAAAAAGGGCTCAAGGGCGGCGGCTACTACGTCGAATACCGCACGGACGATGCGCGGCTGACGATCGAGGTGCTGAAAAAAGCCGTGGAACTCGGAGCTTTAGCGGTAAATTACGCGAAAGTGGAAGAACTGATCGTCCGCGACGGCAAGGTGGCCGGCGTGCGCGTCGTCGATCAGGCGGCAGACGGCGCGCAGAACGGCTCCTACCGGATCTATGCGGCAAAAGTCATCAATGCCGCCGGCCCGTGGGTCGATGAGCTGAGAGAGATGGACGGATCGAAAAAAGGCAAGACGCTGCACCTGACCAAAGGGGTGCATCTGGTGTTCGACCAGCGCCGCTTTCCGCTGCGGCAGGCGGTTTATTTTGATACGCCGGACGGACGGATGGTGTTTGCCATCCCGCGGGACGGCAAAACCTACGTCGGGACGACGGATACGAACTACAGCGGGGATACGGCTCATCCCCGCATGACGGCGGCCGACCGCAGCTATTTGCTGCAGGCGGTCGGCGGGATGTTCCCGTCCCTCGGTTTGACGGCGGAAGACGTCGAATCGAGCTGGACCGGGCTGCGCCCTCTGATCCACCAAGAGGGCAAAGACCCTTCGGAGATTTCGCGCCGCGACGAAATCTTCGTCTCGGCCTCCGGCCTCATCTCGATGGCCGGAGGCAAGCTGACCGGCTACCGCAAGATGGCGGAGACGGTCATGGACCGCGTCGCCGCCATGCTGGCGACGGAAGGGCGCGCGGCGGCCGTGCCGCCGAGCCGCACCCGCACGCTGCCGATCTCCGGCGGCGATGTGGGCGGCCCGGCGCAGCTGGCGCCGTTTGTTGCGGCCTCGGTCAGCCAGGGCATGCGCCTGGGGCTGACCGAGGCCGAGGCCGCGCTGCTCGCGCGCCGATACGGCTCCAATGTGGACGCCGTATTCGGGCTGCTGGAGCAGCACAAGGCCGAAGCGGCGGAGCGGGGCATGCCCGCCGCGGTGCTCGCTGCGCTCGTGTACGCGATCGAGCGCGAGATGGCGGTGACGCCGGCGGATTTTTTCGTCCGCCGCACGGGCGCCCTCTTCTTCGACATCGCGTGGGCAAAGCAGTGGAAGGCGCCGGTCATCGCCTTCATGGCGGAGCGCTTCGGCTGGAGCGAAGCGCTGACGGAGGCCCGCACCGCGGAGCTGGAGCGGCTGCTCCATGACGCCGTGCAGCCGCTGGAGGAATAAGACAGAAAAAGCTTCCCCGCACCGGGAAACCGGTGTTGGGGAAGCTTTTTTTATCTACAAAGATGTGTGATCACTATTTGAAAGGTTGATTACCGGATTTTCCCTGATTGTGATGGAAAATTTGATTAATCGGTATGTCAATTTGATGGTTGCTGTTGCTCTACTGATTACATCTATTCAGCAAAAGCCCAATCGAAAAATGAAACGTGTCTTGCTTGCCAAGGGAAAAAAAATAATGAACATCAGGAGGCGAACGCTGAACAGGAGAAAAAAATTCGCGACGTCATTCAAAGTGAAAAATCGAGTGCAAAAGTAACTGCTAATTTGGCAGGCGAAGCAACTACAACTGAATTTCTTGTTCTTAAATCCAGCCCTGACTTAGGGTTTGCCATCGCCAAGAATACGGATCAAAGAACATTATCCATTTACGGAGTCGATCAGACGAAAGAAGCGGTATTTGCACACGTTGATTTTGCTTTCGAAAAAGTTAGCGAAAACGAGCAAATACTGACTATCACAACATCGCAAAAAGAACAAAAATTCAGTATTACTTCGGATGGTTTATTTGATTTAACAAACAATAAGAAAATTGATTTTAATGATTTAAACAGTCTGGCTTCTGCACAAATTACAGGTGATTTAACCGACAAATCTTCAGCCGGGGAGGTAACCGTTCTTGCTTCTTGCCGTGACTACGTAGGTACTATGTGCGGCTTAATGGCCGGGTATGGTATGGCTGAATTATGTGCACTTGCGGCTTTAGCCGGAGGATTGCCAGGAATCGGATGTGCGCTTGTGTATGCTGCTATTGCCACATGGGGCTGCAGTTCGGCAATGGATCTTTTTTGTTGAGGTTGGCTGTACTCATAATAAGACATACGGAGGGAGCGATCCCTCCGCTATTTATGTTTTACAAGCAACGCTCCCGCAGATAAAGCAAACATAAAGACAAGCAAGTACAACCAAACCGCATTGATATCTATGGTGGTATGTTTTTGAAGTGTGAGGACCGCCAGACTAATGACACCGATAACCCCAAAAACTAAAGTTATGCGTAAAGTGTATACTTGAAAAAGATGAATTGTTCGTTCGTCTGCTTCCGGCAATCCGGATTTTTTTTGGTTTCTGCGTTTGACATACAGACTCCCGAAAACAGCGATTAAGAAAGCAGTTGCAAAAAGTAAATACTCTGAAATAAACATCACAATTCCTCCTCATAGGTAAAAATTTGTTCAATAGAACGATGGAAAAATTTGGATATCTTGAAAGCTAGCTCAAGACTGGGATTAAAGCGGTTGTTTTCAATCGCAATGATTGTCTGTCTCGTCACTTTTAGGCTCTTGGCCAAATCAACTTGAGTAATATCGTGTTCTTTTCTAAGTTCCAGTACGCTATTCGTTATCATAGAAAGTTCCCTTTCTGTAAAGTTTTATTTACATTGAGTATACGATCAGAGTGATGAAAATTAAAGTTTTGTTTACATAAATGGGCAAGGTAGAGTCGTAATCGTAATCCCGCTGCCATCAAAGTAGTTCTATAACGCTTCTTGAATAATCCGTTCCTGTTCAATCTGGTTCTTTATCATCATCCGTCCATTTTATTAAAAAGTGTTGGAGCAATTTTTTTCGAGCTCTTGCTAAACGTTGGGTAAGAACTGATTCTGCCAATTGAAGTTCTAGGCAGATTTCCCGATACGACTTTTCTTCCATATAGAAGAGCCGCAGAACCGCCCGATAATCCGACTTTAATTCGGCAAGCGCCCTTAGAAGCAGCTCGTTCCTTTCTTTAATTTCAACTTCGACAGCTGCGCTGATTTCATAGAGGGTTGCATCGCTTATATTAACGCAGGATTCCACTAGTAACTGGCGTTCCCGTTTTAATTTTCTTAGATGATCCAAGGCAGTATTCCGAGTAAGTTGTTTTACCCAAGCAGGGATATTCGTATCGAATCGCATTTTGGGGCCTTTAGTTATCGCTTTCAAAAAAGCATCTTGAATAATATCCTCTGTCAGCGAATGCTCACGAACCATGAAATAAATATCCCGATAAACAAATTGATAAAAGGAACGATAAACCTGCTCTTGAATTGTTGGGTCTTGATCGTCTATTGGACTGCGTAACAAGTAAAACCATGGATTCATATGACCCTCCCAATGAATTTTAAATTAGGAAATAAACCTTACTTAAAATGATAGGTGTCACTTTTATGATACAATAAATTTGGTAAATAAGTAATTAAAAGGTATTAAATATTTGATGATACAAAAAGGTTCGGATATCGACCAAGGCCTCATTTTAGTATTTTTCTGAATCACTTATCGAAGTTGTGGAGGAAAATTTTGGTGCCCTTGATCTGCGATCCGAATGCCAATCTTCCCCGCCTCATTGAGACGGAGAAGCTTTTGTTATATGATGAATGACAGTGCGGTATGCGTCCTATACAAAATTTTATGATAAAGCGAGTTGGCTGGAATGAACCCAAAAGAACTTAGTTATACGATGCCTGCGGAATGGGTTAACCATGAGCGGACGTTTATTTCGTGGCCGGTGGAGGCGTCGATGGTTTATCCGGAAGACTACGCTGCCGTGAGTGAAGGTTATGCGGAATTGGTGCGGGCGATTGCCGAATTTGAGCCGGTTACGGTTATTGTGAACCCTGTGGAAGCCGAGCGGGTCAAGGCGTTGTTTGACAATTCCCGGATCGAATTTCTTGCCATCGAACATAACGATGCCTGGTTCAGGGATAACGGACCGACATTCGTTCTTAACGATAAGCAGGAAATTGCCGGCGTGAACTGGCGTTTTAATGCGTGGGGAGGCAAATATTCTCCATGGGATCTGGACGACGCGGTCGCTCCGCAAATTCTTGAGCACTACCGGGTGAAGCGCTTCGACGCGCCTTTGGTGCTGGAGGGCGGTTCGATTCATGTGGACGGTGAAGGCACGGTTCTGACGACCGAGGAATGCCTGCTGAATGAGAACCGCAATCCCGATCTCGGCAGAGAGCAGATTGAGGCTTACTTAACCGATTTTATCGCCGCTGAAAAGGTCATCTGGCTGAAAAACGGACTAAGCGGCGACGAGACGGACGGTCATGTGGATAATGTCGCATGTTTTGCGGCGCCGGGCAAAATCATTATGCAGGTGTGCCACGATCCCGCGGATGAGAACTACGAGATTACGCAGGAGAATTTGCGCATTTTGAGCGAGGCTGTAGATGCCAAAGGCCGCAAGCTGGAAGTGATTCCGATTGAGCAGCCTCCGAAAGCCGTATTCGGGGACAGCAGGCTGACGCTGAGTTATTTGAACTTCTATTTTGTCAACGGCGGCATTATTTTGCCGATATTCGGCGGCGCTGCGGAAGAAACGGACCGCAAGGCTGTTCAAGTGCTGAGCCAAACGTTCCCGGACCGGAAAATTCGCACGATCAACGGCATGGCGATTATTAAAGAGGGCGGCAATGTGCATTGCACCACGCAGCAGATGCCTGCAAGCAGCAGAATGTAATTGTGGAAAACGAAAGAGGTGACTCCCATGAGAAAAGTGACGGTAGCGGCGACACAAATGAGCTGCTCCTGGAATATCGATGGCAATATCCGCAAAGCGGAAGCACTGGTTAGACAAGCCGCGGCGCAAGGCGCACAAATTATTTTGATTCAGGAGCTTTTTGAAACGCCGTACTTCTGCCAAAAGGAGAAGTCCGATTATTACCGCTACGCGACCGAGCTTGAGGAGAATAAAGCGGTCAATCATTTCAAGGCGATCGCCAAGGAGCTTCAGGTGGTGCTGCCGATCAGCTTTTACGAGAAAAAGAACAACGCGAGGTACAATTCGCTTGCCGTTATCGATGCGGACGGCGAAGTGCTGGGCCTGTACCGCAAAAGCCACATTCCGGACGGTCCCGGATATGAAGAAAAATTTTATTTTAACCCGGGGGATACCGGTTTTAAAGTGTGGAAAACGCGCTATGCCAAAATTGGCGTAGGCGTATGCTGGGATCAGTGGTATCCGGAAGCGGCGAGATGCATGGCGCTGATGGGCGCGGAGCTGCTGTTCTACCCGACGGCGATCGGATCGGAACCGCAGGATGGCTCGATCGACTCCAAGGACCACTGGCAGATGTGCATGCGGGGTCACGCCGCGTCCAATCTGGTTCCGGTCATTGCCTCGAATCGGGTCGGTCTGGAAGAGGACGATGATTCCAGCATCACGTTCTACGGCTCGTCCTTTATTGCCGGTAATGCCGGCAACATGGTCGCCGAGGCGGGCCGTGCGGAAGAGACGGTGCTCGTGGCCGAATTCGACCTCGATCTGCTGGAAGTGCAGCGCATCGAGTGGGGCATTTTCCGCGACAGACGTCCGGATCTGTACAAAACAATCGCCACATACGATGGCGAGCAAGTACTTTAAAGCGCGGGTCGTCCCTTTCGAGGGACGGCCTTTTTTTGGGGGAAGGGGCCGCCCGCAAAACCCGCGACCATACTGCCCGCCGCCCTCCACACGTCCGTAAAACCTGCGACGTTTCTGCCCGACGCCCTCCATCGGCCCGCCAAACCAGCGATCTACCTGCTCGCTGCCCTCCATCGGCCCGCCAAACCAGCGATCTACCTGCTCGCTGCCCTCCATCGGCCTGCAAAACCAGTGACCTACCTGCCCGCCGCCCTCCACACGTCCGTAAAACCTGCGAAAGTGCAGGCTTTTTCCATGAAAGTGGTTCGTTTTGGCGAAAAGCCTGCGATTGTGCAGGAATTTTTGATCCAGACGGGTCTGAGCGTGAATTTCAGCGCAAAAAACTGCAGTTTTGCAGGAATATTTCGCTGCAGGCCTACCAACGAGGAAAAAGATGTACTTTTGCAGGTTTTCCGCGTGTTGCCAAGAGGTACGCTTCCTCAAAGCATGCGAGTTTTTTGCAGTAGACCTGGTATTTTCATTCTGTGGAGTGACGATCACGGCGTTATGGGGGGTTCAGGTCTTCCGCGCGTTGCCAAGAGGTACGCTGCCTCAAAGCATGCGAGTTTTTTGCAGTAGACCTGGTATTTTCATTCTGTGGGATGACGTCCACGGCGTTATGGGGGGTTCAGGTTTTCCGCGCGTTGCCAAAGGTATGCTGCCTCGAAGCATGCGGGTTTTCGCAGTAGGCCTGATTAGTTTTCATTCTGTGGAGTGACGTCCACGGCATTACGGGAGTTTTTGCAACTTTTCCGTGCATAGCCGGTGTTGCCTTAGGCTGTCCGGTTATCCGATCGACCTCTAAAACATCGCTTCGGCAGCGCCTTCCTTTGCGGGTGCATCCCCTAACGATGCTAAAAAGCCTTTGGTCCTTCTATTCAGGTTACGCTTGCCGCGGTTCGTTCTCCCCATCCGCAGTTGTCGAACGTTTACAGCCCTGCCGAATGGGAATAATGGGGGTAGTCAAGTATACATTCCCAGACATCGGAGATGAACAGATATGCCCAAGGCCGTTCCTTCCGCCCCTTCCAGCTTGGCCGACGATTGCGATGTGGAGTTGTCGGAATCGCTGGATGACAATATATCCTACCTTCAATCTGTCTTTGAAGATTGCTACGATATTGTATTCCATTCCTTTTCCATATCGGACTCCGTCCGCTGCTGCGTTGTATACGTCCGGGGGTATTCGGACCAGTTTGCGTTGGAAAAGCAGGTGCTTTCGCCGCTTGCCATGCTCGCTGACGAGGAGTTCGAATTATACGACGGATTTCTGCAGGAGCGCATTCATACAGCGTCGCTTTCGGAGCATACCGGGATCAATGAAACGGTGAACAAAATTTGTGGAGGCTATCCAGTCCTGTTTTTGGACGGTTCTATGACCGCCTGGTCGTTCGATCTTATAAGGCTGGATCAGCGCCAAGTCCAGGAGCCTGTTGCCGAATCGACGATTCGGGGACCGCGGGAAGGGTTTACCGAAGGAATCGGGGTCAATCTGCCCCTCGTTCGCAGGAGGCTCAAAACGCCCAATTTGAAAACGGTGAACCTATCCGTCGGCAGCCATTCGAAGACGGATATTATCATCGCGTATATAAAAGATTTGGCCAATCCGGAACTGGTAAAGGAGATACGCCGCCGCCTGGAACTTATTCAGGCCAAGGGAATTTTGGAAAGCGAAATGATCGAGGAGTGGATATCGGATAATCCGTTCTCTCCGTTTCCTCAACTGCTGCCGACGGAACGACCGGATGTCGTGTGTGCTAACCTGCTGGAAGGGCGGGTCGCCATTCTGATCGACGGCACCCCATTTGCGCTGGTGGCGCCTATCGGCCTGTTTTCGCTGCTGCAGTCGCCCGAGGACTATTATCAAAATATTCTGGTAAGCACGTTTGTTCGCTGGCTTCGTTACGTTTTTTTTGTCATTTCGCTGCTTTTGCCGTCTGCCTATATAGCGATTACTACGTTTCACCAAGAGATGATTCCGACCGTGCTGCTGCTCAATATTTCCAAATCGAGGGAGGAAATTCCGTTCCCGGCGCTGATTGAGGCGTTGATTATGGAGATTACGTTCGAAGCTCTGCGGGAGGCGGGCGTTCGGCTTCCGAAGCAGGTCGGCTCGGCCGTCAGCATCGTCGGGGCGCTTGTTATCGGGCAGGCGGCAACATCGGCGGGGATCGTATCCGCGCCCATGGTTATCGTCGTTGCGATTACGGGGATTTCTTCCTTTATGATTCCGCGTTACTCGCTCGGCATTCCGCCGCGGCTGCTCCGGTTCCCGATCATGTTTTTGGCCGGCACGCTCGGTCTCGTTGGTGTCATGCTCGGTTTTATCGTTATGATCATTCATTTGTGCAGGCTCCGCTCATTCGGGCTTCCGTATTTAACTCCGGTCACACCGACCCGGCTGCGTGAATTCAAGGACGTGTTCATGCGCTCTCCGGTCTGGAGCGGTACGGGCAATCCCGAGCTGTCGGGCGCCAGACCGTGGCCGGAGAAGCCCAGTCGGGGGAATGTCGATTTGAAAAGAGGTGAGGGCGATGATGGAACAAGGTAGAATTACCCCCCTGCAGATGAGTGCGATCATGTTCCCGACCATCCTTGCGACAGCAGTTCTCAGCGTCCCCAGCGTAACGATGGGCTACGCGGGCCACGACATGTGGATGACGCCTTTGCTGGCTTCTACCGTAGGATTGCTGGCGATCTATATCGCCTACCGTCTGAACGTTCGTCATCCTCAGCTGTCTCCCATCGAATCGAGCGTTCTGATTTTGGGCAAAGTTCCGGGGAAACTGTTCGGTCTGTTTTTTGTGTTCTACTTGGCTCAACTGAACGGAACCGTGCTGAGAGAATACGGGGAGTTTATTCTGAGCGCCATTCTTCCGCAGACGCCGCTTTTTGTCGTTATGGGCAGTCTTATTTTCGTCTGCGCCCTCAATGTTGTCAGCGGCATCGAAGTGCTGGGCCGGTCCGCTGTCATTCTCGTGACGCTGATGGCGGCCCTGCTGGTCATTATTCTGCTGCTGCTGATTCCCGAGTGGAAAACCGACGAATGGCTTCCGTTTGCGGAAAAGGGGCTGAAGCCCATTTTCAAAGGCGCGGTGGCTCCGGCCAGTTGGCTGAGCGAATACGTTTTACTCAGCTTTTTCCTTCCTTACGTTACCGGCCGGGACCGCGTATGGCGGGTTTCCCTGATCTCGCTGGGTGTGACAACCTTCACGATGGTGGCCGTCAATATTTCCTGTCTGTTTCTGTTCGGCGACGTAACGGACAGGCTCGCCTATCCGGTTATGATAGCGGCCCGTTATATTAGCTATGCGGACTTTTTGCAGCACCTGGAGGCCGTGATCATTGCCATTTGGATTACCGGGATACTGATAAAAGTTTCTTTATTTCTCTATTTGAACTCCGTCTCCGTCGCCCAATTGCTGAACCTGAAGGACTACCGGCCCCTGGTGTTCCCGTTGGCTTTCCTGACGGTGGCCTTTTCGTTCTGGGTTGCATCCAATCAGAGCGAGATTGCCAGCCTGCTCAGCGCCGTCGGCAACTTGTACACGATGATCGCTCTGATCCTGCTGCCCGGCCTTCTGCTGCTTGTCGCGGCAATACGGAACAGCCGATCCCCTTCGCCCGAATGAGCGTCTGGAGAACGGGCAGGAAGAGCGGGCGATCGTTCGTGAAGCGAGGGGGCCGGGTCGTCCTGATCCTCTCCCTGCTGCTGGCTTTGCCGGGATGCTGGGACAGGAAGGAAATCAATGATTTGGCCATCGTGCTCGCCACGGGAGTGGACGTGACTCCAAGCGGAGCGGTCGAACTGTCGGCGCAAATCTTCATTCCCCGGGCAGCGGGAGGCGGCCCGCAAGGCAGTACGGGAGGGAGCGGCGGTAATGTAACCGGGGCTACGCTTTTGCGCAAAGGGACCGGCAAGAGCATTGACGAGGCAATGATCGAGCTGCAGCGCAAATTGTCGCGCTATTTGTTCTGGGGGCACAGCGAGGTGATCGTGTTCGGAAAAGAAGCGGCGGAGAAAGGAATCCGCCCCTATCTTGATTTTTTTCTCAGATATTTGCAGTTCCGGGAACACGCTTATGTGTATGTTACACCGGGAACAGCCATTTCCGTGCTGGATCTTCAGCCGCTTCTTGAGCGCAGCACGTCGGAGGAGCTTCGGGAGATGGGCAATATGAAGCTCGGCATGCTTGTTACGCTGAAGCGGCTGACGCAGATGGTGGAAGGGGACAGCCAATCCGCCGTGCTGACGATTGTCGATCCGATCTCATGGAAGCAGGTGAACAGACCGATGCAGATGACGACCGCCATCAACGGGGTGGCGGTGTTCGGCAAGGACAAGCTGGCGAGCATGCTGGGCAAGACGGATACGATCGGGCTGCTGCTTCTCCGCAACGAGCTGGAGACGATGAACTTTTCCTTCGATTTGCAAGGTGTGGAAGGAGTGGTGGCGGTTCATCTGATCCAAGCGAACTCGCGCATCACTCCAAAAATAACTCCCGCCGGAGAGTGGCGGATGAACGTCGATATTCAGATATCCGGGGACTTGATTCTGAACACGACGAATACGAACAACATGAGTATCGAGTTCATCCGGAAAGCGAAGGAGGCGTGGAAAGCGCAGCTCGCGGAAACTGTCGAGTCCACGCTGGCGAACGCTCAAAAAAAGCTGCAAATCGATGCGTTCGGTTTCGCCGATCTATTCCGGAACCATTATCCGCGGGAATGGGCAAAGAACAAGCAGGAGTGGGCTGAAATGTTCAGGGAGCTGCCGGTAGACGTCAGCATTCGGACCGAAATTACGCGAGTCGGCAAATCGGACTTGCCTCAAGGAATGCCCGCCGATAAAATCCGCAAGAAATAAGGAGGGACGCTTCTGAAAAGCCTTGCAGTAGCCGGTATCGTATGCGTAGCTCTGATTGTCTATTTCGGCTTGTCTTCGGGTGCGCCGGGTATCGGCGTGAAGGAGAAGGCGGTGGCCGGAGGTATTACTTTGGCCGCCTGCCTATTATCCATTATTCTTTTGTTCAAACCGGACCTGCCGGGGCCAAGCGCCTGGATTATGCCATTGTTCAAACCACTGGCCAATCTGCTTGGGTTAGATTGACCGAAGCGACACCTGCCCCGGTGGTGCATGAACGGTTAACGATGCAAGCGGAAAGGAACCGTAGCGATAACGATATCTTTTTGCGTGTACAGATAAGCCCGAATGAGCAGGCTCGTTTGGTTATGCAGCAGATTTTGCCACCAATGTTTTGTAATAAATTGCGGAATCAGGATGGTGATATGATCCGTCTCCGCCGTTTTCCACTCCACGGTTTCGATAAATTTGATCAGAGGCTTCACGACGCTCCGGTAGCGGGAACGCAGCACGATAAGTCGGACTCCGGGATTCCACTCTTCCCATTTTTCTTCCATTTTGTGAATTTCATCGTCGTCAAAGCCGACGTAGACGGCAACGACATTATCGGTTAACGATTTGGCGTAGCTGATGGAATTGAGTACGACCCGGGTAATGCCGGCAACGGGAATGACGATGGTGCTTCCCTTGATTTCCGGCTTATCCTTTTCCAGATTTACGCGCAATTCATTAGCGATGTTCATGTAGTGGCTGTGAATGCGGAAGAACAGGAAAATGACGATCGGAAGGAAGATGAAAACCATCCAAACCTGGCTGAATTTGGTGAAAATAAAGATCAGGGTAATCGTGAGCGTAGTGATCATCCCGATCGTATTGATGATGAACTTGACGATCCATGCGGCAGGCTTCAATTTGATCCAGCGAACCATCATGCCGAACTGGGATAAGGTGAACGGAATGAACACCCCGACTGCATAAAGCGGGATCAGGTTTTCCGTATTCCCGTGAAAGAGAATGACCAGCAAAGCGGACAGTACGCCCAGCATAATGATCCCGTTGGAGAAGCCGAGACGGTCTCCGCGGACTTTGAACATGTGCGGCATGAACTTATCTTTGGCGAGCATGAAGGCCAGCAGCGGGAAAGCCGAGTAAGCCGTATTCGCCGCCAGGAAGAGAATGAGCGCTGTCACGCCCTGAATGCAGTAGTACAGCACCCCGCGTCCGAACGTGGCTTCGGCGATTTTCGAAACGACCGTTTCTTCCGGAGACGGCTTGATGCCGTACCAGTAGGCAAGCAGGCTGATGCCGATGAACATGCTGCCCAGAATGGCGCCCATGGCGATCAATGTTTTGGCCGCATTTTTCTCCGCAGGAGCTTTGAAGTTCGGTATCGCGTTGGACACGGCCTCTACCCCGGTCAGCGCGGAGCAGCCGGAACTGAAAGCTTTGAGCAGCAGAAATAAGCTCACATTGCTCACAACGCTTCCGATCTCGGGAACCTCCGCATGAATGCCGCCCGTGAGGTACTTGAACAGACCCGATACGATCAGAAGAAAAATGGCGGCGACAAACAAATAGACCGGCAGTGCGAGAACCGATGCGGATTCGGCAATGCCTCTTAAATTCATGATCGTAAGAAATAAAATCATGACCAAAGAAATCAGCACGCGATGATCGTGCAGTGCCGGAAAAGCGGACGTAATCGCATCCGTGCCCGCGGACGAGCTGACGGCTACCGTCAAAATGTAATCGACCAGCAGCGACCCGCCTGCGACCAGCCCTGTGCCTACGCCAAGATTATCCTTGGCTACGATGTACGCGCCCCCGCCCGACGGATAGGCGTATATGGTCTGCCTGTAGGACAGGACCAGAATGGTCAGCAGCCCCAATACGGCTATGGATATCGGGATGGAGTACCAAACGGCGGCAAAGCCGAGGGTCATCAAAACGAGCAAAATTTGCTCGGTGCCGTAAGCGACGGAAGACAGCGCATCCGATGACAGGACGGCAAGCGCTTTGATTTTCGTCAGCTTCTCGTCCTCGATTTCGTGGGATTTCATCGGTCTCCCGATCAGCATTCTTTTTAATCTGTTTACCATAATTACCCTCCACCGGCGCTTTCCTGTATGTTCCCCTGAATTAAGTAGTTTCACTTGTCCGCGACTGCCGCAGGGCTATTTTTGGCAGCAAAAAACCACAGGGTTTGACCCTGTGGCTCACGAAATAAGCAGCACGGATTCATCCCTCTCCCATAGTACGCTTACGAAGTTAGCTGTCGGATTCGGACTCTGAGAGTAGCCCTACACGCACGGATGCCGTCCGTACGCGATTCACCCCAAAGGCAATGAATGCCTCATTGGTTCCCCCGTTTTCCTTAGGAAATTCAGCGATAAAGGATTCATATGATTGTACTAAATGAACTACGTTTTGAATAATACGCCTGAAAGGAACTTAAGTAAAGGTTGGAAGTTGGCTTTAAATACCCGGCAGCATATCACAAAACCCAAAGATAGCGTTTACATAAATGCGAATCTTACATTTTCGCACTCAAGATAGCATTTTCATTCGTTTTCGTGAAAATTGAAAAAAGATGCGGTCCGGAATATTTCCCGGACCGCATCGGGTTGTTGAAAAAAAACCTGCGTCATGAGGTGATAGCCCCAATCTGCCTGGCTGCATCAAGAAAACCTGCAAAAATACATGAATTTGCGTCCCTGATCGCTGCCTATGAAGAATTCCTGCAAAAGTGCAGGCTTTTCAGCGGGGACACGGGCTCAGGTTCACTTTCAGCGAAAATTCCTGCACTTTTGCAGGCTTTTCGCCCAAATAAGCCAATTTCGCAGAAAAAACCTGCACTTTCGCAGGCTTTTCCCCTATCAAGCGGCTGCCCGCCCAGGAAAAGCGACTGTTCCCCCAAAAATAGCGCCCCGCACAAACGCACCGAGAGCAGCAACAGTGCCCGCGCAAACGCACCGAGAGCAGCAACAGCGCCCGCACAAACGTACCGAGAGCAGCAACAGCGCCCGCACAAACGTACCGAGAGCAGTAATAGCGCCCCGCCCAAACGCACCGAGAGCAGCAACAGCGCCCCACACAAACGCACCGCGCGCAGCTCCCAGCGCGCGGTGTTGCGCTGCATGACGGCGGTCGGTCGGCCATGTGTCGCGACTCGATCAACGCGCTGAGGCGGCTCGGGGACGGCTCCTACAGGACCGGCTGCTTGCCCCACTCGATCCAGTTGTCGCGGGTCGGTCCGTAGATGTCCGGCACGGACAGTCCGGCCTGCCGCATCAGTACGATCATCTGGCCGCGATGATGGATTTCGTGCGAAATAAAGACGCGCAGCGTCAGGCCGTTCGGCCACTGTTCGCCATACATGTCGGTGGACTCGTGGAGCTTGGCGTCCGTCCACTGCGACTGCACGGCATCCAGCATCGCTTGCGAAGCGGCGCGGTAAGTATCGGCAATCTTCGCGGCGGAAGCGGGGGCTTTTTCTTCGCCTTCGGGAGCCTGGAACTGCAGGCCTGTCCGCGAAAGCATCTCGTGGATCGTCGTGGCGATATGCCAGCCGATCTGTCCCAGCGGACGGAAGTTCGACTCGCTTCCCTGGCTCAGAGATGCGTCGGTGAGTGCGTCCAGCACGCGCTGTGTGGTTTTGGTTTCGTTGCTCCATTCGGCTGCAAACGCTTGAATCGATGTAATCATGGGGGAGAAGCCTCCTTGTTATGCGTAATAGCCTTAGTATAAAGGAGCCTCCCTGACAACAGGTTGTCAGTGTTTTTTAGGAATAGAGCGCGGCGACTTGCTGCGCTTTTTCTTTGACGATGCCGGCGATGTGCGCGGGCTCCAGAATGCGCAGGCTGGGGCCGTAGCTGAGCAGCATGCCGTACAGCCAGGGCTCGTCAGGCTGGACCGCGGTGACGAGCAGCGTGCCGTCAGGCTGAGCCGTAATTTGCTCGGGATGGAAGTAGTCTTCCACCTGAGCGCGGACATTCGGCTGCATGTGCAGGAGGAGTTTGACGTAGGACGCCTCGGGCCTTTTGCCTATCTTATAGGACAGCGTCTCCAGCGTCTCGGGCCTGCGCACGAACGTCTCGGGAAGCATGGCGATGTCCTTCATGCGCGATAAGCGGAAGACGCGGTAATCGCCCCGCAGCAGGCAGTAGGCGTGCAAATACCAGCCGAAGCCTTTGATGACGATGCCCATAGGCTCGACGGTGCGCTCGGAAAGCTCGCTTTGGGATGTCGTGTATTGAAAGCGGATAAGCTTCGTTTGGCGTATTGCGTGGCGCAGCGACTGCAGCTTCTCTTTTTCGGCGCTGCTTCTGTGCCACGGATTCATATCGATGACGAGGTGATTGTGCAGCTCGGACACCGTCTTTTGCTCGGACTTGGCGACCAGCGCGCCTACTTTGTCCAGCAGGCCTCCGATTTCTTGCTCGCCGATGCTGGAGCGGATGCCTTTGAGCCCGGTAATAATCGATTGCAGCTCCTCAAGCGTGAGAAACTGCCGCTCCAGCCGGTACTGGTCCATAATTTCATAGCCGCCGTTTGCGCCGGCATAAGAGGCGATCGGAATGCCCGCCTGATTGATCGTTTCCACATCGCGGTATACGGTTCTCAGCGATACCTCAAAGCGCTCCGACAGCTCTTTGGCGCAGATTCGTTTACGGTTCAGCAGCAGCATCGTTATTGCAAGCAGACGATCAAGCTTCAATGGTCGCACCTCATCCATAAAATTTTAGTTCTCAATCAATTCGATTCGGGGATGGGCGAATCCTTTTGGAAATTAGATTTGCAAAGCCCATCCTTATTCCGAATAGTTGATGGAAAAATTAGAAAAAATAAGACCGCTACGAATTCAAAAGGAAAAGAGTGGAGCGCATTGTTCAGAAAAATAGCGAAAACCGCCCTGCATGCAGCGGCGGTCGGAGTGTTATTAAGCGGCTTAGCCTTGCAGGGGATAAACGCGGCAGCGGCGGAAGAGCGCCGGGAGCCGTCAACCCCGGGGCCGGGAGCGGGGGCGGGGGCGGAACAAGGCCTGCTGCTGCAGACGAGAGAAATCGATGTGACCGGCGACGGCAAGCCGGAGTTGGTGGCGCTGGGCGGAACGAAGGCGGACGCTGCGGGCTCGTATTTTTCCAGGCTGTTCGTTGTCGTAACCGGCGGCCAAGGCCGGAATCAGGTGGTGATTCCGCTGCAGGGAGGCCACAACCCGAACATGCGGTTCTGCGATTTCAACGGCGACAAGCTGCCCGAAATTTATGTCTCCGCAGAAACCGGCGGCAGCGGCGGAGCGTCCCGTTCCCACATCTATTCGCTGCAAAATAATGTGCCCACAGCCCTGCCGGTCCCTGAGCCGCTTCGCGTGACGGCGAAGTTCAAGCATAACTACGTGGTAAAGCTGAAAATCGAAGAAACGGGCAAATCTTTCAAAATCGACCTCAAGGAGAAAAAGCAGGATTACGATCAGTCCGGCGTATACAAAAACGGCATGCTTGTCAAACCGTTTCTCGTTAGCGTTAATCCGTACAGCGACTTGCAGACGATGGATGCCGATCAGGACGGCGTATGCGAACTGAAAGGCGTTCAAAGAATCGCAGGCATGGCTGACGCCGATACGCTAGGTTATGCATTGTCGATCTGGAAGTGGAAGGAAGGCAAGTGGGCGCTCGTTTCTTCGAAGGTGAAGAAATCGCTGTAGCGCTTATACCCAGTTGCCCTTACGGAACAGGGGTTCGCGGGTTCCATCCTCCGTAATGCCGTCGATATCCATTTCGGCCGAGCCGATCATGAAGTCTATGTGGATCAAGCTTTTGTTATAGCCGTGCTCGGCCAGCTCTTCGGCGCTCATCGCCGATCCGCCCTCGATCGTGAACGGGTAGGAATTGCCCAGCGCGACGTGGCAGGACGCGTTCTCATCGAATAGCGTATTGTAAAAAATAATGCCGGAGCGGGAGATCGGCGAATTATGCGGCACCAAAGCGACTTCGCCCAGGTACCGGGCTCCTTCGTCTATGTCCAGTATCTTGTTCAGCACTTCCTGGCCTTTCTCCGCCGTCGCCTTGACAACTTTGCCGTTCTCGAACGTCAAAGTAAATCCGTCGATCAGCGAGCCCTGATAGCTCAGCGGCAGCGTGCTGCGCACGGTTCCGTTCGTGCCGTCCCGGCGTGGCATCGTAAACACTTCCTCCGTCGGCATGTTCGGGACGAACGGAATGCCGCTTTCGGTGTCGCTGCCTGCGGCAACCCACACATGCTTGGAAGCGAGCTCGATGTAGAGGTCCGTTCCCGGCGCCTGCAGGTGCAGCTGCTTGAATCGCTTCGCATTCAGCATTTGCTGCTTGCCGGTCAGCACGGCCAAATGCCGCTTCCATGCCTCCACAGGATCGGCAGTATTGACGCGGGTGAGCGTGAAAATCTGCTCCCACAGCTTCTCGATCCGCTCGGCTTCGCCAAGTCCGGGGAATACCTTGGCCGACCACTCCGGCGTCGGGAAGGAAACGAGCAGCCAGTTCACCTGGTTGTTGCGCAGGTACTTCAGGAAGCCTTCCCGGGCTGCGGCGGCCGTTTTGGTGGACGTAGCGATGCGGTCCGGGGCGATATCCGCGAGCAAGTCCGAATTGGGCGCGTAGATCTGGAGGAAGGCTGCGCCGCCTTTGGCCAGTTCTTCCAGCCCGTTCGCTCTCCACATCGGGTATTCCAGCAGGGATGACTCGGGCGCGTGCTTCAGGCGGATCGCCTTCACTTCGTCATCGTCCCAATCGACGACGACGTCTTTTGCCCCCGCTTCATAAGCTTTCTTGGCTACTTTACGGACAAAATCGGCGCAAGATATAGGCGTCATGATAACGAGCGTCTGGTCTTGCTGTACATTCAGGCCCACCTTTACGGCAAGCTCTGCATATTTATCCAAATTGGACTCAAAATTCTCCATCGGCGCTGGCTCCTTTATATTTTGCTAAGAATTAGTGTATGATAGAAAATAAAACTTTAAACCCCGAGGGAGAAAGGCTGGCATCAATGGAAACGAAGAGCACTCCATCCAATTTCATTAAAAACATTGTAATCGAAGATTTGCAATCAGGCAAAGTCAGCCAGATCGTCACCCGATTCCCCCCGGAGCCGAACGGATACCTTCACATCGGGCACGCGAAGTCGATCTGCCTCAATTTTGAGCTGGCCGACGAGTTCAAAGGCTTGACCAACCTGCGTTTTGACGATACGAATCCGGTTAAGGAAGATACGGAGTATGTAGAATCCATTAAAGAGGACGTGGCTTGGCTCGGCTTTCAATGGGACGGCTTGTTCTTTGCCTCCGACTACTTCGAGGAAATGTACAACCGCGCGCTCGTCTTGATCCGCAAGGGCCTTGCCTATGTAGACGACCAAACGGCCGAGCAAATCCGCGAATCCCGCGGAACGCTGACCGAGCCCGGCAAAGAAAGCCCGTTCCGGGGCCGCAGCGTGGAGGAGAATCTGGACCTGTTCGCACGGATGCGCGCAGGCGAATTCAAGGATGGCGAAAAGGTGCTCCGCGCCAAGATCGATATGTCATCGCCGAACATCAACTTCCGCGATCCGGTCATCTACCGCGTCGTTCACGCGCATCACCACAATACAGGGGACAAATGGTGCATCTACCCGATGTACGCCTTTGCCCACCCGCTGGAAGACGCGATCGAAGGCGTGACCCATTCCATTTGCACGCTGGAGTTCGAGGATCAGCGCCCGTTTTACGATTGGGTGATCCGCGAATGCGAGATGCCGAACGTGCCGAGACAGTACGAGTTCGCACGGCTCAACCTGACGAATACCGTCATGAGCAAAAGAAAGCTCAAGCTCCTCGTCGACGAGAAAGCGGTTGACGGTTGGGACGACCCGCGGATGCCGACGATCTCGGGGCTGCGCCGCAGAGGCTATACGCCTGAAGCGATCCGCAATTTTGCGCGTGAAATCGGCGTAGCGAGAAGCTACAGCGTCGTCGACAGCAAAATGCTGGAGCACTTCATCCGCGAGGATTTGAAGCTGAAGGCGCTGCGCACGATGGGCATTCTGAACCCGCTCAAAGTCGTGATTACGAACTACCCGGAAGATCAGACCGAAATGCTGGATGCGGAAAACAATTCGGAAAATCCGGAAATGGGCCACCGCCAAATTCCGTTCTCCCGCGAAATCTACATCGAGCAGGACGATTTCATGGAAAATCCGCCGAACAAATATTTCCGCCTATTTCCCGGCAACGAAGTGCGTCTGAAGCACGCTTACTTCATCAAATGCAACGATTTTATTAAGGACGAGAACGGCAAAGTCGTCGAGCTGCACTGCACATACGATCCCGAAACGAAGAGCGGAAGCGGATTTACCGGCCGCAAAGTGAAAGGCACGATCCATTGGGTGGACGCCAAACACGCGGTTCCTGCGGAATTCCGCTTGTATGAGCCGCTTATTCTGGACGATAACGACGATGACGCCGCCTCCTTCCTGGAGAAGCTGAACCCGAACTCGCTGCAAATCGTGCAAGGCTTCGTCGAAGACAACATGAAGCAGGCGAAGGCGCATGACAAGTTCCAATTTTTCCGTCACGGTTATTTCAACGTGGATCCGAAGCATACGACCGTCGACCGTCTCGTGTTCAACCTGATCGTCTCGCTCAAAAGTTCATTTGAAGTATAAAACCACAAGGCTGTTCCTCCGTCATCCTCCGATGACTGCGGGAGCAGCTTTTTTTCGCCGTTTTGGTCAAAATCGTTCACAACTTTGTAACGTGCCTCCCTCTTTTATGAAAATAAATCATGAAAACGGCTTTGAAATCGGTCGCAAGTCCAGTTTCTTGTTCAGACCCGCGATTCGTGAAATTTGGGTTTGAACGAAGTATAATGGAACCAGACAGGTTGCGACGGAGAGACAAGGAGGGCACGATGAAGAAAACCGTTTTGATCGTTGACGATGACGTGAACATTTGCCGCATTACCAAGCTCTATGTGGAGAAGGGCGGTTTTCAAGTGGAAACGGCGCACGACGGCGATGCCGCGCTGAAACTGTTCGAACGGTTGAATCCGGATTTTGTGGTGCTGGATTTGATGCTGCCGAAGCAGGACGGCTGGAGTGTCTGCAATCAGATTCGCGCCAAAAGCGACGTGCCCATCCTGATGCTGACCGCCAGAGGACAGGTGGAAGAACGGATCGAAGGGCTGCAAATGGGAGCCGACGATTATATGGTCAAGCCGTTCGATCCGAACGAGCTTGTCGCCCGTATTACGAGCATTTTGCGCAGAGCGTCCCGGCTGGAAACTCCCGTCAAAACGGACGTTTACGAATTTGGCAGTTTGCACATCGACGCCATCTCGCATGAAGTCACGGTTGATGGCAAAGAAGTATCGCTGCCGAAACGGGAATATGACCTCATGCTGTTTTTCGCCCGTTTTCCGAATCAGGTGTTCTCCAGAGAAGATTTGATTTCGAAAATATGGGGCTGGGACTTTGACGGCGACGACCGCGTAGTCGATGTCTATATCAAGCGCATCCGGCAAAAGCTGAAGGCGATGACGGAAAAAGACAATGAGTGGAATATCCGCACCGTATGGGGCATCGGTTATAAATTCGAGGGAGCGGACTCATGCTGAATTCTTTTTACCGGAAGCTGCTGTTTGTTTACATGGCTATTACGCTCGTCTCGATCCTCGCGATCGCGGCTACGATCGGCTATACCATGAGGCAGAAAACGTACGAGCACAGCGAGAAGCTGCTTCAGGAAAAGATCGGCCAGGTCGAGGAACTTGCCAAAGGCTTGTTTGACGGATCTACCACGCAAAAGGAGTTTCGCAGACAAATCACCGCTCTGGAAAAAACGTCCGAAGTGCGGGTTTCCGTCATCAGGCATCCCAGTGTCAATCAAGAAAAGATCATCCCGCTGGGGGAAGTGCCGGAACGCAATGAATGGGTGCAGAGCGTGCTTAACGGCGAACAAATTACGGTCAAAGGCCCCTTTACCCAGAACAGCAAAGTGAATATGCTGATTGTCGGACAACCGGTCCTGCTGGATAACAAGGTTGCCGGCGGTCTGTTCCTGTATACCCCGCTGCGCAGCATCCAGGGGGTGATCGGCGGGATCAACCAGGCGATTATGATGTCCGCCGTTCTAATCGCGCTGATGGCGGGGATCGTGCTGTACGCCGTTTCGCGGCATTTTGTGAAGCCGATACAGCTTATGAGCCGAACGGCGGAAGCTTTGGCGACGGGGGATTTCAGCGGCCGGGTGCCGGTGCGCGGGAAAGACGAAATCGCCTCTTTGGCAGGTTCGCTCAACCGGATGGCGGGCAAACTTGAGAAAGTCGAAGAGGGGCGCAAGCGTTTCCTCTCGGAAATTTCGCACGAGCTGCGGACGCCGATTACGACGATCCGCGCATCTCTGCAAGGCATCGTCGATGAAGTCGTCGATCCCGCGGACGCCCGCGACTTTATCCAGGTGTCCCTGTCCGAGACGAAGCGTCTCAGCCAGCTGGTGGACGATTTGCTGCAGCTTTCGTCCTTTGACGAGAAGCGGGTGACGCTGAGCCGGGTCGAGGCGGATGCTGCGGAGCTTGCGCAGGATGTAGCGACCGGGCTGACGATGAAAGCGAAGGCTAACGCCATCGGACTGTGGGTCGAGGCGCAGGAAGCTCCTTTCGTACTTTATATGGACCCGGACCGGATCAAGCAAGTGTTCATCAATTTGCTGGACAACGCAATCGCGCATATCCCGCCGGGGAGCACGGCCGGAATCCGCTTGAAGGAGCTAAGAGGCGAACGCTGGATCGAGGTATGGGATAACGGCCCCGGCATTCCGGCGGAGAAGCTGCCATATATATTCGACCGGTTCTACAAGGTGGACGAAAGCCGCAACCGCACCGGCGCGGGCCTCGGCCTCGCCATTTGCAGAAGCATCGTAGAGGCGCACGGAGGCTGGATTCGGGTGGAGTCCATGCCCGGCAGAGGTACAGTTTTCTCGATTCAGCTGCCGCCAGTGCCGAAGTCAAACTTATGACATATTTTTCCGCTATGATGGGGGTAATATAGTAAAAAACCGTATTTGAACATAGAGGAGTGTGTATGATGATGCATAGAGAATTGATGGGAATCGCGCTGGCAGAGCTTATAGCTTCAGGCATTCCGACGATGGCCGAAGCGGAGCTGGAGGCCGCGGCTGAAACGTCTATAAGCTCCGGTTTTTATCCGGGCAAGCGGCTGCTGCAGGACAGGGCGCTGTCCAGGCTGCAGGCAAAGGCGGCGAAGCTGGGCATCGGTACTATGGCCGGTAAAACGCAGGAGGAGCTCAAGACGGAGATTCAGGAGGCTGAGCTGGCAAAGCTGCAAGGAACAGCGAGAACACTCGGCATCGGCACGGACGGATTGACGGCGAAGCAGCTTCGCTCCGCGATCGGGCAGGCCCGGGAGCAAAAGAAAATCGGCAATCTGCTCAAGCGGGCGCATAAGCTTGGCATCAGCATCGACGGCAAAACCAAGGAGCAGCTCTGGGCTGACGTGCAAGCGGCCCTCAAGGCCAAATGGCCAAAACCGAGCCGGCGCAGCGGCCGGGCAATATTAACATAAATGCGGTTGCTATAGCGAGCCCGGGGACAAAAGCTCCCCGGGTTTTATTGTGCTGCACGCAATCGGCGCACCTATCGCTCCCTGATGTAATAGTCTGTAATACGGAAGATTCATTCAGGGAGGGGTATTCATTAAACCGGTAAAGCTGCAAAGTCACCGCAAAAAAATCGTTCTCCCCGCACTCGCGCTGCGCAAAGCGGCAGCAATCATGCTTCCTTTCTACTGCAAAATAGCTGCCAGCCGCTCTTTTGCCGAGAAATGGGCCAAAGCCGTGCGCGAAGCGGATCTGGCGGTCATGGAAAAGATGCTCCGCTCCGTGATCGGCGCTGAGCCGCTATCCTCGCTTGCCTCGAACGGCATCGGCTATTTCGTCGATTTTCCGCTGCCGAAGCCGATCTATGCAATTACCAATGCGACATCGATCCGCCCGGGGCAGGCCCAATTCACTTTTAACGGCTCGATCCATCGGGCGATAGCCAGGGAGGTCGTCCCGCTTTACCGGGAGCTCGCCCGCAATCCGCAATATGCCGCGCTCGTGGCCCATGCGATCAAACAGGGGAATAAAGCGTTCCTCAGCCGGCTGATCCGCAGCACCGTCAGGACGAAACGGCTGATCAGCCTGGAGATCGCGTATTCCGGCATGTTTCTGGGCTTTAAGTACCCTGCCAGCAAATACGTGTATTACAACGAGCTTTTCCGGGACGATGTGATGTGACAAGCCAACGGGCCGTCAAAGACGCCGTTAAGCTTCGGCTCGGCTCATGGATGGACCCTGATGCTGGAGAAGCCGGGCTAGTGCATCGCCGGAGCTGGCGCGGCACAGAAGCTTGCGTTATGGCCTGTATTATTCAAACTGTTGAGAAGCTCATTTGCTGTGCTGGGGATAAGGCGAGAAGAAGAAAACCTGCAAAAGTGCAGTTTTTTGCTCGTCAATGCGCCAGCAGCGAAAAATTCCTGCAAAAGTGCAGCAATTTCATCTAGCCCCCGGGCTTAGACCCATTTCAACCGGAAATTCCTGCACAATCGCAGGCTTTTCGCCAAAACGAGCCGCTTTCATCGAAAAAGCCTGCATTTTTGCAGGTTTTACCGCTGCTGCCAGGCCATCGAACGAATGGCTGCGGCACGAAGTATATAAATTTCCAGATAGAGTCCCCTTTGTTTCACCTCAATATTTTAGTAAAAAGTTTGTAATTAATATAAAGAGGTGGAAGTATAGCTGGTGTATTTTAGGGAAAGTGTGATTTGATTTTTGAACATCCGCTTGGCTACAATGGAAGGAAAAACGCGGTGAGGGGATAGCCTTTGATTTATATCGGATTAAGCGGATGGGGCGACCATGATTTGGGCGAAAACAGCCGTGGAAAATTGCAAATATACGGGGCGCATTTTCCGATTGTGGAGCTGGACAGTTCCTTTTATGCCGTTCAACCGGAGCGCAATTACCGCAAATGGTTGGATGAAACGCCGGGCGGGTTCGGCTTTATTGTTAAAGCATATCAGGGCATGACGGGCCATTTGCGGGGCGAGAATCCTTTTGCCGGAACGGAGCAGATGTTTGACGCTTTTTTGGCATCGGTGCGTCCGGTACAGGAGGCGGGCCGGTTGAAGGCGGTACTGTTTCAGTATCCGCCATGGTTTGAATGCAGCAAGGCGAATGTCGACTTGCTCCGCTATGCGAAGGCCAAGATGGGCAGCCTGCCGGCCGCGCTGGAGTTTCGCCATCAGAGCTGGTTTGCGGATGGGATGATGGAGAAGACGCTGGCTTTTATGCAGCGGGAAGGCTGGATGCACAGCATTTGCGATGAGCCGCAAGCGGGGATCGGTTCGGTGCCGACGGTTTTGCGGGCGACGCACCCGGACATGACCATCGTTCGTTTTCACGGCCGCAACGTAAGCGGTTGGAAGCAAAACAGCGAGACAAACTGGCGCGATGTCCGGTATTTATATCATTACAACCGGCAGGAGCTGCTGGAATGGAAAGAGCGGCTGCTGCAGCTGCAGGAGCAGGTGAAGGATATATGCGTTATTTTCAACAACAACTCGGGGGGACATGCGGCGGGCAACGCCAAAGAGCTGATGGAGATGTTGGGGCTCGACTACGAGGGGCTGGCGCCGAGGCAGCTGGATTTGTTTTGAGCGGAAGGAAGCGGATGCAAAAAGAGACCTGTTCGGGGCGATAGCAGGTCTCTTTTTACTTGCGTTTAGCGAAGCAGCCAGGGATTGAATTCGGGTCTGCCGTGGATTGGCAGTCTTTTTGGCGGTTAAGGGGCGGGGAAGTCCCTTATAACGAATTTGTACCTGTCCGGCAAGCTGAGACGGGGATAAAATGTTCATAATGAATTTGTAACCTTTCGTAGAGGAGAGGGATTGATGAACATAAGGGGCGCTGTTTTGAACTTGGAGGAGTGTAAAAGGATCGCGGCCAGGCTGCGGGCGGCCGGTTGTGTTTTCGCCGAGGATGAGGCCCGGCTGCTCATTTCTGCGGCGCGGACGCCGGCCGACCTTGCCGGCATGGTGGACCGGCGGGTTGCCGGCCTGCCCCTCGAGCACGTCATCGGCTGGGCGGAGTTTTGCGGTCTGCGGATAGAAGTGGACCCGGGAGTTTTCGTCCCCCGGCAACGCAGCGGATTTCTTGTCCGCCAGGCCGCCGCCTTCGCTCGTGCCGGAGCCGTAGTGGCGGACCTGTGCTGCGGCACGGGCGCGCTGGGCGTCGCGCTGGCCGCCGGTCTGGACCGGGTCGAGCTGCACGCCGTCGACATCGATCCCGCTGCGGTGCGCTGCGCTCGCCGCAACGTCGCTGCTGCCGGAGGTCACGTGTACGAAGGTGACCTCTACGAGCCGCTGCCGGCTGCTCTGCGCGGCCGGGTCGATATCCTGATCGCTAATGTGCCCTACGTGCCCACGGAAGCGATCAGGCTTTTGCCGCCGGAGGCCCGCATTTATGAGGCGCGGGTGGCGCTCGACGGAGGCGCGGACGGGCTCGACCTCCAGCGGCGGGTAGCCGCTGCGGCGCCTCTTTGGCTGGCGCCGGGCGGCCGCCTGCTGGTCGAGACGAGCGAGCGGCAGGCTCCGCAGACCGTCGAGATTTTTGCCCGCAGCGGGCTGATCCCGCAGGTGGCGAGTTCCGACGAACTGGACGCCACCGTCGTCATCGGAACCAGGCCGAACCTTTAGAGCCGATCATCAGGCGGCTGCCACTAGTCGCAACGTTTCTTTCATCCCTTGACTCTTACATTAATGTCATGGCTTAGAATAGGTTTGAAGCGCTATGGCTGTACGAACAAGGAGGAAATGGAAGAGATGGATGGAAAAACGGCGGACATTTTGGCGATATCCGGCAGCCTTCGGGCAAGCTCGTCGAATACGATCCTTTTGCGCGCAGCGGCGGCTTTGGCCCCCGGCTCTATGACGGTTACGTTGTATGGAGGGATCGGGGAGCTCCCGCATTTTAACCCTGATCTGGACGGGGAGGAGCCGCCTGCCGCGGTCAACGATTTTCGCGCTCGGCTGAAAGCGGCTGACGGAGTGCTTCTATGTACGCCCGAATATGCGAACGGAGTACCGGGCGTTTTGAAAAACGCCCTCGACTGGATCGTATCTTCGGGTGAGTTTTTGAACAAGCCTACGGCTGCGATTAGTGCGTCCCCGCTGGCGACAGGGGGCAGGCAGGCGCATGCCTCGCTAATGCTGACTCTGCGCATGCTGACAGCGCATATAGTAGAAGGGGGAACGATGCTCGTGCCCTTCGTGAACAAGAAGCTGAGTGCGGAAGGCGGCATCTCGGACGCTGCCACCGCACAGGAGCTGGCCGCCCTTCTTCATGCGCTGCTGCGCGGCATCCATGGGGAAGGCGTCCCCAAAGGCTTCCGTTAAAACAGTAAAACACCTTCCTTCTCGCTGAAATGCGAACGCAAGGGAGGTGTTTTTTTTGCGGTGTTTTTTTCGTTGGGCGTGCTAAGGTGCGGCAGGCATACATGCAGGCCTCTGGGACAAGGGGCCCGAGAGGGAAAAGCCTGCGAAAGTACAGGTTTTTTCTGTAATCATGGTTCATTTTGGCGAAAAACCTGCAAAAGTGCAGGAATTTTTGCTGAAAGTGAACCTGAGCCCATGTCCTCGCTGAAAAGCCTGCACTTTTGCAGGAATTCTCGGTGGCCAGCGATTAAAGACGCAAATTCATGTATTTTTGCAGGTTTTCTTTGCGCGGCCAGGCAGATTGTGGCTATCGCCTCTGACGCGGGGGTTTTTCAACAGCCTGACTTTTGCAGGTTTTCTTCACGCAATCAGGCAAATTGTGCGTCAGGTTCAGGCATATGGGTTACTGGGCAGCTTGCAAAAGTGCAGGGATTTTCGCATTGTACAGACCCCTTCGAAGTGTGCTGGATATTTGTCGAATAATGCTGCAAACTAGAAGGTGAGCAGGCGCATCGGCCGCCGCCGGCAGAGGTCGCCCGCCGCCATGCAGAGCTGCAGCACACCCGGCGGGATTCGACGGAGCGGTGGAACTTATAGCAGGATCGTACCGTCAGGGGCGCATGTTCCTGGCGTTTTTTCCGGTTGTTTGCTAAAAAAGTCGAATTCGTTGGGTAGTTAGGTCGAATCCAGGATAGCAAAAAAAGCGACGCACCGTTAATGTGGGTATTAAGATCGCGATGTAACATCATATGTGAGAATAATCCGGTTTAAAAAGGAGAGCGGCTCTATGAACCTGCCCAAGCTGCACATTCCCTGGAATTCGATCAGGTTCAAGTTGGTCATCAGCTTTTTGCTTGTCGCCATCCCTTTGCTGGGGCTGCTTTTTTATAATAATTTTTACGCGATTCACGTAGTCCGCGAGCAGGTCGCGATGTCCAACAAAAATATGATCTCCCTGTATATGGGGCAAATCGACAGCGGGCTGGATGAGGCGGATAAATACTTGAATTCTCTGCTGTCGGCCAATTTTGAGCTGCAAATCCTGAGGAGCCCGCCTACGCCGGATGATTATATGCTGGCCAAGATTCATCTGTCGGACAAGCTTTCGAATGACATATTAATGTATAAAGTCGATTCCTACTTTATATATTCGCCGGCGCAAAAAGACTTGCTGGATGTTGTCAAAAACCAGGTGTCCGATTCGGGCGAAAGGGATTTTGTCAGGGAGTATTTGCGGACGGAACTGGGGGGCGCGCCTGAATCCGGGCCGTCCTTGCAGGGCAACTGGTTTGTCAAAAAGATTAACCGCGATTATTATTTGTTTCGCATTCTCAAGCTGGGCAATATGTACGTAGGCGCCTGGGTCAATGTCAAAACGTTAATGCTGCCGCTGACGCTCATTCATATCGGGGAAAAGGGAGCTTCCATGTTCGTCACGGACCGCGGCGAGCCGATGACCGACGATGCGCGCGCGCCGGCCAAGGACGTTGATTTAAGCCGGAGCTTCCAGCAGTATTATTTGACCGGAGCCAAGAATCAATTCCTGATCGTCGGCGAACGGTCCAAGAAAGCGAATTTCAGCCTCGTTGCGATGATACCGAATGAGACGATTTTGCAAAACTTGCCTTATTTGAATCGAATCGTGTTTGTGGTTTCTTTTTTGGGATTGCTGCTGCTGCCGGGGTTTTTGCTGTTCCTTCGCAAGACGATGCTGATTCCGCTGATGCGGATTGTGTCGGCCATGAAGCGCATCGGGGAAGGAGGCGTCAAAGTGCGGATTCAGCCGTACCCTGCTTCCGACGAGTTCCAACTGCTGCATACGACCTTCAACAAGATGATCGGCCAGATCGAAGAATTGAAAATTCATGTGTACGAGGAGCAAATCAGCAAGCAGAAGGCGGAGCTCCAGTATTTGCAATTGCAGATCAACCCGCATTTTTTCCTGAATTCCTTGAACATTTTGTACAATCTGGCTTTGGTCAAAGACTATGAGCTGATCCAGGAAATGACGCTGCGCCTGGTCAAATATTTTCGCTATATGTTAAAAAGCAATTTGACGTTCATCCCGTTGAACGATGAGCTGGAGCATGTGCGCAACTACATCCGGATTCAGGAGCTGCGGTTCCAGCAAACGTTGAACTTCCGCATTGAGACGCCTGAATCGTTCCATAAAATTCACGTGCCTCCGCTGGTCATACAGACGTTCATCGAGAATTCGATCAAACATGCGCCGCAGATGGATGTTCCTCTTGCGCTCTTTATTCGAATCGAGATGGAGGATTCGCAGCCGGACCCGCATATACGGATCGAGATCGGCGATACGGGCAGAGGATTTCCGGAGGCTGTTTTGCAGGAGCTCAGGGTAGGCAATCGGATTATAGATGAGCAGGGGGAGCATATCGGAATTTGGAATGTGTGGCACCGGCTGAGGCTGCTGTACGGCAACCGCGCCCGCATTTCGTTCTCGAACCGTACGCCTTCGGGAGCGCTAGTCCGAATCGAGCTTCCCCTGCAGCCGGATCACTAATGAATGGGAGGTTCCAACTATATGTTTCATTTGCTCATCGTCGATGACGAACCTCTTGCTGTCAGAGGCGTAAAGACAGTCGTGAATTGGGACAAAATCGGAGTTTCCGCCATCTATGAAGCTTATAACGCCGCACAGGCCAAAGAGATTTTCGCCAACCATCACATCGACATCATGCTTTGCGACATTGAAATGCCGCAGGAGAACGGGCTGAAGCTGCTGTCCTGGGTCAAAGAGCATTATCCCGCGACCGAGACCGTGTTCCTGACCTGCCACGCGGACTTTGCTTTTGCCAGAAAAGCGATCCAACTGGGCAGCCTGGACTATTTGCTAAAGCCGATTACGCCTGAAGATCTGGAGGATGTGATGGTCAAAGCGATCGGAAAGGTGCGCAAAGAAAGCGAATTGGCGCAGATCAGCCAATCCTGGGTCCAGCATCATCCTTTGTTCATCGAACGGTTTTGGCTGGATATCGTGAATTTGGTTATTCCGTCCAATCCGGATGCCGCCCGTAAGGCGATGGATGAGCGGAAAATTACGTACGCCAAAGACATGCGTGTGCTGCCCGTGCTGATTCATGTGCAGAGATGGCATAAGACGCTGACTTTGCGGGATGAAAAAATTTTGGAATACGGCTTGAAAAATGCCGCGGCGGAAGTCATTCGCGAACTGGGCATCGACGCGCAGCTGATGTCTTTGGATCGCAACGAAATGCTTGCCGTGCTCCTGCTGCCCGCAGATGCCCGGCTGGATGCCAACCTGTTGAAAAGCAAGCTGGAGGCGTATATTTCATCGTGCTACCGCTACTTTTATTGCGACCTTTCCTGCTATGTCGGGGACGCGTCTCTGATTCATGAAATGCCCGAGATGGTGCGCCAACTGCTCAGCCTTAAGAAAAATAATGTCGCCTATTACAACCGGGTGTTCCTGCGCAGCTGGCAGCCGCAGTCGTCCGTTTCGGCGGCGATGCCCGATATGAAAGTATGGTCGGTCATGCTGGCGCAGGGCGCTCAAGATCAGGTGCTGGCCGAGGTTAAGCATTATTTGACGAAAACCGTGCAAAATTCGGGGATGGACGCAGCCTTCATGCACCAGTTCCATCACGATTTTATGCAGATTGTATACTCCGTCCTGAAGGAGAAGGGGATTCAGGCCCGCGAGCTGTTCAAGGACAGCAGGTCCATCGAATTGTCCGCGGGGAGCGGCCGCTCGGTCATGGATATGCTGGAATGGATTCAGCATATGGTCGCCAAGGCGATGGATCATATCCGCGAAATCGAAGCGACGCACTCGGTAGCCTCCAAAGTCGGGAAATATATTTCCAAGCATTATGACCAGGACTTGAGCCGGGAGCATATCGCCAATCAGTTTTTTCTCCATCCGGACTATTTGGATCGTATGATGAAGAAGGAAACCGGGATGTCCATGAAGGAATATTTGCTCCACGAGCGCCTGCGGATCGCGCAGGAGCTGTTGAACAAGACGGATATGCCGGTCACCGATGTGGCTACGCATGTGGGGATGAATAACCTTTCCTATTTTACGAAAGTGTTCCGCAAGCACGCCGGCCTCAATCCGAGCGACTACAGGCAGCGTGCCAAAAAGTGACTTTTAGGTCGAATCCGTGTTAATGAAAAGTCGAAATGAGCATAGTAGATCCATCGGTGCAGCCGTACAATCAAGGTAGCTTCATAATTTACTCAAATGGGGGAGTACAATGAAAAGAACAACCAAATTGTTGGGCGTTGTATTAGCGGGAAGCATGATAACGCTTACGGCATGCGGGGGCAAGGACGCCGCGGGCAATTCCTCGGCTTCGCCGTCCGGCGCGGCAGGGGGCAAAGAGGCCCCTTACGAACTGACCGTGGCCTTCTCCGCGTACAATGCGATACCTTCCAATATGCAGGAAGTGCAGGACGCTATCAATAAAATTACGCTGCCGAAAATCAATGCTACGGTGAAACTGACTCCGATCAATGTCGGCTCTTGGGCTCAGCAGTCCAACCTGATGCTCTCCAGCAATGAAAAATTGGATCTGATGTTCGTTTCCGGAAGAACGTATACGAGTTACGTAGCCAAAAGCCAGCTGATGAAGCTGGACCCGCTGCTGGATCAATACGGGCAGGATATCAAGAAAGTATTTGATCCGGCCTCGCTCAGCGCGACCAAAGTGAACGGCAGCACGTACGCGATTCCGAGCAATCGGGATTTGGCCGTAAATTACGGCGTGAATATAAAGAAAGAATATTTGGATAAATACAAAATCGATGCGAACAGCATCAAGACATTGGACGACCTCGAGGGCGCGCTCAAAACAATCAAAAGCGCCGAGCCGAATCTGACGCCGCTTGTTCCGCAGACATCAGGCTTATCCTTCCTGGACAGCTACAGATGGTTCGATAATTTGGGCGACGCCATCGGCGTCCTGCCGAATTACGACAACAACCTGAAAGTTGTCAATCTCTATGAAACACCCGAATATGCGGCATTCGTGAAGAAAATGAGAAGCTGGTACACGGCCGGCTACATTATGCAGGATGCGGCGACGAATAAGGACGGCAGCTTCGCTCTGCTGAAAGCCGGCAAAGGCATCGCCTATCTGACGAATCAAAAGCCGGGCATGGATATGCAGGATAGCCGGGGCGTAGGGGCGCCGATAACGACGATTCCTCTGACTCCGGCCACAATGACAACGTCGACGGTTGCAACCATTATGTGGGGCATCCCGATCAATGCGAAAAAACCGGACAAATCGATGCAGTTCCTGAATTTGATGTATTCCGACAAAGACATCGTTAACCTGCTTGACTGGGGGATTGAAGGCAAAGATTACGTCAAAAAGGCTGACAACAGCGGCGTAATTGAATATCCGGCCGGAATGGACGCCAAATCGGTAGCTTACGCTCTAAACCAAGGCTGGATGTTCGGGAACCAATTCTTGTCCCATGTGTTTACCGGAGATGACCCAAAAATTTGGGAAAAGATGGACAGCTTCAACAAGCAAGCAGGCAAATCGAAAGCGCTTGGCTTCTCCTTCAGTCCGGACCCCGTAAAAACGGAGTATGCAGCGGTAACGAACGTGCTCAACCAATATAAATTGGCGCTTGAAACGGGAAGCGTAGACCCGGATAAAATACTGCCTGAATTCATTGCCAAATTGAAATCCTCGGGCATTGACAAAATCATCGCAGAGAAACAAAAACAGCTCGACGAATGGGCAAAACAAAGCAAATAACCGGCAATTGGCAGAGGCTGCCCCGCGAGTCACGGAAGTGACGGAGGGGGCGGCCTTTTTGCTTGGAAGCCGGCCAAGTCCGGCCGCGAACGAAGTCGAAAATGTGCTAATGAAAAGTCGAGTCCGACATAGTGAGGGGACCGCGAATTTCTTACTATTAAAGTACAGCAAAGACGAAAAGAGAAAGAAGGGAAAGAGACATGAACAATCCATCAAACGCGAATGCGCTGGGCGCCGAGCGAACAGCCAATACCCGGACAAGCAGCCGGGCATGGAAAACATTTAAAAAGTTTTTCCCGTATTATCTGATGATTATCCCGGGAATCGTGTATTTGATCATCAACAACTATATGCCGATGTTCGGGCTGGTCATTGCTTTTAAAGAAGTCAATTTCGCCAAAGGAATTTGGGGCAGCGATTGGGTAGGGCTGAAAAACTTCGAATATTTGTTCAAGTCGGCGGACGCCTACATCATTACGCGAAACACGATTTTATACAATGCAGTCTTTATTGTTATCAACCTGGTTGTGGCTGTCGGAGTCGCCATTTTGCTGAATGAAATCAAGAACAAATTTTTGTCCAAATTTTATCAAAGCGTGATTTTGCTGCCGTACCTGATCTCTACGGTCATCGTCAGCTATCTGGTGTTCGCCATGCTGAGCATGGATAACGGATTCGTGAACAAAACGGTGCTTCCGATGCTGGGCCTGGATGCGGTCTCCTGGTACAACGAGCCAGGCGTGTGGCCGTACATTTTGACCTTTATCCATACCTGGAAGGGAGCCGGGTACCTGTGTATCGTCTATTTGGCCGCGATTATCGGTATCGACCAGGAATACTACGAGGCCGCTACTTTGGACGGAGCCTCCAAATGGCAGCAAATCCGCAACATTACGATTCCGCTCATCGCTCCGGTCATCACCATGATGACGCTGCTCGCGATCGGCCGCATTTTTTATTCGGACTTCGGTCTATTCTACCAGGTGCCGATGGATTCGGGATCGCTCTACAACACGACCAACGTTATCGATACTTACGTATACCGGGGCCTGATGCAGCTTGGCGATATCGGCATGTCTTCCGCCGCGGGCTTGTATCAATCGTTGGTAGGGTTCGTGCTGGTGCTCTTATCGAATTATGTCGTCCGTAAAATCAACAAAGAGAATGCATTATTTTAAGGAGGTCCCCCAATGGTTAATAAAGAAACCCGCACATGGCAGTGGATCGGACACACAGTCTTATGGATATACGCAGCGTCATGTATTTTGCCTTTTCTCTTGTTGTTCATGTCCTCGATTACGGATGAAAAGACCATCGTGCAAAACGGATATTCCTTCTTTCCGGAAAAGTTCGGCTTTAGCGCCTACGCTTATTTGTGGAATGAAGCGGCGAATATATTCCGGGCGTACGGCATTACGATTTTTGTCACTGCGATCGGAACGACGGCGAGCCTCATCATTACGTCGCTGCTGGCGTACCCGCTGTCCCGTCGGGATCTTCCTTTTGTCAATCCGCTCGCTTTTTTCGTCTTTTTCACCCTGCTGTTCAACGGCGGTCTCGTTCCGACCTATTTGATTTATACGCAAGTGTTTGAAATCAAAAATACGATTCAGGCGCTCATTATTCCCGGCCTGCTGATGAACGGCTTCAACGTTCTCCTGATGCGGACGTTTTTCAAGACTACGATCCCGGTTCCGGTGCTGGAGTCGGCGAGCATGGACGGCGCGGGCGCGTTCAAAACTTTTTACAGCATTGTGCTGCCGCTTTCCATGCCGATAATGGCGACGATCGGGCTGTTTCAAGGGATCGCGTACTGGAACGATTGGTTCAATGGCTTGATCTACATCACGAATCCGAAGCTTTTCAGCTTGCAAAGCATATTGAACCGGATTATGACGGATATCCAGTTTTTGAGCAGCGACCCTTCCATGGGCTCGCAGTCCAGCGAAGCGCTGGCGACTTTGCCGAGCGCAACGTTCCGCATGGCGATTGCCGTCATCGGGGTGATTCCGATTCTTGTCGCTTATCCGTTCTTCCAGAAATATTTCGTAAAAGGGATTACGATCGGGGCCGTTAAAGGCTGATCCCCGGCGGTACGCGAAACTGACAGCGGAGGTTGAAGGCGTTTGAACAGTCGCTTGAGAGATGTGCTTGAAGGAAAAGAAGGCAACTATATTTTGCCTTTGGTGTGGCAGCGGGGTGAAGGGGAAGCGGTCATCCGCGAAGAGATGGCCCGAATCGACGAAGCCGGCATCAAGGCGGTATGCATCGAGTCGCGGCCTCATCCGGACTTCCTGGGCCCGGGCTGGTGGGCGGACATGGACGTCATCATGGAGGAGGCGCGCAGCCGCTCCATGCGGGTGTGGGTGTTCGACGACGATCATTTTCCGACCGGCCACGCAGGCGGGAAGCTGAAGGAGGCCCCCGGGGAGCTGCGCAGGCTGTATTTGGCTGAGCGTCACATCGACGCCCGGGGCCCGATGAAGGACGCTTCCTTCCTGATCGACCCCTGGCTGTCGGAGGGAGAGGCGCTGGAAGCCGTTGTCGCCGTTCGCCGGGATGCGGAGCGGGGCACGCTGATCGGCGAATATGCCGAGCTTTCTTCCGAGGTACGGGACGGCGTCCTGTACTGGGACGTTCCGGCCGGGTTTTGGCGCATATACATGCTTGTCAGAACGCCGAAGGGGGCGCCCGAAAAGTACGATGACTATGTGAATCCGCTGGCCGCCGAATCCGTGCGCGTACTGATCGATACGATGTACGAGGCTTACTATGAACGCTATCGGGATGATTTTGGCGCAACGTTCGCCGGCTTTTTCTCCGATGAACCCGGTTTTTACAACGACCGGGCCATATACAACTTTGAGTCCAAGCCCGGGAAAAAAGACGTGGTTCTGCCGTGGACCGGCGATTTGCCGGCACAGCTGGAGCGGGAGTTCGGCTCGTCCTGCCTGCAGTACCTGCCTTTGCTTTGGCACGAATCGGACGAACAACAGCTGACGGCTGCTGTGCGCTATTCCTATATGAACGTCGTCAGCAGACTGTACGCGCAAAACTTCTCCGCGCAGCTCGGCGACTGGTGCCGCGAGCGCGGCGTGGAGTATATCGGCCACGTGATCGAAGACAACAACGTTCACGCGCGTTTAGGCTGCGGGCCGGGACATTTCTTCAGGGCAGTGTCCGGTCAGGATATGTCCGGCGTGGATGTCGTCTTGTGGCAGCTCGTGCCGGGCTTTGACGAAGCCGACTTCTCCTGGATCGCCGGAACGGTGGACAGCGAATTTTTCCATTACGGCTTGGCCAAGCTCGCTTCTTCGGCAGGACACATCGATCCGAAGAAAAAGGGGCGCACGCTGGCCGAAGTGTTCGGCGCATACGGATGGGCCGAGGGTTTGAAACTGATGAAATGGCTGACGGACCACATGCTTGTGCGCGGCGTCAACTATTTCATCCCGCATGCTTTTTCGCAAAAAGAGTACCCGGACCCGGACTGTCCTCCTCATCTGTACGCGCGAGGACATAATCCGCAGTACCGGTACTACCGCATACTTAACCGCTATACGAACAGGATGAGCCATCTGCTGTCGGGAGGGCGGCATCGCGCGCCGACGGCTGTGCTGTATCACGCGGAAGCCGAGTGGTCGGGCGCTTATATGTATTTCCATAAGCCCGTGAAGGAGCTGACGCGCAAACAGATCGATTGCGACGTGCTGCCGGTCGACGCGCTCCTGGAATCGGCATCCGTCTCCGAGGGCCGGCTAACGGTCGGTCCGGAGGACTACGGCTGCCTGATCGTCCCTTATGCCGAGGCGCTGCCGCAGAAGCTGCTCGACCGCCTGGTCGGCATGGCGGATCGGGGACTGCCGCTGCTGTTCGTGGGCGGCTGGCCCGAGCGCGCCAGTGAAGGAACGGATGCCTCCGCTGCGCTAGGAGCCCTCGTCGCACATCCGCGGGCGGAGATCGTTCCGCTGAGCGGCTTGGCCCCGCGGATTCGCGAGATGGGCCTGGGCGACATCGAAACGGATACGGAGCAGCCGTACTTGCGCTATTACCGCTACGAGCAGCAGGAGCTGGATGTGTTTTTATTTTTCAACGAGCATCCGGCGGAAGTTATTGAAACGAACGTGCAATTGCCGGTTAACGGCAGCATCCTGGCGTATGACGCTCTTTTTAACCGAATAAGCTCTGTCGACAGTCAGGCGACGCTGGAAGGCTCGGCTGTACCCTTGCGGCTTAGCCCTTATGAAACGATCGTTTTATTGGCAGGAAAAGACACTGGCAGCTCTGTGGATTTGCAGGAAATAACCGGGAAAGGGGTCCTGCAGCCGCAGACACCGCCAACTCAGAGCGTTGAAATAAAAGGAAATTGGAAGCTGGCCACGGCGACTTCGCTGCAATATCCTTCGTTCGTCTCCGCGGGCACGGTGGAACAATTGGTCAGCATGAGCCGGCCGGACAAACTTCCCCGATTTTCGGGCACCTTCCGTTACGAAACGGAATTTGAATGGGAATCCGGCGAGGGCCCGGTTGCGCTCGACCTGGGGGAAGTGTACGAAACGGCGGAAGTTTGGGTGAACGGGCAATCGGCCGGCGTACGCATATGTCCGCCTTATCGTCTCGATATTAGCGGGCTTGTCCGCCCCGGAATCAATGAGCTGGCTATCGAGGTGACGAATACGCTCGTTAAGGAAAGGCGCGATTTCTTCTCGCGTTTTGCCCAGCAGGAGCCCAGCGGGTTGTTGGGGCCGATAAGGCTGCTATTTTAACGTAAGCAATGATGGAGGGACAAAGAATAAGATGATCAATTTAAAAGCGAACCCTTTTTTCCTGGAAGACGAAGACATCGAATGGGTGAAGTCTACGCTGGCCGGGATGGATATAAAGGAGAAAATCGGTCAATTGTTTTGCCCTGTCGGCCGAACGAAGGACCGGGAGGAATTGACGGCGATTCTGAAGGACATTCAGCCCGGCGGCATCATGTTCCGGCCGGATGAAGGCTTGGCCAATCAGGATGTACACCGGTTTTTGCAGGGAAAATCCAAGATCCCGATGCTCATCGCGGCCAACCTGGAAGCAGGTGGCAACGGAATTGCCTCGGACGGCACCTTTTACGGCCGCCCTATGCAAATAGCGGCGACGGACAACGCCGAGCATGCCCGCAGGCTGGGCGTCATTGCCGGGCGTGAGGGTGCGGCGGTAGGCTGCAACTGGTCGTTTGCGCCGGTTATCGATATCGACATGAACTTCCGAAACCCGATCACCAATACGCGGACATACGGTTCCGACCCGGATCGCGTGCTTGCGATGAGCAAAGCATATATGACCGGAATTCAGGAGAACGGCGTTGCGGTATCGATCAAGCATTTTCCGGGCGATGGCGTAGACGAGCGCGATCAGCATCTGCATATTGCGATCAATTCCCTGACGGTCGAGGAGTGGGATGCCACTTTCGGCAAAGTGTACCAAGGAATGATCGATGCCGGAGCCAATACGGTGATGATCGGCCATATCATGCTGCCGGAATACTCCCGGCTGCTTGCGCCCGGAATCCGCGATGAAGAGCTGATGCCGGCTACTCTTGCCCCGGAGCTGCTGCAAACGCTGCTGCGCGGGAAGCTGGGCTTCAACGGAATGATTGTGACGGATGCAACGAACATGGGCGGATTCACGATGGCGGAGAAGCGGGAGCTTGCCGTACCCAAAGCTATCGCGGCCGGCTGCGACATGTTTTTGTTCAACAAGAACCTGTACGAAGATTACCAATTCATGCTCAAAGGATTGGAGAACGGGATATTGACTGCAGAGCGCGTAGACGAGGCGGTCACCCGCATTTTGGCCTTCAAGGCTTCGCTTGGGCTGCATAAAAAGCAAGCCGAAGGATCGCTCGTGCCTGCGCCCGAAGCGTTAACGGTGCTGAAATGCGGCGAGCACGAACAGTGGGCGTGCGAATGCGCGGACGAAGCCGTAACCCTCGTGAAGGATACGCAGGCGCTGCTGCCGATCGATCCGCAAAGGCACAGACGCGTTCTATGTTTCGTGCTGACGGGAGACGGGAGCAATTACGGCAGCCAGCAGGCGCACGTTCCATTTGTAAACCGTTTGAAGCGGGAAGGCTTCGAAGTGGAGGTTTTCGATCCGGCGACTGCGGTTGCGAACAGGTTTGCGCCGATTCAAGACTACAAAGACAATTACGACCTCGTCCTGTACTACGCCAGCATCGAAACCGCGAGCAACCAGACGGTCGTCCGCATCACCTGGGCGCCGCCGATGGGCCTGGATATGCCGTTCCTGATCCACGAAGTGCCGACAGCTTTCATTTCTTTGGCAAGCCCGTACCATTTGCAGGATGTGCCGCAGATCAAAACGTTCGTCAACGCTTATTCCAGCAGCGAGTATGTCGTCGACGCCGTAGTGGACAAGCTGCTGGGCCGCACCCCTTTCAAAGGCGTGAACCCGATCGATCCATACTGCAATTACTGGGAAGCCAAACTATAAAAAGAAGCGGCAAGGAGGGTTCCAATGCGCTATCAGGCAGTTATTTTCGATTTGGACGGCGTAATCGTGTCTACGGATCATTATCATTACATAGCGTGGAAGCAAATTGCCGAGCGTGAAAATATCGAATTCAACCGGGAGATCAACCACCGGCTGAGGGGCGTAAGCCGCATGGAAAGCCTGAACATCATCCTCGAACGGGCGTCAAGAATGTATTCCGAAGAGGAGAAACGGCAGCTCATGGAGCAAAAAAACGAAGCGTACAAGGAACTTCTTGAGGCTTTGACGGAAGCGGACCTTTTGCCGGGCGTCAAAGAAACGTTGGAAGCGCTGAAACAGCGGGGCATCAAAATCGCCATCGGCTCTTCCAGCAAGAACGCTCCGCTCATATTGAGAAAAACCGGACTTGACGGCTCCTTTCATGCAATTTCGGACGGAAATAACATTACGCAAAGCAAGCCGCATCCGGAAGTGTTCCTGATGGCGGCGGACATGCTGGGCATTGCCCCGGAGCATTGTCTTGTCGTCGAAGATGCGGAAGCCGGAGTGGAGGCAGCTTTGCGCGCGGGCATGAAGGCGGCTGCCGTCGGGGAAGCCCGTTCCTGCGGGCAAGCCCAGTATGCGATGGAAACAGTCGGAGAGCTGCTGCAAATCGTGGCCGGGGACCGGTAATCGAACGATTTCTTATTGAACAAAAGCCTTCCTTCCATTAAGATGAATATGTGCGCGCAAGCGGTGCGACGCCCTGAAGAGATTAATGAAGGTGGCTGACTCATGAACCGAACCGAGGCGGAATTCAGCAACCTCGTGAAGGCTTACCGCAAACGGCACATGGGCAAGGGGCCGGAACGGATCAAGACGACCTTTTGCAAACATTGGGCCATTTGCGAGATGGAGGGCAATTTGTCCCCCGTGGAAAAATTTATCGCGAAAACCGACGATGGCAGACAGATGCTTCGTACGGCTCGCACGGAAATGGTCAAAGAAATGTACCGCGATCATCCGCCCGTAGAAATGGAAGAACTGCTGGGCGCCCAATTTGTCCGGCTGTTCGTCGATATCGATATCCTGGAAGATACGGGAATGTCGGTCTTTGTGTTCGATCAGGACATCGAGCGGAAATTTTGCAAGTAAAGCCCCAAAACAATTATATACATGCATAAAGTGCTGTTGGCGCTTGGTAGCGAACCTGCCGGAGACTAACCACTGTGAAGCTGCTTATTTGGATCTGCACCTAAGAACCAGATAGGCGGTTTTGCGGTGGTTTTTTTGTGAAAAAGCAGCAATTGCGCCGAAGGAAAAGTCCGGTCCCTATAACTATACGAGGAGAGAGGAACATGGGTACAACCAAACATACCGGGCCGATCAAGCTGCCTGCCATGCCGAATCCCAAGCTGTGGGTCAGCGCTGTTCCGTTCGGGCTCGGTAAAATCAAACCGCAACATATCCGCGAGACGGCAAAAATCGCCTGGCAGAACAGGGACAATCTGCCGTACGCGTACCGGATTCTGACGCAGGGCGTCTGCGACGGCTGCGCGCTGGGAGTATCCGGGCTGTACGACCAGACGCTCGACGGACCGCATCTTTGCACAACGCGGCTCAACGTGCTGCGGCTGAATACGATGCCCGCGATCCGCGAGGAGGTGCTGCACGCCGACATCGATGAGCTGCGGCGCATGGACAGCACCGCGCTCAGAGCGCTCGGCCGCATTCCGTATCCGCTTATCCGGCGGGCCGGAGAGCGCAAGTTCAGCCGCGCGACGTGGGATGAAGCACTGGATACAATCGCGGCCAAAATCCGGGCGATCGATCCGAAGCAGATGGCGTTCTATCTGACCGCCCGAGGGATCACGAACGAGTCGTATTATACCGCGGCCAAGGTGGCCAGATTCCTTGGTACGAACAATATCGACAACGCCTCGCGCATCTGTCACTCGCCGTCGAAGACGGCGCTCAAGCGCTCCATCGGCGTAGGCGCTTCGACCTGCAATTACAAGGACTGGATCGGCACGGACGTCCTTGTATTCTGGGGCAGCGTAGCCGCGAACAACCAGCCGGTTTCGACGAAGTATATGTATGCGGCCAAGCGCAAAGGGACGAAAATCATTGTCATTAACCCGTACTACGAGCCGTCCATGGAGCAGTACTGGATTCCCTCCATTGCCGAATCGGCGCTGTTCGGGACGAAGCTGGCCGACGATGTGTACCAGGTGAACATCGGCGGCGACATCGGCTTCATGAACGGGGTCATGAAGCACTGGTTCGAGATGGAGGAGCGCCAGCCGGGCTCCGCCATCGACCACGCGTTCGTGCAGGCGCACACGAACGGCTTCGAAGAGCTGCGCGCCCATGCGGCGCAGCAGGACTGGACGACGCTGGAGCAGTCGTCCGGGCTCTCCCGCGAGCGCATGCGCGAGTTCGCGGAGCTGCTGGCCCGTGCCGGGAGCGCGGTATTCGTGTGGAGCATGGGGCTCACACAGCACCGCTTCGGCACGGACAACATCTCGCAGGTGGCGAATCTCGCCCTCCTGCGGGGTTTTCTCGGCCGCGCGCACTGCGGGCTGATGCCCATCCGCGGCCACAGCGGCGTCCAGGGATCGGGCGAAATGGGCGCCGATCCCTTCAGCCTCCCCGGCGGCGAATTCAGCAGCGCCGCCGACCGCAAGCGCATCGGGCAGCTCTGGGGCTTCGAGCTGCCGGATTGGCAGGGCGACATCGTCGGCGTCACCCTGGAGAACGCGCTCCTGCCCGAGGAGCAGGAGCGCAAGCTCCGGATGTTCTACAAATCCGGCGGCAATTTTCTCGAGACGATGCCGGACCCGGCGTTCGTCCGCCAGTCACTGGAGGCAGTCGATGTCC